>ONOQ01000032.1 GCA_900319485.1 uncultured Bacteroidales bacterium | reverse complement strand
GTACAACTTCTACCGCGCCCTTAAAAACGCCGGGATTGAGGCCGATTTCCTAACAAAGGACTCCGTCCCCGGTCATCCGGAGATACTCTACGTCCTGCCGGAACCTCGCCGGAGGACCCTCAGGGAGCATTTCCAGGCCCTGAGGTCACATTACCTGGGGAGGTTTATCGGCCAGAAGGGAGAGCACAGTTTTGACTATGGAAGGGAGGAGAACCCTCCGGTGGACCCACGGCTCATTACAAGGAGGATTACAAAGCCCTACGATGTGGTATTCATAGTGTTCTGGTACAGGCTCCTTTCCTACCGGAGCGTTGAAGCAATCTACGACAAACTCCACTGCCAGATCCACTTCCGCTGCCCCGACAACCACCCCGTTGCGGGCGGCTGCCACTTCATAGGAGACTGCCCCAGATATGCCGAGGGATGCGGATTCTGCCCCGGCCTTAGGGACGGCAGCGCCCACGATTTCACCGCCTCCAATATCCTTGAAAGGAAGCGTATCCTTGAAAAAGTGAAGCCCATAGTGTACGGCAACACCCACATGCAGAGGATTCACGCCCGCGGCGCCCTCCTGAAGCGCTATGACCGCCTGGAGACTGTTTACCCCCTTGTAGACAACGCCTTTTTCCATCCCATCCCAAAGGAGGAGGCCAGAAAACAGCTGGGAATAGACCCGTCAAAGCGTTTTGTGCTGTTCTTCGGAGCCAATTCACTCACCGAAGAAAGGAAGGGGATGAGTTACCTTATAAACGCCCTGAAGGTTTTCAAGTCTTCCATAAGGGATAAGGCCGATGAAGTGCTCCTTCTAGTTGCCGGGCATCACGCCGGGACCCTCCTTGAAAGCCTTCCCTTTGAGACCAGGAACCTTGGTTACATTCCGTTTAAGGACCTTCCCATGGTGTACAGCGCCGCCAGTGCCTTCCTGTGCCCGTCCACTGACGATGCCGGCCCCTCGATGGTGAACCAGGCCCTCTCCTGCGGCACTCCCGTCATTGCATTTGAAATTGGAACCGCCCTTGATATGGTACTTGGCCACAATACCGGCTACTGCGCAAAACTGCGGGATTCCAAAGACTTTGCAAAGGGCATCCTGGGGCTTTTCAATGCAAGCCCTGAAGAATATGCCGCCATCTGCGGTGCCTGCCGGGACATTGCCCTGGAGCGCACCACGGAGGAATCATTTGTGGAGAATTTCCTCTCCGTTTACCGGAAATATCAGTAGAGAATCTTATCCTTCCTGGGCCTGAAATGCCTTGGAGAAGTATAGCCGGGGATGGTGGCGTGCCAGGCCCTCATCTGCCGGAGCGCCTCTTCCCTGTTGTAGCCGGTTCCGCCGGGGTGCACCACCCTTATACGGTCGTCAACCAGCACAAGGAGGTTCATTATCCTTGCAAAGTGGCTGAGGGCAAGGTCCACTCCCCATCCAAGCCTGTTAAGCGTCACATCAATGGGGCACACCTTTTCCATAAGGTCTATGCGTATCATATGGAACCATCCCTCCTGGAAGGAAGTGCTCCGCATCCTCCCCGTGAAATGGCACCTGCTCTGCGGAAGGGAACGCCCCTTCCAGGCCGTCGAGGGCTGATAAAGGCCCACGTTTTTGGCGCAGGAGACTTCCTTCATCGCCGCCACCAGTTTCTCCGTATTTGAGGCCGATATCTGGAGGTCGCTTGTCACTATCATCACCCAGCCGTACCCGCCTTCCTTTCCACGGCGGAAGGCCTCGTTCATAAGGCCGGAATAATAGAGATTATCCAGCGGCACGGAAAGAGGATGGGTGCAGCGGGGAGAACTGCCGCTATCTAGGATAAGGGTGTCAAAATGGGGCGACAGGCGATCGGCCCAGGCCTCCGCCTCAGCGTTGTCGTTATAATTGAATATGCAGCAGAGTATCTTTCCCATAATGCGCTTACTTGTTAAGCCAGTACCACACCTTTCCAAGGAGATTGTTCCGGTACTTGCTCACCGGCTTATCAATGTTCCTCCCAAAAGTATTATGCCTTCCAACTATGGTTGCATAGCGTTTTTTGCCGCCTTTGTACTTCTCCCTCACATAGTCCAGGGAACTATGAAAACGGGCGTTGATGCTGCCCCTTGAAAAGTGGGTGCACTCTATCTTAATGGTACGTGAGATGACGCCGTACTTCTCAAAGGCATTCACGCAGAAATCCTCCACGTACATATCAAAGAGAAGTTTCTCATCAAACCTGAGCCCATATTTTTTCACAAGGGATGAGTGGACAATGAGGCACTGGCAGTCAAAGCAGTCTACACGGGCGCAGGTTTCCACGCCATAAATGGTTTTTAAAGACTTCCCGTCCTTCCTGCAGTTCTTCGCTTCCCCGTGCATGAAAATGAAGTCCCGGTTACGGCGCTCCTCAACAAAAACGCCTATGGGCCCGTATAAACAATCTTTATCCAGGCCACTCAGGATGGATTGGAGGTCACATTCAGGCATCCAGTCCTCATGGCAGAACACAATCCAGCCGTCCTCCTCAAGAGTGTCCAGAATGCAGTTATACCGGAGCGGAATACCAAGGTTCTCCTCCCTGTTGTCAATGGTCACTATGTTAAGGGAACGGCATAAGGGATTATCCAGGATGCAGTTTCCGTACATCTCAAAATCCCTTACAACGGACACCATATATACCTTCTCACTCATACAATGTCCTCAAAGCGGGGAGGAATGGCCACAATAATCCTTAGGCCGAACATAGCGGGCTTGTTCCAGGCATAGGGCGGACGCACAAGGGTTTGGCAGATACGGGCAAAACGGACCCAGGGCTCGAACTTGCGGGCAGGGAGTTCCGTCACAAGGCGGATGGCGCGGGAACGCTTTTTCATATGCCTGCCCCAGCCCTGTTTCAGGCGGTCCTTGTCATTGAAACGGTCTTCAAGCCGCTTCTGGTCAAAGTAGCCGAAATGGAAGAGGTAAAGGTCCTTTGCAATATGGAAGTTCTTTCCCTTGATGCGGTGGAATCCGCTGCCCCAGGTAAGGGGTTCGGCCATAATGGAGGGCTTGGTGTAGCGCGTCCCTATCTGGGCGTAATGCCTCTGCTGGAGGAAAGGAATCTCATCAGTGATGTCTCCCTCCACGCCTATTTTCTGGCCGAAGTCAAGGCCGAGGGCCGATACTGAGCCCTTCACCTTAAGGCCGCTGAGGTACTCCACAAGGGTTTTCCCCAGTTTGGGGTCCACAACTATGAATTCATCGGCATCAACGCCTATCACAAGATCGTAGCCGCCGGAAAGGAGTTCCGCAGCCTTCCAGGACAGGAACTGCAGGCGGCCTTTTTCCGCCTCAACAACCTTCTTGCCTATTTTGGGGACCTTGAAAGCGTTGGTTCCGCGGCAGAAGTCACCTATTTCCTGGTCCACGCCGTCGTAGTAGATGTAAAGATGATCCTTTCCTCCAAGTTCGCGGGAATAATACTGGACCCACTTGCGGAGGTAGAAGTCGTCGTTACGGACCATCGTTATGGCTGCAATCTTTTTCATAGGTATTTGGCAGTAAATGTTTTTCCTTGTTTCTTAAGGTCTTCGGGAGTGCCCTCGAAAACCACTTCCCCTCCCCTGTCTCCGGCGTCCGGTCCAAGGTCTATCACCCAGTCGGCCGCCCTTATCACGTCAAGGTTGTGCTCCACGACAAGCACCGTGTGGCCCTTCTGGAGAAGGGCGTCGAAGGAGTGGAGGAGTTTCTGGACGTCGTGAAAATGAAGACCGGTTGTGGGCTCGTCGAAGATAAAGAGTATCTTGTCCCTGGAGCCTTCGCTTATAGAGAGGAAATACGCCAGTTTAATGCGCTGGCTCTCACCTCCTGAAAGCGTACTGGAAGGCTGTCCCAGTTTTATGTATCCAAGGCCCACGTCCACAAGGGGCTGGAGTTTTGCGGCAATGGAGATGGCCTCGGGCTCCTTCTGGGCGCCGAAGAAGGCTATGGCCTCGTCTACGCTGAGGTCCAGTATGTCGCTCACGTTGAGGCCCTTGTAGTTCACCTCCAGGATTTCAGGCTTGAAGCGCTTGCCGCCGCAGGACTCGCACACCATAGTAACATCGGCCATAAACTGCATCCCTATCTTCACAAAGCCGTCTCCCTGGCATTCAGGGCAGCGGCCGCCCTCCTGGTTGAAGGAGAAATATGAAGGCGTGAAGCCGTTTATGCGGGCGTACTGCTGCTGGGAAAGGAGTTTACGGATGTCGTCGTAGACCTTGAGGTAAGTGACGGCGTTTGAGCGGGAACTCTTGCCGATGGGGTTCTGGTCCACGTACTCCACGCGCGTTATGCGACTGAGGTCCCCTTCCAGGCCCTTGAATGTGCCCGGGACGTCTCCGGTCTCATTGAGGCGGCGGTGCATTGCAGGGTATAGGATGTCCCCCACCAGGGAACTCTTTCCGCTTCCGGAAACGCCGCTCACTACCGTGAACACGTTGAGGGGAATCCTCACGTCTATGTCCTTGAGGTTGTTCTGCATAGCCCCTTTTATGGTGATGGAGTACCTCCAGGGGTTCTTTTCCCTCCTATACTGCTCCCTGAGGCCGAAGAGGTACTGCAGGGTAAGGGATGGCCGGTCGGGGCCGGCCATGACGTTTACGCCGTCATTCCCGACCTGATCGGGAATCTTCCCTTCAAACACAACCTCGCCGCCATTGACGCCGGCGCGGGGGCCAAGGTCTATGAGGTAATCGGCCGCCTTGATGATTTCAGGGTCGTGCTCCACGACAACAACCGTGTTGCCTATGTCCCTTAAGCGCCGAAGGACCGCAATGAGCCTGTCGGTATCGCGGGGATGAAGGCCGATAGAAGGCTCGTCCAGGATGTACATTGAGCCCACAAGGGAACTTCCGAGGGCCGTCACAAGGTTCACCCTCTGGCTTTCGCCGCCGGAGAGCGTATTCATGGTGCGGCTTAGGGTGAGGTACCCAAGGCCCACGTCCTCAATGCACTGCAGGCGGTAACGGATCTCCTCTATGGTCTTGCCGGCTATGGCCTGCTCCGTTTCAGTCAGGGTAACGGAGCCGAACCACTTCAGGAGTTCCTCCACGGTCATTGAAAGCAGATCGTGGATAGTCTTTCCCGCTATCTTCACGTATAGGGCTTCCTTCCGGAGCCTGCTTCCGCCGCAGGCGGTGCAGGTGGTGCGGCCGCTGTATCGGCTTAGCATATACTTGTACTGGATCTTGTAGCGGTTGCTCTCAACCCATTCAAAGAACTGGTCTATGCCGCAGTATGCGTCGGGGTCTTCATAGTCCCCGCGATATGTCCAGATTATGCGCTTCTGCTCCTCAGTGAGTTTGCAATAAGGTTCAAATATGGAGATGCCTAGTCTTTCGGCATTCTTTATGAGTTGATCCTTGAACCAACTCATCTTCTCCCCCCTCCAGCAGGCAATTGCGCCGTCGTAGATGCTCTTTGTCTTGTCCGGCACCACAAGGTCCTCGCTTATGCCGATAATCTTTCCAAGGCCGCCGCACACGGGGCACGCCCCCAGCGGACTGTTGAAACTGAAAAGGTATTCGTCCGGCCGCCTGAACGTTATCCCGTCCAGTTCAAACCTGGCGCAGAACCTGACAAGGTGTCCCCCATCAGTGGACCTGGTCCACCCAGTTTTTGGACCAGGTGTAATTTCACCCCCTGGACCTGGTCCACCGGGTGTGCCTTCCAGGTACCTCTGGGGCATAGTGGCTGGACCAGGTCCACCACCTAAAATGGCACCTCGTCCAAAATTGCCCTGGACCTGGTCCACCACCTGTGTATCCTGGGTCTTTTCCCATAGGTAAACGTCACCTCCGCCCATATCGAAAGCCGATTGAACCGAACTGTTCAGACGCATTGAAGTATCGGCATCAATGGGGGGATGAATCTTTACCCTGTCTATGAGAAGGAGAAGGTTTTTAGGATATTCCCCGTCCATCTGAAGGATATCCTCAATGCTCAGTATACTTTCATCCTCTACATTGAAAAGGCGGCTGTAGCCTTCCTCCTTAAGGGAGAGAAGATATTCCACTTTATCTTTTCTGGAGTCCCATCTTGATTCCGAAAGGATGTATACGGCATGCTCTTGCCCGTCGGAGAGGTAGTCCAGCACATCCTTCACGGAATGGGCCTTCACCTCATTGCCGCTGACCGGAGAATATGTGCGGCCGATACGGGCGAAGAGGAGCCTCAGGAAATCGTATATCTCCGTGGTGGTGGCAACAGTGGAGCGGGGATTCTTGATGTTCACCTTCTGCTCTATGGCTATTGCCGGAGGGATGCCCTCAATGATGTCTACGTCCGGTTTTGACATTCGGCCAAGGAACTGGCGGGCGTAGGAGGAAAGGCTTTCGGCAAAGCGGCGCTGGCCCTCGGCGAAGAGGGTGTCGAAGGCAAGGGAACTCTTTCCGCTGCCGGAGACGCCGGTTATGACCACAAGTTTACCGCGGGGTATTTCCACGGTAATTCCCTTGAGATTGTTCTCACGGGCGTTCTTGATTATTATGCTGCTTTCCTTTGTCAAAGTTTACAAAGATACTAAATTATTCTTTGTGTTTTGAGGTATTATTGTTAGTTTTGTGGATGATTATGGATAACTCAAGGATATACAGAGTGGCAGATCTTCCCTTCAGGGTGAGCGGCAGCGGAGAAACTTTCTTCCCGGACAGCCTCATTAATATGAAACCCTTCGTCTCCGGCCTTAGACCGGAAGAGGAACCTCTTTTCTCCCTGGACCTTGTCCACGGTCCCCTGCCGGCCCCTTCAGGAAGTCTGCTATACAAGACTGACGACGGCCCGCTTTTCCCGGAGATATGCCTTTATAGGAATGCCGACGGCTCCATCGCTTCCCGCACCAGCCCCCTTCCGGGACGCCCTGAGGCAATGGAACTCACTATGAGCCCGGATTTCAGTAAAGCCCGTCTCATCCTTCCCGGAAAGGACGACGCCTTTGCGTTCAACAACGCCCTTATGCTTCTTTTCACCTTCGCATCGGCCAAAATGGGAGCGCTTGAAATGCACTCTTCCGTGGTGGTGAACGGTGGCAAGGGCTTCCTCTTCCTAGGGAAGAGCGGCACCGGAAAAAGCACCCACAGCGGCCTTTGGCTTAAACATATCCCCGGAACCTGGCTTCTCAACGACGACAACCCCGTTCTTAGGCTTATGCCGGATGGGGAGGTCCGCGTCTTCGGCTCCCCCTGGAGCGGAAAAACGCCCTGCTACAAGGCTCTCAGCGTGCCCGCCGGCGCGGTAGTACGCCTCAGCCAGGCCCCTTATAACAAGATTGAGCGTCTCACCGGAGTGAAGGCCTATGCGTCCCTGATGGCATCGGCCTCATCATTCAGGCCCTTCTCGGAACTGGCCAATCACTGGCACAACACCCTTGAGGCAATGACGGGTGCAGTCCCCTGCTACCACCTTGAGTGCCTGCCAGATGAAGAAGCCGCCCATCTTTGCTACAATACCGTAGTGGTGAATGGATAAGAAGATAGTTCCAAATACCCTTATCCTGGAGGAGGCCGGGGCGCTTCTCAATGAAGGCCGCACCGTGCGTTTCACCCCGCTTGGAAGCAGTATGCTCCCCTTCATCCGCGGCGGCCGTGACAGCGTGGTGCTTGAAAAGAAGGACGCAGTGGAGGTTGGAGACATAGTGCTGGTGAGGCTCCCGGGAAGGTATGTCCTTCACCGCGTGATAGCCCTTGACGGGGACAAAGTCACCCTTATGGGAGACGGAAATCTTGCGGGCACGGAGGAATGCACCCTGGCCGATGTTATGGGAACGGCAATTGAGATTGGCCGCGGGAAGCGCTCCGTAAAACCCGGCAAAGGACGCATTTGGAGGGCCCTGAAGCCCTTCAGAAGATATATTTTGGCAATTTATAGAAGGATAATATGAAAATCAAGGAAGGATTCATTCTTAGGAAAATCTGCGGAGAGTACGTGGTGGTTGGAGAAGGCCTTGCACAGGTGAACTTCAACAAGATGCTCTCCCTCAATGCATCGGCGGCATACCTCTGGGAACAGTTCCAGGGTAAGGAATTCACCGTTGAAGATATGACCTCAGCCCTTATGGACCAGTATGAGGTTGATAAGGAGCGCGCGTATCAGGACGCTGCCGCCCTTGCAGGCAAATGGGTTGAAGAAGGAGTTGTAGAGGCATAATGAAGGTCCTGCGCACCCTGATAGGTATGGCGCGCCCCGCGTGGTGGCGTGTGGCTGTAACCGTGGCGGTGGGAGTGGTGAGAATAGCCGCTTCCCTTGCCTTCGTGGCTTCCAGCAAGAGGTTGGTGGATATTGCCACCGGAGACTCCGCAATGCCTCTCAGGACGGGTATCGGCATATTCCTCGCAATCCTTGCAATTCAACTTGTCACCATCCTTTTCAGCAACTGGTGGGAGAGTTACACCCAGGTGAAGTCCCAGAACATCATGCGCCGGAGTATCTTTGAGACCGTGATGAAAAGCCGCTGGGACGGCCGGGAGCGTTTCCTCTCCGGAGATGCCGTAAACCGCCTGGAAGAGGATACAAGGGTGGTGTCGGAACTTGTAGTTGCGCGGATTCCCTCCATCATACTCACCCTGGTCCAACTTCTGGCGGCGTCCGCATACCTTATGTATCTGGCGCCAAACCTGCTGTGGGTAATCCTCATACTCACCTTCGCTATGGTGTTCGGCTCAAAACTCTTCTTCAGGAAACTGAGGGAACTTATGGCCGCCATCAGAAAACGCGAGAGCGAAATCCAGCAGCTTATGCAGGAGAGCCTCCAGAACAGGGTGCTTATGCTCACCCTCACAAGCGTGGAAAGGGTTGTGGACAAGATGGGATGGCTGCAGGGAGACGTAGAGGACATCACCCGCAAACGCCTCAACTACAATGCGGTGGCCCGCGGGCTTATGTTCTTCGGGTTCCAGGCAGGCCACGCCGCAACGCTCCTCTGGGGTGTTGTGGGCATAATGCACGGCACCATCTCATACGGTATGATGACCGCCTTTATGCAACTTGTGGGTCAGGTGCAGCGGCCCGTGGCGGAACTTGGGCGCCAGGTCCCCGCCATCATCCAGGCCATCACTTCCGTAGACCGCGTGATGGAACTGCTGGAGTTGGAACAGGAACCGGCGTCTGAGCCAATAGTTTTGGCCGATGCCCCCTCAATTGAGGTTTCCGGCGTCACTTACACATATCCGGGCACTCCGGAGCCCGTGCTGTCCAATTTCTCCTGCAGTTTCCCGGCCGGAAAACTGTCAGTGATAGCAGGCCCCACGGGAATAGGCAAGAGTACCCTCATAAGGCTTATCCTGGGGCTCCTGAGGCCTTCTTCCGGTTCCGTTATGATTGGCGGGCATCCGGCATCGGCAGCCCTGAGGGGCAATTTCCAGTACATCCCGCAGGGTAATTCCCTCCTTAGCGGCACCATCCGCTCAAACCTTCTTCTTGCGGCCCCGGATGCCACGGAGGAAGACCTGAAAACGGCCCTTGAAGATGCCCAGGCCCCGTTTGTCCTGGATCTTCCTGAAGGCCTTGACACCCCTTGCGGGGAAGACGGGAGCGGCCTTAGCGAGGGTCAGTGCCAGAGAATAGCCATTGCGCGCGCGCTGTTACGGCCCGGCGGCATCCTCCTTCTGGACGAGTCAACATCGGCCCTTGACTCCGAAACCGAAGCCCGCCTTATTGAGCGCCTTGAATCAAAGTACAAGGGCCGAAAGACCGTAATTTTTGTCTCCCACCGTGAAAAAGTCATCAGTCACGCGGACAATATAGTCAAAATCAACTGAATAGGTCTTGCATAAAAAATTATTTTTGTGCATCTTTGTGCCTTATAAACAAGACATTATGCTTAGAGTTATGCATCGTTTCTTTTGGGCCGTATTAGTTTGCGGCATCGCCATGGCGTCTTGCCAGAAAGGTTCTTCTGATCAATCAGGTCCCAAGTATCCCTATGACGACACTGAATTCCTTCTGAACCAGGTTCTCTATATGGGTGACAATGGTGCCATAGAAGGTACATACGGCGGTCTCCAACTGGATGAATCGGATCCCGGAAAAATAACAATCGCAGCAGAGAATTATAATGAGGCTAAGGAGTGGTTCAATTTACTTATCCCTTCTGAAGCAGAAGTGATTCTCAACGGAGAAAGCGTAATCTGGAACCTTCAGGACACTCTTGGCGTAAAGAAGGGTCAGGCCGTGCTGCAGCCCGTTAAGGACGCGAAGGACGGCAGGATTGCAGAAATTGAAGTTCCCGTCTGCGTCCGTCCCCTTTCCTCAATTGTGTTTATGCCCAAGGAGGTCATAGCAATGTCCATGAACGACGAAACCTTCAGCCACAAAGATTTCTGCGATGCCCTGGATTATTTCTACCTTGGCGCCAAAATCACCCTGAAACCGGGTGTTGCGCTGCCTGAGGGGGCTTATATGGTAAGAAAAGACTCCTTTGAACGCGGAGATGGTGATTTCCTGGTCATTCAGGAATACACACAGGCCAACAAAGACGGCATTCTTCTCAGGCTGAATCCCGGAGAAAAGCATTGGATGACGTCCAATACGGACTCCGATTTCAGTCAAGCATCCCTCCACTGGACGCTTTGCTACGTACACAATATCCTGGATGCCAATCCGGCTCTCCATTCCAATATCAAGGAAATGGGCATGCCGGACTGGAACAGGGGCTTTATGTGCAAAAAGACCAATACCGACAGCAACCACTACCGCTGTAACCTCTCCAATCCTGGATCTATAGTAAGGATGGGCCATTTTAGCCAATACCTTCATTACTACGAGTGCTTTGTGTACCGTTTCTGGGTAGGTGATGTGAATGGAGTGTATAAAGTGTGGATTGAACCCGCCGACCGCGGTTACAACGCCCACCAGAGTTAGTTCCTTCAACTAATAAAAGATTCAGCGCCAGGCCTTTCGGCTTGGCGCATTAACTTAAACTAAAACTTATGAAAACTCGGAAAGTATTGGGCATTGCCGGCTGTATCCTTGCCGTGGCTGTCCTTGGAGGCTGTATCTACCTCAACACCCTTATGCCCATCATCACGGGCTATGCGGCAAAGAATCTTGCATCGGCAGTGTTTGTATCCGGCCGCGCGCAAGAGGATGTAGAGCCACTGGACCTTCATTTCTCCTTCATAAAGTTCAACAGGAACAAGGTGAATCTGGAGAAAAAGACCGTCACCAGCCGCTTCCTTTGGTACAAATCAACAGCCGCCTACAGGGAAGGCTACGGCGTTACCCTCCTTAGGGGAAAAGGCAAGAAGGAATTCCTTAATCAGGCCTATCCCCTCCCCGCAGACTCATATCCGGATTATCTTGAGAAAGCCGATGACAGCCTCACCGCGCGTCTGGAGCCTATTGCCAAGGCTCTTGTAGATGAGCGTTCCTACAACGGCCATCCCTTTGCCTTTGTGGCGCTTCATAACGGAAAGATCATTGCCGAGCGCTACGACAAAGGAATTGACGCAAGCACCCAACTTCTCAGTTGGAGTATGGGAAAGAGTTTCACAAACGCACTTGTGGGCATAATGGCAGGAGACGGCCTTGTGGACATATACGCCCCGCTGGATATCCCTCAGTGGCAGAATGATGCCAGGAAGGCCATCACCCTCAACAACCTTCTCCAAATGCAGAGCGGCCTTGAGTGGAACGAGGATTACGGCAACCGCTCAGACGTGAACCTTATGCTTCACCGTGAGGCCGATATGGGCCTATACGCCCTCTCAAAGCCCCTGGAGCATGAACCCGGCACCTTCTGGTACTATTCAAGCGGCAGCACCAACATTGTTATGCGTTACCTCCGCGGAAAGTTTGAATCAGACGAAGCCTTCCTTAATTATATGCGTGAGCGCCTCTTCGCTCCCCTTGCAATTGCCAACCCCCACTTTGAGCCCGACATGAGCGGCACTCCGGTAGGTTCTTCCTACCTCTATGTTACTGCACGCGACTACGCCCGCTTTGGCCAGATGTTTCTGGACGACGGCTGCGTGGGAGAGAAGCGCATCCTCCCGGAAGGCTGGGTGGAATATACCGCCACTCCTGCCCAGGCAAGTGAAGGCAGGTACGGCGCATTCTTCTGGCTCAACCGCTGCAAGGTGTGCCCCGACGTCCCTGAGGACATGTTCTCATGCAACGGCCATGACGGCCAGCAGATCTACATCGTCCCCTCCAAGGACCTTGTGGTGGTGATTCTTGGCTACTCTCCCAAGCCAGACAGGGTGATTGATTTCAACGGACTTCTCCGCGACATCATCTCCTGCCTCCCAGAAAAATAATTGCAAAATTTTTAATTAATTGTTTGCAGATTCAAAAAAAGGTGTTACCTTTGCAATCCCGAAAGGGAAGTTCACTGAAAATTTGGTGCGGTAGTTCAGTCGGTTTAGAATACCGGCCTGAAGTTCACTGAAAATTTGGTGCGGTAGTTCAGTCGGTTTAGAATACCGGCCTGTCACGCCGGGGGTCGCGAGTTCGAGCCTCGTCCGCACCGCTTAAAGAGTCGCTGAGAAATCGGCGACTCTTTTTGGTTTATATAGAGCGCTATTAGATTTAATTACGGCTCGTTGATAATCCATTCGCCGTTGAAACGTCCGCCTATGCGAGAGAGAATCCCCAGTTTCTTCAAGACGCCCAAATCTCTTTGGACAGTCCTTTCGGTGACTTTTTCCTTTCCCGACAGGCTTTCCGACATCGCACGTGCAGAAATAGTATTATCCTGACGTATCATTTCAAGGATAAGCTGCTGTCTGACAGTCAGTTGCTTTACGACATCCTTTACGACATCCTTTACGACATTTTCGGAACGGAAATGAAGAACAAGTTTGACCTGCTTAAGGTCCTTCTGCTCAACAAGCTCTGGTTCCAGCCAATGTTTCTCGTTCCAGGCACTTAAAATAAGTGGGAAGCCGGAGCCTAAGTTCTCTCCGAAACCAATCATCCGGAACATGTTTTGGATGCGTTGGTTGCGGGCACGTGTCTCGTAACCGCTGTAAATCTGTTCAACTGGAATCTTAAGCAGACCCGGGTTTGTGAAGACGAAGCGGTCGTCATATTTTTCCACTTTCAGAACACCATCAATTACCATATCTGCATGGATTATGGAATTTGTAAGTGCTTCACGTACGGCCTTATGCTGCGGCGTATCATCGTCGCGCTCGGTTCCGTTCATTTTAAACGGCCGAGGTAGCTCTTTCGTGAGACGTGGCAATACGAAGGTAGCAAAGTTATAGAGGTTGTTCTCCCACGTCCCATCGTATGTGAGTCTGTCGCTATAGCGCTGATCGCCCACAAGATGGGATTTGTCGATGTAGTCCAGCCGAAGATTGTCAAAACGTTCCCGTATCGGTAAGCCCTTGCCAAACATTAGGAGCCCCGCCATTGTAAGACCTTCCTTCCCGTTCTCCCTATTCAACATATAACCGCCCAACTGACGGAGGAATTCCTTGTGGTCCAGCTTGTTGAACACGTGTTCCGGATAACGGCTGCTGAAATGGTTGCGATATGCCTCCAGCGTATGGATGTCAATATCGTCCATCGTATAGTTTTCAAGAAACATACGGTCGTTCCCATCCGGGAAGGCATCCCGCAGCATCATCCTGATGATATCTTCCGAGCAGTGGTAGTCGCCTTCATGATTGCGCATATACGTGCCGCGCATCATATTATTATTGATGAAGACCGGCCGCATCGTATAATCTGCACGGGGGATATGAATGGCAAGAACCGTTTTCCCATCGAGTTCAAAACTATCTACATCGGAGTCCTTCAGAATGTTCACGTTGATTTTGCTGGCATTATTGACGGTATCCCAGAAGTCTTTCTTCATTTTGGCGACATTATTGACTCCGGTGATGGTGAAACGCTTTGCGATGTCAGGTTCGTCAGGGTCTTCATTTACCCCAAGAAGGATGAGCCCGCCTTCCGTATTGGCAAAGGAAGAATAAGTGGCCCATACTGAGGATGGAATCTCAGACTTTGCCTTTTTACATTCCAGTGTAACCCGTTCGCCTTTCTTTAGGGCCTCAACAATTGTTTTCTCGTCCATATAATGATTCGATAGACCGCGTTTCATCCATTAAACCGCCCCTATGACAAAGATAATTATTTTCATTGGATTGACAAACTGACACTTATCTTCGGACAGGTTATTAAAGTTAACATTCACGAGAAAGGCGGAGTATGGAAAGGTCCTGGAATACGGTGGCATCCGAAGGCAGCACATAGTCCAATTTGCCATTATCCCTGAGCTCCATCAGAAGCCTCCCCATCAGGTTGGGGCCGATGTATTCCTTCTCGTCACCGGAAAGCTTTGCGCCCCAGGTGTCGGGATTCTTCTTTTGAAAGGAGGTCTGATCTTCAACAATGAAAAGGCCGCGGCTGCGCTCAAGTTCCTTGCGGAAAGCCTCGCTCTGGACATACTTCTGCATCAGGCAGAACTTCATGGCATCCACGATGATTTCTCCCCAGTCGGGACGGACGGTGCCCACCTTTTCCTGATGCTTGGCCTTCATCTTCATCGTCTGCCCCTTGGCGGTATAAACTGCCCTACGGGACTCTGCATCGGCGAATTTCATTACCTGGAAGAGCTTTTCGGAGCAGTCAAAGCTCACGCCGTTAACCACAAGCGGTGTCCTTCCAAAGTTGGAGAAGATGCCCCAGGGAGCATCCACCTTACAGAAGGGCGCAGTCTTGTCGACCGGATATTGCTCGATTGAATAGTACTCCGGATAGTTCTTCTCTATGAATTCGCGGATGTGCATGGCTATTCCTCGATTTTGTCTACTTTGAGAATCTTGAAGGCGGAATAGTCCATCAGCGCATAGTTGTTGCCGGCCTCCGGCTTGGTCTGGGCCGTGGGCCATACCAGAAGGACGACGCCAATGGTCGGGAGGAACTTAGAAGCAGCATTCTCCGCCTCCAGAGAGGCGGAACCGGTGCGCTGCTTGATGGTCTTCCCGAACCCGATGAGCGTATTGCCAATGTACTTACGGAAGAATTTCCCGCACTCGCATGCTTCGGCAGGTATGGTTTCGCCCAGCTTCTCTTCTGCCCTTTTGACGATGGCGGGATTCACCGGAAGTCTGGAAACCAGATGGTTATCGTCCGTCATATCCGGAATTTCCACAGTGTAGACATACCTTACCTTGCTGCCGGTCTTGCCTGCATACAGGGCCGCGGTTTCATATCGCGATGTCAGATACGCGCCCACGCCGAACTTGAACTTTCCGTCTCCTTCCAGCAGATGGGAAGGATCAAACTGGCTGAAAAGGGCAGCCGTCCCGTGGTATGCTATAGCCATAGCGTGAGGTACATTCTATACTTCTGTTAGAACAGGATATTTCTTTTCATCCAGACAAATCCCTATCCAATCAAAGAACATGACATGGTCAATGGAAACAAAGGGGAAAGGCAGGTTGCCGTCTTCAACCTCTCTGAAAATAAGAGGCTGGATCAAGTGGCCAAAGCCCTCTGGGGAACGCTCAAAAACAGACTCTGCAATTTGCTTTTTCTGTGATTCATTCAGGGACAGGTCCGCGGTTACTTTTGATTCCGGAATGAAAACATTCTTCATCAAGTAACGCATAATGCCGATGTCGTCAACATTGTCAGCATTTATGGCAATTGCATAAAGGGCATAGTAAACTGCGCAAGAATACCTGTCATTGTCCCAATAGGCACTCTTTGCCTTATCCCTGAATTGGTAGCCATGCTTTGCCATCTGGCCCATGAAAGCTGAGAGTTCAACCTTCTCGGCCAAATGCCTCAGAAGCATAAACTGCTGGAATCCATCCAAGTGATTGATCGCTTCCAGCACCTCATCATATGTTTTCGTAGCACTTGCCTGCATATAGCCGATAAGGACACTGTCCATGGACTGCTTATTGAATCCCCGGCGATTCGCCATCTCCAATGCTGCTTCCTTTCCTTCAGCAGCAATCTTTCGGATGTACTCGGCTGTGGTGTGATAGGCCGCCGCTACAATCTTGGCATAGTTCCGGCCGTAATTCGGAAGATCGGGCCGGAGTAACTGTCCGAATGCCGAAGCATAGACCGCATCGCGTTTCATATCGGGAAGATCATCGATGAACGCAATCATCGTTTCATAGGCATCGTCCACGTGCTGTCGCACCCTCTCTCGCCTACGGTTGGATTCATCATCCGGTTCAGAATCTTCGCCAACGGAGCCCCAGTAACGGTCCACATCCACCCGGCTGTGTTTTTCAGGTTCATCATCCTTGCTTTTCTTCTTGGATGTCTGGTCGAAAAAGTCACTCTTCCCTTCTTCCTCCATGATGTCTTTTAGGGCATTTGCAAGAGCAGTGTCAAGATACTTTTTGAAGGAGCCTAATTCGGGCTTGTATGAGTCGATCTTGGTGGCTACTTTATATACAGCGTAGTTTGCTGCAGAGAAAGCATCGGAATACGGCGGTTTGTAATCGCTGTAACTGACGGGGCGGGGCCCGACGCTGATTCCTTTGAGCCTGCAGTATATACCTACAGCTTCATCTATATAAAATAGGAGTATATCACCATCGGTGAGGACCTTGGTGAAGTGCTCATATGTGAACGGCTTGTTATCCATTGTATTGTGTTATCGATACAAATTTAAGAATTTATCTTCGAAAATGGGTAACGATGGACTGAGACAACAGTACTATTTGTTGAAATAACAGAGGAAACAATGAAACAAAAATTTGAAATTATTGACGGCAAGTGCGTCATTCCGGAAGGGGTAACGGAGCTCCAAAGCAGATCGTTCTCGAATTGCGACAAACTGAAGGAGGTTTCTCTCCCATCATCGGTCAAGTGCATACACAATGAGGCTTTTTATGACTGCTGGGGACTCACCTCTGTAGAAATCTCAGCCGGCGTCACGACTATCGAGCCTGGGGCATTTCTCGGGTGTCCAGGGATTGAAACAATACGAGTTGCAGAGGATAATCCAGCATACAAATCCGAATCGAACTGCTGCATGACGAAGGATGGAAAAACACTGGTGTTCGGATGCAAATTCTCCGTAATTCCTGACAAAGTAGAAACAATCGCCAGGTCGGCATTCCAATGGTGCGAGGAATTGGCGGCCATCCATATTCCGCTGTCTGTTAAGAGCATAAACAGCAGGGCTTTCTATGGCTGTCTCTCATTGAGAAGACTAACCTTCTCAGATAATGGACTTTTGACAGAGATCGGCGACGATTCATTCTCTCATTGCCCGGCTCTCAGGATGGTAACGCTGCCAGAAAGCATCTCCCACATCGGCAAAGGGGCCTTTGCTCATTGCATAAACCTCTGGTCAATCAATATTCCCAGTTCTGTGGAGCATATTGCCGACGGCACTTTCTTTAAGTGCCCCATCTTAAGCAATTTCACGCTTCCCGACACGGTGACATCTATCGGCCACTATGCCTTCTGTGGATGCCATAACCTTGAAGACCTTACAATCCCGGCTTCTGTGAAGAGCATCGGTTCGCATGCCTTTGCCAAATGCGGGCGCAGAGAATGGGTCAAGATTCCAAGCACCGTGGAGTATCTCGGCGCTGATGTTTCAAGCATCTATGTTCCGGAAGAGATAGTGATTCCGGACAAATTAGAGCCAGCCCCGAAAGATCCGTACGAACTTCCATTCTGATTTTTCTCGGGAAGTGGGTAACGATAGGATAATCGTTCCGTATTATTGTCAGAAAGCAACTACAAATGTATTATGGAAGCCAAAACAAAATACGACATCAAAGACAATGTATGGCTTGTCAATGAGAATAAAGCAGTAAGAATGTTCGTCACGGGCCTGGTGGTTACCTTTACGGACCCCGACAGCCATGACGTGAAATACGACTTGAATTATTCGCTCTGCGAAATCCCCGAGAATAAGTTGTTTAAAACAAAGGAAGAACTTTTGGCATCTCTTTAGTATGAAAAAGACAATCACATATGCTGTCGGCGACAATGTATGGCTGATGCATGGGAACCTTGCAGTTTGCGCCACAGTTACCAAGGTATCCTACAAGAAGTTTATCAGCAGCGCCAATTACGAGTCGGTCATTGAGCACGAGTCGTATACTCTCTCCGTCAGCGATAAACCGCTGCCCGGTTTGCATGGGAAAGATGAACTGTTTCCCACGAAGTCAGATTTGATTAATTCCTTATAGCAGATAGTAAATATTGCAATGAGAAATACTGAAAATAGGATTATGTTTGACTGCTTCACCAGTTCTCACTCTGTTTATTTCGAGGAAGCACTCGATACTGAATTCCGTAAGCAGTATAAGGGCGTCATCGTGAATGCCCGCGGTTATGGCGGCTATGGTCACTTTGCCATCCGCAAGCCCATCACTTTCTGGTTCAAACTCCCGAAGTTCATCAGGAAGATGTTCCCATACAAGTGGATTATGTGGAAGAAAGACAGGGAGAGGATGTACAGTCTCTATTTCAATGATTATGACAGGAGTGTCAACATTGTTGCTGCAATGACCAATCCATCTTATAGGAAGCTCACCTTTGACAAGGCAACATATAAAGACCTGAAGTCTTGTATTCCTGCTTTCCTTCTTTATGTCGGTTATAAGTTTTCCGTGGAAACAGAGGATGCAATTATGACTCTTCATTTTGAATATCCCGGACTCGATGATGAGTAAGAAAACGGTTTATTATCCTTCAAAAATCACCTAAAGTCCCCAATCTGAGCAGGTAACGATATTAAAATAAATGCATAATATTGGAGGGGAAAGGAAAAATTGTTAAATTTATCGCTTAAATTAAGGCCACATGTTCGTTTCAAAATCAAGATTCATCAACTGGACACGTTGTCCTATGTATTTTCCCATGGATTTGAAACATAATCCTACTGGGAAAGACGACATTGACGCAGAACGCGAACGTCGCGCTGAGATGCTTGAAGAAATGCGGGACGGCGCCGAATCTTCAGGCTCTGCAGGTGAAGAGGAAGAAGTATTTGACGCTTCTCCCAGCGCAGAACTTGAGGCCCTTCTTCCCTATTACAATAAGGTTGAAGACGAGGCATTAAAGGTCGCCAGGAAGTATTTCAAGGGCACTTTTGTCGCAGATTCCAGGGATGTACATAATCAGAAACTCTTTGAGTACGGACTCCACGGACATACTTACCGTTGCTACGTGGATATCTACAACGAAAACGATGATGAGATTAACATCATCGAGGTGAAGGCAACGACCAATAGCAAGTATCGCCATCGGCTTGACAAAAACGGGAAAGATACGGGGCTCTTCTTCTCGGATGGAACGCGAGGCGGCAGCAAGTTTGACTTATTGGTCAAAGATGGCAATTTCTGGCACTTCAACGTTGCCGACAGTATGGTCTGTGATGGTGCTGCAAAGAGTTTCGAGGAAAAGAAGAAATCGCTTTTTGACCGCTTTTCCGATGTTGGGAAGTACCCTCATGACCTTGCCTTCCAGAGATTTGTAATTGAACATGCGTTGCGTAACTCCGGTGACAACCGGCCGGTAAACTTCTATCTTGCTGTCCTCAACAGTGAGTACGTCTATGATGATGCACGCGATGCAGATGGCAATTGCCTATATAATGAGAACGATGGCCAGGAGATTATCACTTTCCTGGATCTGAATGAGGTCACTGAGGCATATCAGTCGATAGTCCTTCGCGAGATTGCCACGCTTGAAAGCTATATTTCTACTCCACACGATGTGAGTAAGAAGGTCCCCGTTGGGTGCTTCTGCGCCTGGGGTAAGAACACGGAATGTGTGTTCTGGAAACACTGCTTCCAGAAACTCCGCAGTGTCCCTAACTCCAACCGGGCTAACAACTACATCAACTTCCGTGGGTTTAAAGAGGGCGATATCAAAGATAAATATCAACTTATTAATGAAAAGTACTGGAAATTCGATGATGTTCGAGTACCATGGCTGACGAATGAGAATCATATAATCCAGCGGGATTGTTATGACAACGGGGAAGAGTGGGTAGACAAGGAGAAGATGCGGTATTGGTTTGATCAGCTTGAGTACCCCATCTATCACTTCGACTTTGAATCTTTCCCCTGCCCTCTGCCGCGTTTCCGTGGAGAGACACCTTACCGGCAGTCAGTGTTTGAGTTCTCCCTCCATATTGAGAGAGACCCCGGAGTCTGTGATAAGTATAAGGACAACTATATCTTCCTCAATGAAAATTCTGATGACGATGAGCGCAAGGAACTTGCCAAGGCTATCATCGACCATTTCGAGTTTAATGAGGACGGAACGCTCCATGGCACCATGCTTGCCCAGAATACATCCTTTGAGAGGGGACGTCTCGAAGAGTTAGCTGTCCTTTATCCTAAATACGCAAAGAAACTCCTTGCTATCCGCGACAAGTCCGCCGACCTGATTGATCTGCTGAAGACCAAAGAGGAATTCTATAAAGACGCGTTTGTCAATACGGCCAAGCGAATCAACTACTATCACCCGGATCTTTCCGGCAGTTACTCCATCAAGAAAACTCTCCCGGTTCTTGTGCCGGCGCTCACATACAAGGGAATGGACGTTGGCAATGGCGTTCAGGCTTACATCACCTACCTCAACTACGATTCTCCTGAGCCTACGTTTGGTATAATGAAGACTAAGAGCGAACGCCAGGATGCACTCCACACCTATTGCCAGCAGGACACTTGGGCGATGGTCGAAATCTTGAGGGCGGTAAGGGCAAAGATATAATTAAACAACACATACAGATGGATATTAAAGACATGCTTACGGCATATAATCTTAATCCTGATAATGATGCCGTAAAATCTTTCTTCGAGAGGGATAATATCTGGAAAATTCTGGATATTCAGCGTTATGAACCATCCCATAGCGCGTTCCTTGTATGGTTTTTCAATCAGAAGATCACACAGAATTCTCACATAAGGTATTTGCTGAATCTTTTGATTTACAAGGCTGATAAAGCTATCCTGTCTGATGGGTGGAACAAGACATCCGACATGAAGGCATTTGCAAACGCCATTTTGACCGGTTCCTATTCCATCAAAACAGTATCTGTCGCTCCTGAGGTCGTCATAAACAAACTTTCCAAGATTCCCGACCGCGACAGGCTTGATGTCTTCATCCGTTGCGTGGTTTCTGTTTTTGATAACATGGGAAACGAACAGGAAAAGACATTGGAAATCATCATAGAGAATAAAGTTGATAGTGCAGAAGGAGCAGCAAAATCCAAGTCGAAGGACCTCTCGGCATGCCCGTCGGATTATCAAACCCTATCGCAGACAAAAAGGTATTTTTACGCTTGCAGCAAACAGCATGAGAACAGATTGAAGGATGACGTTGATTACCAGCTTTTTGTATTCCTAACGCCTGACTGCAAGCGTTGTGACAGTCCGGACTATGTTCTGGTAAGCTACCAGGATATGGTCGATTATGTGTTTGAGAATTTTTTGAAGCGTCACGATATAGACGAGAACGCGAAGAGCTTGATAGAAGCATATCTTCATAATCTAGGGAACCCGTTTAACAAGAACAATAAAGAAATAATTGCCATGACTTCAGAAGAAAGAGAATTACTGGTTGGATTCTATAACCGCAATAAGCAGTTGTTTGAAACAACGATAGAGGCTATGATTCAGCAGGCCACGAATGATGGTGATGCTGAGGCAGCAAAAGATTTCTCTGTAGTTAAGGAAGGCCTTAAGAAAGCCAGGGGGAATCATTATTACACGGTTAACGGTGAAGGAAAGTATTCTCCTTACCAGATAATAGAAAAGTATATCAAGTTCAAACTTGATGAAGGCACTCCTTTCAATAAAATACTCCGGAAGGATGATGGCTCGGCAATCACCCATATCGGGCCTAGTTTTATTTCCACCGACCCCGAGGGTGTTACATATAATAGGGCCAGGGGTGAAAAGCCTTATTCATTCAACTATCTTGGCCAGGATTACTACATCAGCACACAGTTAAGAGACAAAGATCCTAAATCTAATGTATGGGCTTTTCGGGTGTATGTGAATGGAACGGAACCTCTTTTTCAGATAGATGTTATCTAAATATATGCTCAACGTTAACTCTGTTTAATTATCATGAGAATACATTCTAACCATTTGAACATTAATAAATTTGAAAAGGATTTTTCCTCCCTGATTAGATTACGGGAGGATAAAGAAACCGTCATCAATGATGTTGTTGCAAGGGTTAACGCAGTCAAAGCTGATATAGTTACCTTTTTGAGAAACGTTGATGAGATTGAGGACGAGGAAGTTCAGAAATACTGCAGATCCGCCGCCATTGCCCAAATGTATAATGTAAAGACTAAGAGCAGCGGAGGATATCCTTATATTGCGCAGCAGAACAAATGGGTCCTGCTGATAGTATTTAGGCACGACAGGGATGAATATCCCGGGTATTTTACCTCCACAGCAGTTGTGTCAAAGTACGGGGAGATAATCATTCAAGAAAGGGTGCTTGATTACGTCACGCCAAATTCGACATATTTCACTCGGGGCTGGATCATCAAAAGTGTAATGAACGGGAAGTACGGCTTTGTCTCAGATTACGGAGAACTTTTGATTCCGTGTTTCTTTGATAATCAATATCAGCATGACACCGGTGAGTCAATGTTTTTTTACAGAAACATCTGTTTTGAATTGACTGTTTATGGCAAACGGAGTAAGCTTGAAAAAGAAGTTTTTGAAAGTTTACTTAATCTTAGCGAGGGAGAGGCCGATGACGACTATGAGTTTTTAATCTGCCGTTCAAAGGATGGGGTCCTTTTTTATTTGCGGGCCCTGGATGACTTAATTGATTCTAATGGCCAAATAGTTTATAATGCTAAGTTTCCTGATGGAACGCCAACTAGCAGAGTGGACCCCACGACTTATCGGGAGGCACGGAAGGAAGTTAAAGCGTTTATGTCACAGTTCATCGTTTCTCATGAAGAGCTGAAACAAATTGTTGGTAAGCGTTCCTGCGGGTATGAATTATGTGATGACAAGTGCATTATATATGAGTGTCCTGAGATAAAAGACAAGCAATTCAGGAATCACTCGTTTTCTGAGGTGGAATTGCCGAACACACTAGAATGCATAGGAGAACGTGCTTTTTATGAATGTAAGAATCTGAAATCAATCAGGATACCGAAATCAGTAACCCGTATAGGCGAATGTGCATTCGGCTTTTGTAGGAACCTGGAATCCATCGTAGTGGAAGAAGGCAATCCGAATTTCTGTTCAAACGGCAACTGCCTCCTTTCTAAGGATGGCAAGACGCTGATTTGCGGGTGCAGGTCATCAAAGATTCCCAATAGTGTGGAGCACATAGATGATAATGCTTTTTATGCTTGCGGCCTAACGGCAATAGAGATTCCTTCCGGTGTGGCCACCATTGGCAAAAACGCATTTTTTGGCTGTGCTATTACTTCTATCAAGATTCCTCCCAGTGTGACCACCATTGGAGAGAATGCTTTCGCCGCCTGTCGAGACCTTAAATCTATAGAAATACCCGATAGTATCAAGGATTATAGCGCTCTCCAGGAATGTAAAGGGTATTTAAGGGACATCTATCTCCCGTCTGGTGGCCCCATGAATTATCGCGGCTTCGAGTGGCAAACTCTACGTGCCCCTTGGTTCAGAGGTTTTGATAGGATGTTTAAACAAAATATCACTCTGCACGTGTCGGCGGGGACGGAAGAAGAGTACCGGAAAGACAGTTTCTTTGGCACTTTTGGAGCGATAGTGACAATTGCATAATGCACTCAGTTTCTAATGGAAAACATCAATTACATTTACGGGGAAACCCCGCAAGGCGAACTGATTACGTTCGACGGGTTTAGGGTAGAATCCTACGCAATCTATGAAGACGAGGAAGAGGGGACTCTTGTGGATCTCCTTTTCAAATCCGGCAGCTATGTCACCGTGTACGCCTATGTGGATGAAGGCTGCGAAATCATCGACAGCCTTTTAGATTGTGAGGGCGCTTTAAAAAAGAATCCGGGTATCTTGGCAAAGCATTATCCGGTCGACCTCATCGGTTGTGATACCCCGAAGAATAAGGAGTTCTTTTTCGACGGCAACTCTGTGGAATACTATACCACTGAAAACGACGGCGACGGGCTGATCAAACTGCACTTCCTCTCCGGCCATGTCGTAGAAGTATTCAGTGAACTTGACGAGGACCTTTATCCCGGGGAGAGCGTTGATACCCTGGTGGACAAATGCATCTTCCGGTATTTTGGCGATAAAGACTGAGATTTTTTCTTGGCTGACGGGTAACGATAAGCTGAAAGGTCGGTATTATCGGTAAAAACAAAACGAAAACCGATATGGGAAGGAACAAGGAATACACGTCCGATGCTGTAAAAGAAAGTGTTCAGGCTGCAATGGCAAAGATAAAGGCCTACTTCGACAAGAAATGGGCACCCGGGAAGGAATATGATGTGATCAAGCATATCCAAACCCTTCTCAATGCCGAGATTGACAAGTATGTCGCTCCTGGCAAAGCCGGCGATGCATATCGACATCTTGCTAGTTACACGCCCGGTTCGAAAAAATATAACGCCGTCTATGCCAAGAATCTCGAACAGTACGGCCCTTACCTGATGGAACTCTTCGTCGAGTATGCCGACTCCTTGAAACTGACAGGCAGGTACGATGTTGGTGAAAGGTATGACGAGGTCAGTGACGATATTCTGAACAAGATGCAGAAGAGCCTGTTCAGTAAGAAGGATATCGAACAGATGATTGACACCGAATCCGAAGCCATCGCCAAGTTCATGAAGCAGCATGGCGTGGAGGATTACTCAATTACGGTTGGCACGATCGGACTTGCCGTAAATGTCAATGACGATATCACCCTTACGAAGAAGGACGCCCCAAGGGGAACGTTCAGGCACGAGTTCGGGAAGGTCTCCGGTTCGTTCATCTGCCGCGACTGTGACTTGAAGTCCTTGCAATTCGGGCCAAAGGAAGTAGGCGGTGACTTTGACTGTTCCAATAATAAATTGTCTTCTTATGCTATTGACAGTGCTCCAAAGATTGTAGGCGGCAACTTCATCTGGCAAGGGAATGAAGGGCAGGTAACATATACGGAGATAAAGAATCACGCCAAGGTTGGAGGGAAAATCTACACGGACGCCCCGCTGACCCCTGAGGAAAAGGAAGACTTCAGGCAGCGTGTAATCAAGGAGCAGCACGAGTTTCAGGCACAGTACAAGACAGTTCTCAAGAAACTGGAGAAGGCTATTGAGGAAGATGATCAGCCAACTATTGAACAGTGTTGGGATTATTTCTGGAATGCCGTTGATTTCTTCAAAGAGAGACCTTGGCTTACGGCTCAAGGTATGAAGATATCTTATCAGGTTCTGCGTAAAATCTGTTTCAAGTTGTATCATTTAGACCCCGTAAAGTATCCCGATCCAATGAAGCTTGAAGGCAAGGTGGCAAAGTGGACAGATAAGTACAAGTATCCCGGGAATTTTAATTGGTGATACTTTTCCCCGGAGAGAGTGTGGAAACCCTGATGGATGACTGCATCTGCCGGTATTTCGACGATGATAAATAATAGTTAACAAATAAAGCATAATGTTATGAGTATTTGGACTGACATACAGCGCAGGAGTGCAGGTGATATTGTAAGAAAAGAAGATTCCTTTATTTACACAAAGGCAAGTCCAAGCGTGCCGGACTTAGATGGCGAAACGGACAAGCTTCTCCGCGAAGTAGATGCATTTACAGGGTATCCGCCATTTATCCCTGGAGATATTCATGAAAAGGTGCAGGTTGTACTGAAAGAAAGCGAAACTCGTGATGTTACAGTGACATTGGACCAGTTAAATAAAGAATTGAGTCGCCTTGAGGATGAGTTGGAAAAGATGAAGAAAGCCGGGGCAGATCAAGAGGAATTAGGTGAAATCTTGGAGAAAATTAGTCTTCTCAAAAAAATAATTGCCAGTTGTATCAAGGCAGGTAAAACCGTATTTACTTTTAACGTTGAACTCCTCGGTAAATATGTTCGGGAGAAAGATGGTACCCCAAAAGGGAGGCCGACGATTTATCTTATGTGGGGAACTCTCAAGACAAAGCCAAATCCTACTGCTCTAACTGCAATCGTATATGTCCACGAGCTGATGCATGCTTATTTCGATATGCACGAAGACGAAGGCGGAATGGATTATATCCCACATCCTGATATCCCCGAGATAGAAGAGCCTCTCGCGGAGTTTGGAATGCTCTTTTTTATGGAGATGTTTGACCGCACACATCCTGAATACGAGTTGTTGATAGAGGCAAAAACACACGTAAAGAGGAAAAAGTCGATTCTTGGTATCTGTCATTACGGTTTTGGTTATCACTTGTTTGAAGACAGGAAGACCTTTTGTGTAGACTGGGTGGACTTATTCCATCGGTCTTGCCTATGCATTGATGAATCCGGGAATGATGTGATAGATTATAAATCAATGATCTCACCCATTAGTTATCCTTTTCACGAGTACACGTGCGAAACAATCCTTTTCAAGATACTGCGTCCTAAGCGTTTCTATTTCATAAAAGAAGTGGTCGGTTCAAGTCGTAGTGCAACGAAGATTTCGTGTCCGGCCGGTACAATCGACCGTATTGATATTTCTATCTGGGAAGAAGTTTGCAATAATAAACAATTTCAAAAAGATTATCTTTATTTGCTTCCAATGGATGTGGTTATCACATTCTTGGAGCGAAAGGGATGTAGGATAAAGGGTAATGCCAAGATTTATCGTAGAGATCCCAAAGGTGCAAGGATTTATATTGAATCCGACAAAGACTTGTTATCGCAGTACGCTGCTTCCTTCAAAGGGAAAGTGCATTTCCTGCTATATGAAGACAAACCGGCGGATGGTCCAAAACCAGCTGAATGGATAGCTAAAATGATAAGACTATATGATTACAGTCGGTGACTTTTTGAAATCATTCGTCAAGTATGCCAATGAGACCCCTAATGCGTTAGTATATACAGATCTTGCGCCCTGGGAGAGCGGAAACAGTGCATACTGCTATGTCAAATCCTTAATACTAAAGGATGGGGCGGTCCTGCTGGATTGCATCAATGAAGATTTCATTGACAAGGATTGTTGTTTAAATGCTGAAACGATTCTTAAATTGTTGCAGCAACAGGACCCCTCGTTGCAATTATGTGTCGACTGCGGTGGCGAGTCCTTACCCGTGGATCGTGACGAAGTTGATAATGTGCTGGAATATGACCAACAAGATCCCAAAGAGATCTTTTTCTACACAGACACGGGATATGACGATGACTAAATGACAGGCTTTGATTGTAATCCCGGACAAGGTATTAACGAATTGCTTTAATAGTTAATTATGGCTAAGATAGTTGGCAAAGGCCGCAAGACCTGGAAGGACGGGTCGGTGATGACATACACAATAACCGACGACGGGGTGTTAACCATTTCCGGAACGCTGCCGTTGGAGGACTACGTGGACATCCGTTCAAAAGCTCCGTTCCGGCATCTGGTGATTGAGGATGGAGTCAAATTTATTGGCCGCAAAAATTTTTCCTATTGGGAAGAAATCGAAGAACTGACTCTCCCTCCTTCTGTGAAAATTCTCCGGATAAGAGCTTTCGAGAAATGCACAAACCTCAAATGTGTGCATTTTTCGGAAGGGCTTGAAACCATTGGCAAGGAGGCTTTCTACGAGTGCAAAAGTCTTGAGAAGGTGATGTTCCCGAAGAGTCTTCAGAAAATTAGCCAATTTTCATTTTTTTGCTGCGATTCCCTCAAAAAAGTGAAGATTCCAGGTAGCGTGAAGGTAATTGAATACAAGGCTTTCGCAGGTTGCCACAACCTGTCGGAGGTGGTTTTGTCCAGTGGACTGGAGAACATCAGTGATGAGGCGTTCAAATGGTGCAACGCCTTGGAGAAGATTAATTTTCCCAAAACTCTTAACCGTATTGGAAAATACGCTTTTAGTCAGAGCGATAAAATGAAGGATATTGTTTTGCCCAACAAAAACATCTCGCTTGGATTTGAAGCTTTTGGCGCAGACGAAGGAGACACCGTTACCGGAGAGGATGGCAATCAATATAATTTCTGGATCTCCAATGTTAAAACCAATGTAAACACGGTATCCATAGCGCCGGCCAATGGTAATTTGGTCAATGGAGAAGTTGTCGTGCCAGAGAAGGTTGTGTACAAAGGGAAAGAATACCAGGTTACCGAGATAGCACCACAGGCCTTTTCTGAGATTAAGGAATTGAAATCAGTCCAACTGCCGGATTCTATTGTGAAGATAGAGGAATATGCATTCAGGAAATGCGTCGAACTCAAGGTGGCAAAACTTGGAAAGTCATTGCGGCAGATTTGCGAACAGGCATTCGACGGATGCAAGGAACTGGAAGCCGTTGATCTCGGGCCGTCGATTGAGCATATCGGCATGGAAGCCTTCTCCGAATGCGGGAGACTCAAAGAACTCCATTTCCCGGATACCCTGACGACTCTTGGCTGCCGAGCCTTGGAGTATACCCCTGTCCTGGACGACCGGAAAGGGGCTGTTTATCTTGACCATGTTCTCTGCGGTTACAACGGATACATTCCACCACATTCATGGCTGGAAGTCCGGGAAGGCACAACGGTTATCGCTGAAAGGGCATTCACCGAAGTCAGTAACATTGAAGCCGTTATCTTTCCCAATACTATGAAACACATCGGCTACTGCGCATTTACTGAATGCAGGGACCTTAAGCATATCAAGTTGCCCAAGTCGCTTGTTGATATAGGATCTGATGCCTTCAGTTATACAAGCATATGTGAAGTTGTTGCACCATGGAAGAAACCAATCGAAATAGATTACCATTCATTTCCTCCATCTGCAGTCATATACATCCCCGTGGGATCGATGGAAGCCTACTCTGGGGCGAAGTACTGGAAAGACTATAAACTGATTGAGAAGTAACCTATGGAAACGGATAGATACACAATAGATGGAAGTGGAGTCCTGGTTGTGAAGCCGGGAGTGACTGCTATCTTTGACAGTGAGTTCAAGGATAACGTTACCATAACAAAGGCCGTTCTGCCCCGTACGGTCCAATCCATCGGGCACTCTGCATTCCATGGCTGCAAGCGCCTCAAATCAATCAATATACCACAAGGAGTCAGATTCATCAAGTTCTGGTCCTTTGCCGGCTGCGAATCCCTTTCTTCAATTGACATCCCAGAAGGGATAACCCGCATAGAGACCAATGCGTTTTACAAGTGTACTAAACTGCGAACAGTCATCCTGCCTTCCACGCTCAAAATAATTGAAGATGAGGCATTTTCAACATGCAAGAGCCTAAAACAGATAGTGGTGCCGGATGGCGCAGAAATGGTTTGCAAGTACCTGTGCGGTTATTCCTGGAGTCCGTTCAAGTACTGCGATGCCTTGGAAAAAGTTATCATCCGGGAAATCAAACCACGTATCAACAAGACAGAAATACAGAAAGTCGTCCTTCTCGAACAATCAGGGCACCGCGTCTATAGTCGGTTCTATGGGGCTGTCATCAGAGTGAAGCCAGAAGAGGAGGTTGTGGAGTATGCCCGCGAGGTGGTAAAGGACCTCCTGTGGGAAGCCTTCAAGGGTTCCGGCCCTTATATGGACTACGAGGACTATGGATTCAGGGATATGCCTCCGGTAAGCCAGGTCCTGGAGTATGACAAGCAGCGTCTCGCAATTGTGGATATGCCCAAGGGCGCGTCCCCCAAGACCATTCAAATTGACACTCATACATATCTTACGGATGAGGCTTTTTTCAAGTCAATGGTTGAAGAATCAACGATAGAATGGATTCCACTCGTAAATTAATATATTCCTTATGGCTAAGATAATCAGCAAAGGCCGCAAGACCTGGAAGGACGGGTCGGTGATGACATACACGATAACCGACGACGGTGTGCTGACCATATCAGGAAGCCTTCGTAACGGCAGCCTGGTACCGTTCAAATCAAAGGCCCCGTTCCGCCACCTGGTGATAGAGGACGGCATAGAGTCAGTCGGAAGGGAGAACTTTATGGGGCTCAGGGAACTTGAAGAGCTGACGCTGCCTCCATCAGTGAAAACGATAGAAAGTTATGCGTTTTCCCACTGCGAAAACCTGAGGCGCATCCATTTCTCCGAAGGGCTTGTCTCTATCGGAAATGAGTCGTTCCGGAGTTGCGCTTCCCTGTCGGGGCTCCGTCTTCCCAAGACGCTTTCCCGAATCAATAATGACGCATTTATGGGATGTGATGCCCTTGAAAAGGTTAGCCTCCCGAAAGGAATAGGACTCGGAGTCGGTGTTTTCTGCGGGTGTGACAGTTTGAGGGAGGTGGTTCTTCCAAGAGGCCTCCGTGTTATCCCCGAGAGTGCATTCAGCGGTTGCATATCCCTCGAGTCGATAAAGATTCCCAACTCCGTTGAGGCCATCAGGTCACGTGCTTTTTCCAGATGTGACAAACTCCAGAATTTCAAGTTCCCCGACAGGGAAGATCTTACTATAAGTGAAGACGCATTCGGAAATATACTAGAGTGTGAAATCAAGGGTGAAGACGGAGTCAACTATATTGGCACCATCTACAACATCAAAACAGACAGGGCCTGGGCATCCATCCGCCCCGCGGAAAAGGTTGAGGGCGAAGTTATCGTTCCGTCACAAGTGGAATACGAAGGCAAGTCCTACCCCGTCACCGTCATTGACAGGGAGGCTTTCCATGGGATGAAAATGAAGTCCCTTGTATTGCCCGACTCGGTTGTGGAAATAAAGGATTCAGCATTCGAAAACTGTGACCGTCTCAGGGACGTTTACCTGGGAAACAACTTGAAGAAGATAGGCAATTCCGCCTTCGAGTGGTGTGAGAACCTCCGTTATATGCCGATTCCGGCCTCCGTCCAGCAGGTCGGATTCCACGCACTGCACAGAACTGTCCTGGTGGACAATTCCTGGAAATGGGGCGTTCTCTATTTTGGTCATATCCTGTACGGCTATCACGGTGACCTTCCGGAGCATTCTTACATCGAAGTGCGGGAAGGAACGACAGTGATTGCGGACGGGGCATTCAACAGCAGGGGCGTATCCCTGACGGACTACAATAACCTTGAAGGCATCGTCCTGCCTGACGGAATCAAAAGAATCGGGGATGATGCCTTTGCGTACTGCAAGGGCCTGACATATGTCTTCATGCCCAAATCTGTGGAGTATATAGGCAGTTATTCTTTCGAAAAGGACGTCAAGATATTGTCTGCTCCCAGAAGAAGGCCGAAAAAAGCACAGACGGAGGAACCGTTTCCGAAAGACGTCGCCACCATTGAGGAGACAGATCGCTATACCCTTGATGAAAATGGTGTGCTCACTTTCAAGGAAGACGTAACCCAGATTAAGGACGAAGAATTCAAGGGAAGGAATGACATTAAAAAGATTATTGTTCCCGGGACTGTTGAGTTCATTGGCGAAAGGTCCTTTTCAGGATGCAAGTCTCTTAATGGGGTCACATTGGGGGAAGGTGTTAGGGTGATATGGGAAGGTGCATTCAGCGGTTGCAGAAACCTGAAGAGGATTCACCTCCCTGCATCGATGGAGACGATTTGTTCATCTGCATTCTCCTGCTGCAAGGGCCTTCAGGAAGCGGTCGTTCCGTCAAATGCCCATATAGACGAATATGCATTCTCCGGATGTGATTCCCTTAAAAAAGTCATCATCCGGGACATTAAGCCATTGACAACTGATAACAGCTAGTGTAATGATATGGCCCAAAAGAAACTTGCAATAATGGCAGTTTCCAGGTAACGATATCCATTTTCCGCGGTATTATATTATGAACAGCAATCATAAGTATGAAAAAGGATAATGTACAGTTAACAACAGCCGGCAAACTTCTCAAGGACCTGAAAAGGTATGAGAAGAAGCATTGGGACCTCAACGTCGTCGCGTGGACGGATGACGACCGCATCTTCGGCGTCGTAGGCACCTGGAAAGACGAAGACGGTGACTTCCAGATCGTAGTGGAAGAGATTGACGAGATTCTGGAAGGCATCTGGACAGTCACGGATGTGATTTCTTCGCTGGAGGATATCAGCAAGGAAACAAGGGTGTACCTGGCGGGCGACGGCTTGTACCTTGCCTTTGACAGCAATGGCGGCATCTTCACTAAGGCCGATTACGACGACGCGGTGGGGTGCTGGGTCACCGTCTTCGGAGAGTATGAGGAAGAGCCCCAGGGCGGACAGGCCGATAAAGAATCAGGCCGCCCGTCCTGGATAGAGATCTGGAAGGAAAAGACCAGGAATTGGAAGGGCGTCCTTGAATGCGGCACCTTCCTCCTTTGCATCCCTCTGACCGCCTACGGGCTTTACTATAATATCGCCGCGCTGGTGAAACACTCATCTCCCGTATTGGAGAGTATCCTCTGGATTATCTTCCTAGGGCTTCTCCTTTACGTATGCATCGACAGCCTTTTCTTCCCGGAAAATGACGATTAGCATTATGTCAGAATTCACGAAAAAGATTTACGGAATTATCCAGGACAAGATATTCTTCTCCAACATCAGTGGCAACCCTGTGGAGGTAGTGGAGAAACTCCCGGAAGAGATTGTGCCCGGCAAAGTGTTATTTGATGGGATGATGCTCTTTGACGGCATAGAGGGCATCGAGGACGACATCCAGCAGATGAACTCCTTTACCAAGGACGGCGAAAGGGTGAACCTGGAAGATTACTACACGGACAATGGCGCCTTCGATGATGACGGAGAGGAACGCTTCCTGGCGGCACTTGAGCGCCTTATGACAGTTGACGAGTTCATTCAATACCGTGATAAAACTGGAGCCGGAGAAGACCTTCCTTACCCCATCGACGAGAACGGCCATGCGGATATTCCCGCCGGGACAATGTACATCAAGAAAGAAGCGTTCTTGAACTGTTCAAAACTCATCAGCGTTACCATCCCGGATTCCGTCCTGGAGATTCGCAGTCACGCATTCGGGGGTTGTACGAATCTTGCTAGCATAGATATCCCTTCGAAAGTCAGGCTCATAGAATCGGAGGCATTCAGTGGCTGTAAAAGCCTTGCAAGCGTTGTAATTTCAAGTAGCGGCGGACTTTTGATTGAGAAGCGCGCATTCGCAGGATGCACATCTCTCACAGATGTGGTTTTTAAGAATAAACCCCTTAAGGTTATTGCCAAGAATGCCTTCGAAGGATGCCCGTGCGAGGAAGAGGTTAAGAAATTACCGATGCTCTGAGAATGGACTGATTAAAGAATTATTAAATAACTTCATATATGGCTCAAAAACTCATTTTATTCGAGGATATCCTCAATGGTGCGGCTATCAAGTCCAACAAAACCCTGATGGCAGAATTGGGAAAATTGGCAGAATACGTGTTCGGTGAGTCCGGTTTTTCCATTGAAAAGGCTGAGAAGAAAGCCGACGACATTCAAATCTGGAGCGGAGATGAACTGTACAAAGCGCTTGCAAACGATTATGGCACGGCTTTCCGGTTCAAATCAGCGTTTGTAATTGAGGCCGATGGCTATGTCGGTCCGGTAATGGCCTGGTTCTTTGAACCCGACGGCGCCTTTGACGATCAGATTGTTGTCCTCACCTGCGAGAGCAATGGCTTGTTCAAAAATCCCAGATATGTGTGCGGCTTGCTGATAAATGAGTATGACCTGGAACGGTTGCTCGGTGAAGTTGGCGGTAATCAAGATAATGATGATGATGAAGACGAGGAGGATGAGGACTGGGATGACGATGAGGATGAGGATGAGGATGAGGATGAGGATGAGGACGAGGACGACGAGGACGACGAGGACGACGAGGATGACGAGGATGACGAGGATGACGAGGATGACGAGGATGACGAATTTAAGGTGGAAGACGGCAAGTGCGTATTCCCGGAGGGTGTCACAGAGATTGCGGATGAGGCATTCTCCGAAGAGCGTTCCATCGAGCACGTCGTGATTCCCGAGAGTGTGGAAGTCATAGGAGAGGGTGCGTTCTCTTTCTGCAGAAACCTTAAGACCGTCAGAATCAGCGGGCCTTTGAAAAAGATCAAATCCGAAGCGTTCTTAAACTGTAGAAGGCTTATCAGTATCAACATCCCTGACACGGTAACGCGGATAGGGAGCGAAGCTTTCTCCGGTTGCGATTCTCTGGGATTCATCGTTATCCCCGACTCGGTGAAAGCTATTGGAGAGGATGCTTTCAGCGAATGCGAGACCCTTAAAAGGATATACATCAGGAATCCGGAACTGCTGGAGGATACGGGCTATGACGATGATGTGGAGGTCATCACGGACTTTGATGAAAAGGACATTCCGGACATAACCCTCCGCCCGGCGAGGAAATATATTTTTCAATATGCGATTAATGCTACTGTAGGGCAAATCGTTAAAGACTTGGAGAGTATCGTTTCACAAAATCCCAAAAGCCTCGTTAGCAGCACACTCCCTAATGGAAACGATTTTTATGTCAAGGGGGGCAGATTATGGAATGACATCTTCATACTGGACGTGTGCTGGGATGAAGACGAAGCTATTTCTGTAGATGACCTTCTTGACGAATTGAGCGAATACGATGAAACTGCTCCGGTCCTTCTTGGAATGGTCTGGAAAATGCTTAATCTCGGGGTTGAGAAGGATGGTTCGATACTTAGGTATGATGATGAATACGAATGCACCTTCTTTGATTTTGAGCACGATGTCCGGCTATTTGAGCCCGGAGATCTGAACCGTCTCCTGGATGACTTTGCAGAAAGGTATCCGGACAGGAAGATTATGTGCAGGATTACGGATGGCGATTATTGCCCCGTAACTGACGTATATGAAGACGATTTTATAATCTACGTACGCGTTAAAAAGGACGGAGAATGCTTAACCGTATCGGAATTTGCCGAAAACCTGGAAGGAGACGAGGTTGTTGTTTTGTTCTGTGACGGCCTCTCGAAGCAAGCTCTCAGAAAGGCTATTTTACCCGACAAGGAAGCCACCGTATTCTATGAGGACAAAGTTGACGGGGAGGATATCATTGCCTTCCGTTTGGGCGAGACGCTTTACGATCCTCGCACGGAGGATGAGGATGAAGATGAATTCTGGGGCAACGATGACACGTACGTAACTGTGGCTGACTGGTGTGATGTCAAGGAGCAGGAAGAAGAGAAGAACAAAGAGACAAATAATATCCCCGATTTTTCAAAAGATGACTTTATTCCGTCTGGAACCGTTGACGGTCACGGGTATGTAGATCTGGGCCTCCCTTCTGGCCTTAAATGGGCCACATGCAACCTCGGCGCCTCTTCCCCGGAAGAATACGGCGACTATTTTGCCTGGGGAGAAACGGATCCTAAAGAATCGTATGGCTTGGATTCATATTGTTTTGCCGATCAAGAGTATTACGATGAGGATTGCGAAGACCCCGATGAAGATCCCTACAATTCCTACTACCCCATAAATTCATATAATGAGGAGGATGGGAAAAAGGAACTTGACCCCGAGGATGATGCTGCCATTGTTGGATGGAAGGGCAATTGGAGAATGCCTTCCGTAAAAGACTTTCAGGAGTTGATTGACAATTGTGAGTTGACTTGGGGGACATACAATGGGACTGCGGGGCTCAAGGTCAAGGGGCCCAACGGTTCCAGCATTTTCCTTCCTCCTGCTGGACGAATGGAAGAAAAAAAAGGGGTGATTGAATTTGAAGGCAATCGTGGTGAGTATTGGTCTTCGTGTGTGTACGATGACTCATGTGAATGTA
>ONOQ01000031.1 GCA_900319485.1 uncultured Bacteroidales bacterium | reverse complement strand
CGTGAACACCTGGTCACTGGACCTGAACAGCCGTCTCACCGACAACCTGTCCAACCAGTTCCTGGCAACCTTCTCCAAACTTGACGATATCCGCGGCACCAACTCTCAGGAGTTCCCGTTCATCGACATCCTTGACGGAAGCGGTGACATCAACAACTATATGGCCCTGGGTTACGAACTGTTCACCTGGAACAACGCCGTTCACAACACCGTTGCCAACGTGAAGGACGACCTCACATACTATGTGGGCAGCCACAAGATCACCGGAGGTATCAACTTCGAGTATCAGATGGCCGACAACCAGTATATGCGTAACGGTACCGGTTACTACCGCTACAAGTCACTGGCCGATTTCACCAGCAAGGCCACCCCTGAGGTTGTTTGCCTTACCTACGGCTACAACAAGAACGGCGTGGTTGAGAGCGCCCCTGCAGCCCGTGTACAGTTCTACAAGGCCGGTGTCTATGCACAGGACGAGTGGAACATCACCGACGACTTCAAACTCACCTACGGCGTACGTTTCGACGGCCTGTTCTTCGACAACAAGGACCTGCTCACCAACAACGCCATCCTCGCCCTCAACTACTATCCCAAGGCAAAGAACTACCAGGAGACTCACATCGATACCGGTAAGTGGCCCACTTCCAGCATCACCGTTTCTCCCCGTATCGGCTTCACCTGGGACGTCTTCGGCGACAAGAGCCTGAAGGTCCGCGGCGGTACCGGCCTGTTCAGCGGCCGTCTGCCTCTGGTGTTCTTCACCAATATGCCCACCAACGGCGGTCTTGTACAGTACCAGGCCCAACTCGGACCCAGCACCAAGTACAACAACCTCCCCGATGCAGTCAAGCAGAAATATGCCGATATGGATGCTGTAATGGCAGCCTTCAACGGCGGTATCGTACGTGACGCCAACGGCAACGCAACCGCTGCCGCCCTCCGCGCAAAACTGGTTGAAATGGGCTTCCCGGACACCGTCTCTTCAGATTCCGGCACCGTTCCTTCATCCATCAGCGCAGTTGACCCTGCCTTCAAGATGCCCCAGGTCTGGAAGACTTCCCTGGCATTTGACTACACTTTCCCCGTGAGCTTCCCGTTCACCATTTCTGCTGAAGGTATTTTCAACAAGACCATCAACGGCGTTTCCATCTCCGACTGGAGTATGCTCCCCGCAGAAGGCTTCGCCCGCTGGAATGGCGCAGACGCCCGTCCCATCTATCCTGCAGGTTTCCGCAACAGCACCAAGGCCTTCGTCCTTGAGAACACCTCCAAGGGTTATGGCTGGAGCGCCAACGTAACATTGAATATGCAGCCTGCACAGTGGCTCAGCCTTATGGCCGCATACACCCACACCGTGAACAAGGAAATCACCGGTATGCCCGGTTCCGCAGCAGAGTCTGCATTCACCTATGTTCCCACCGCTGCAGGTCCCAACTACATCAACCTGCACAACTCACAGTATGTGACCCCCGACCGTATCGTCGCTTCCGCAACCGCCCACGACAAGAGCGGCAACCACTTCTCCCTCATCTATGAGGCCTGGCGCGGCGGTTATGCAGCATCCTATATGCTCAAGAACGATATGAACGGTGACGGTTACAACTACGACGCCCTGTACATCCCTACAGACGACCAGGTGAACAGCAACCAGTTCCGTTTCGCCTCCGAGGATGACAAGACCCGCTTTATGGATTACGTTCACGCAAATCCTTACCTGAGCAAGCATCAGGGCCAGTACGCCGAGGCTTACAGCCTGTACAGCCCCTGGGTACACCGCTTCGACTTCAGTTACAAGCACGACTTCACCGTCAAGATCGGCAAGACCACCAATACCCTCCAGCTCAGCGCAGACATCAAGAACATCATGAACCTGTTCAACAACAGCTGGGGCGTGTCCAAGTACCTGAATCCGGACGTTTCCTCTTCCACCACCGAGGCCCGCGTACTCGAGTATAAGAATACCGATGCAGAGGGTTATCCCGTGTTCACCACTCCCAAGAAGATCAACGGCAACACCAAGACCTGGATCCCTTATCACAGCCTTGGTCAGTGCTGGTACGCTTCTATCGGCATCAAATATCTCTTCAACTAAAAAAGGAACTGCAAGATTATGAAACTAAGATATATCATCGCCGCTATTGCGTCTGCAGCAATTTTCGCAGGCTGCCAGACCGAACCTATGGTGGGTTCCTTTGAGGATTTCTCTACTAACACATCCTACATCTCCATCCCTGTCGCAGGCGGCAGCCAGGAGGTGAACCTCACCGCCCCCGAGGCCTGGAGTTTCGCAAAACTCTTCGACCTAAAGGATGAAGACGGCAAGGTCGTGAAAGATGAGAACGACAAGAATGTAAAGACCGAACTTCCCGACTGGCTCACAGCAGACAAGGTGAGCGGCAGCGGCAGCACCACCATCAAATTCTCCGCAGAGGCTTCTGAATCCGGCCGCGAGGCTGAACTCCAGATCAAGTGCGGCAGCAAGACTCTGTTCCTGGTTGTCCGTCAGGGCTCCGTGGAGGCTGTTGAGGCTTCCTGCAAGGAAGTGATCGACGGCCCGGACGGCAAGTCCTACATTGTAAAGGGCACCGTGACTTCCATCGTAAACACCACCTACGGCAACTGGTACCTTAAGGATGATGCCGGAGATGAGGTTTACATCTATGGTACTCTTGACAAGGACGGCAAAACCAAGAACTTCCTCAGCCTCGGACTTGAGGTTGGTGACGTTGTGAAGGTTTCCGGTCCCAAGACCACCTACGGTGAAACTGTAGAACTTGTTGACGTTACCGTTCTTTCCATCGAAAAGGCTCTCCTCTCCATCGTCAAGGTGGATCCCGCAGAGGTAAGCAAGGACGGCGGAGATCTTGAAATTGTGGTTGCCTTCAAGGGCAAGGGTGTCTATCAGTCCATCGAAGATGAGTATAACTGGATCACCTACAAGAACTCAGAGTTCAAGGCCGGTGTCCCCACCCTCTTCGAGAAGAACCCCGCCGACACCGTTGTCTTCAACTTCTCAGTTGCTGCATTTGACGGCTATAAACCCCGCAGCGGCTTTATCACCCTGTCATCTTCGGCATATGACTCCGACAAGAACAAGACCAATACAACCGTAATGGATATTGAGATCAAGCAGAAGTCCAACGCCCCCGATGTCAAGCCCATCATGGATGCTATCGCCGACGGCTTTGCACACGTTGAGGGTACTGTGATGGCTATCTGCAAGAGGGGTTATGTCCTTGCCGATGATTCAGGTGCAGTGCTTGCATACTACGGCTCCGCTTTCAAGCCCGAGAACTACAAGCTCGGTGACAAGATTGGAATCGTGGATGAATTTGGAGCATATAACTTCGGCCTGCAGTTCAGCTGCGACGGAAAGGACGGATTTGTCCTGGAAGACAAGCTCAAGGAAGGCAGCGGCTCTGTCACATATCCGGAGCCCGAGGTCATAGACCCTGAGAAACTGGCTGCAATTATTGCTTCCATTGACGGAAAGGACAAGACAAAGCCTATCGATGCCATTGCCACCAAGTATGTTGAGATAACCGGTACTCCCAAGAAGAGCGGTTCATACACCAACATTTATCTTGACAATTACGAGGACGCAGACTTCTCCGCCTATCAGCTTCCTGAACAATTCGACCTTGAGTCCAAGATTGACAAGAAGGTGGTTATTCGCGGATACGTCCAGTCCGTCTCCGGCGGCAAGCACGTGAACATTGTATTCACTTCACTGGAAGACGCTCAGTAATAACTGATAACATACTTCTAAATTAATCCCAGGGCTTCCCGGCCCCGGGATTCTTTTTTACCGTCTTGATATGACGGAAAAAATGATTATATTTGTGAGTTAAACATTAAGGCAATATTAACCATTAAATAACCCACAAATGAAAATCAAGAATCTGTTCTTCGGGGCCGTCATTGCTCTTGCTGCATTCGCTTGCACAAAGCAGGAGGAAATCCCCGCAGGCATCGAGGTAGATGTCACCAAGGTTGAAGCCGGCGTTGACGGCAAGCAGGTAGAGGTGAAAGTCACCTCCTCCGAGGCCTGGCAGGCCCTCATCCCTTCTGCCGCACAGGAGTGGCTGCACGTTGTTCCCGCCCAGGGCCAGAAGGGCGTTACCACCGTCAAGGTGTCCGTAGACGCGCTCGGATCGGGCAAGGGCCGCAGTTCACGCATCAACTTTATGGCAGGTCTTTTCACCGCCAGCATCGCGGTAACCCAGGAAGGCACCATTGCCAACGGAGACGGTAAGACCCCTCAGACTGCATTCAGCGCCAGCGAGGCATACGCCTGGGTAATGGAGCACATCACCACCGACAACGCCGCCAGCGACGAACCTTTCTACGTGAAGGGCTTTATCCACAAGATTGCCACGGATAAAAATAAAGTGGAGCAGTACTTCGCCAGCAACAGTTACGGTAACGCCTCATTCTTTATGTCCGACGGAAAGGAGTTCGACCCCAACAATGAGAAGGACTTCGAGGCCTACCAGGTAAATTACCTGGGCAACCGCAAATTTGTCAAGGATAAGGATACCGATATAAAGGTTGGAGATGAGGTTATCATCTATGGTTATCTCACAAAGTACAACCAGACCGCAGAAACAATGCAGCAGAACACCGGAAAGGGCGCATACATCTATTCTCTTAACGGCGTGGTTGATGAAACCAAGCCCCAGGAGGAGATCACTGCCTGCACCGTTGCGCAGTTCATTGAGAAGGCCGATCCCAACACCTACTACAGGCTTACCGGCAAGGTGAGCGCCTTCAAGACCGGCACCAACAAGAGCGGCGTTCCGTATATGCAGTTCAACCTCACCGACGACTCCGGTTCCATCCTCGTTTACGGCTTCAAGAACGGCCAGTACGACGAATGGGCCCAGAAGATCAGCGACGGCGGTACGGTTGTTCTCAACGGTACTTACGAGTATTATGCCGACAAACAGCAGCACGAGGTCATGAACACCACCATCGAGAGTTTCGAGGCAGGTCAGGCCCAGACGGAAATAACCGACATCACCGTTGCCGAATTCATCCAGAAGGCCGATCCTACAACTTACTACAGACTCACCGGCAAGGTGAGCCAGTTCAAGACCGGCGAAAGCAACGGCCGCAAGTATATGCAGTTCAATCTCTCTGACGACACCGGCACCATCGTGGCTTACGGCTTCAAGGACGGCCAGTATGATCAGTGGGCCGAAACAATCAAGGATTACGGCACGGTTATCCTTACCGGTACCTATGAGTACTATCCCAAGAACAACCAGCACGAGATAATGAACATCACCATCGAGGACTTCAAGGAGGGTGAGGCACCCACGGAGTTTGACGATGTGACAATCGCCGAGTTCATCCAGAAGGCCGATGCCGCCAATGCTTATCGCCTCTCCGGTATCGTCACTGATTTCAACATCGATGACGCCGAGAAGAAGTATATGAAGATCACTATGAAGGACGACACCGGAGAGATCCTCGTTTACAGTTTCAAGGAAGGTGAATTCGACAAGTGGTCCGGCCAGATCACTCTTGGCGGCGCAATCAAGGTTGTGGGCACCTACAAGAACTATCAGGGCACCCACGAGGTAGTGGAGGCAACCATCGAGAGTTTCGAGGCCAATGCAGACTACAAGTACTGCAGGGTGGACGGCGCCAGTGAAATAAAAGTTTCCGCAAGTGCCACCGAGGCTGAACTGAAGATCAAGGCCAATGCAGCCTGGACCATCACCGCCACCCAGGGCGACATTACTCCCGCCCCCGCAAGCGGCAGTGAAGATGCAACCGTGAAACTCACTTTCCCTGCAAACGAGTCCACGGAGGCCGAGGTTGTTTACACCCTTACCCTCAAGTGCGAAGCCGCTGATGTTGAGGAGACAGTTACCGTAACCCAGGGTAAGGCTGCCCCCGAAGGCGGTTCAACGGTAGAAATCTTGATTAAGGATTATGCAGAGGCAAATAACTGGGAAGATTCCAAGGCATATAAGGTCATTGAGAAAGACGGCGTAACTCTCACCGCAGGCGGTGCAGGCAATACGGCTAAGTACTATGCCAACGGTAATAACTGGAGATTCTATCAAAAGGATAATTCTACACTGACAATCAGTGTAGCGGATAATCTGAAATTCGTGTCGGCAGTGTTTGAGTACACTGTCTCCAATACGGGGGTTTTGATGGATTCAAGTAATGCTCAGGTTGCTTCTGGCGCAGAGTCATCAAGCCTTTCCTACAGCGTTGGCAATACCGGCTCTGCTGAGAATGGTCAGGTTCGGTTTACAAAGATAACAGTAACCGTTGCACCCAAGTAATCAATCAATGAAGATATCATTCCAGCCCATCCAGTGGGCATTGGGACTAGCAGCCGCAATGGTCTTGTTCTCCTGCCAGAAGCAGGAGGATGAGACCATTCCGGTTTTAAAAGTCCCTATGGCTATGGTTTCCGCAGATGGCGGAAGCCAGAATCTTGAGGTTGCCGCAACATCGGCCTGGACCCTTTCAGTGCTGTATGAGGGCGCTTCCGAGGGCTGGATTACCCTTTCCCAGACTTCCGGCGCCGCCGGCGTGTGGCAGGTGGGGATGACGGTGTCAAAGAATTCTGATACTGAGCCCCGCAGCGCCACAATAGTTCTTTCCGGTCCCACGCTCCAGACAAAGAAACAGGTAAGCCAGATGTCCGCTTCCGGCGGAGGGACCGTTGCCCAGGCGCCCCTCTGGATGGAACTTCCGGCCCTGGACAATCCTGACCTTATGTTCTTCACCCACGACTGGGAAGGTGGACAGTATATAAACAAGAATCAGAGCCCCAAGCGCAGTTGGTCTTTCTACTGGGATCCCAAGAACTACGTTTCCCACTGGGTGGCGTATCCCCTCAACAAGGACCTTAAGAAGGGCAGTTACGGCCGATACGACTCCCGCGGCGGCGGCTTCCCCAAGGACCCCATACTGAACGAACTTGGAATGAAGCAGCCGGACCTTTGGAGCAGTTCCTACGGCGGAGGCTGGACCCGCGGTCACCAGATCCCGTCGGCCGACCGCCAGGAGAACGAGGCCGTGAATATGTGCACGTACTACTCCACCAATATGACCCCTCAGCAGTACGACTTCAACGGCGGCATCTGGGCCGACCTCGAAAGCCGCGTGAGGTCCTATTCCAATAACGCCGACACCCTCTACGTTGTAACCGGCTGCCACATCACCTCCGACTGCGGCTGGTCCGGGTCAAACGGCGGGGTGGCGGCGCGCGTTCCATCGGCCTATTATAAAGCCCTCCTTAGGCTTAAGGGAGGCAGTTATTCCGCCGCGGCGTATTACCTGCCTCACAGCAAAGACATCGCCTCCGACAACTTCTCCAATTATTCTCTTTCCGTTTCTGAACTTGAAAAACTTGTGGGCGTGGACTTCTTTGCAACCCTTCCTGCCGTTGTGGGCAAGGACCAGGCGGCTGCAATAGAGAGCGCCAATCCCAGTACAGTTGTATCAAAATGGTAAAACCACATAGCAATATGAAAAAAACAGTTTTCGTCATCGCGGCTCTGCTGCTTCTTGTTCTGCCCCGCACCGCGGACGCCCAGAAGCACCGCAGTTATGTGATAGGCTTCTACAACCTTGAGAACCTGTTTGACACCTATCACGACGAAGGTAAGAACGACTACGAGTACCTCCCGGACGGCGCCAATGAGTGGACGGAGGAAAAGTATGCCAAGAAACTCAGGAATATGGCCCGCGTCATTGCCGATATGAAAAAGGACAACGGCGCCTGGCACGCAGTGCTTGGAGTATCGGAGGTTGAGAACCGCCACGTCCTTGAGGACCTGGTATCGGAACCTGCCATCGCGGAGGCCAACTACCAGATCGTCCACTACGACAGCCCTGACCGCCGCGGCGTAGACTGCGCGCTTTTCTATCGGCCCCAGATATTCAAGTACATAGCCTCGGAGGCCATCCCGTTCACCTTTGAGAACTCCCGCATAGACTGGAGCCAGTGGACCGAGGAAGAGAAGGAAGCCTTCCGCACCCGTGACGTCCTTATGGTCCGCGGCACCATTGACGGTGAGATGTTCGCCTTCTTCGTGTGCCACCTTCCTTCCCGTCTTGGCGGAAAGGGGGCCGATCTCCGTCCCCGCGGGGCAGAGATCGCCTACCAGAGGGCTATGGAACTCCAGGAGGAATTCCCCGGAATCAAGATCGTGGTGATGGGCGATATGAACGACAACCCCACGGACGTCTCCATGACGGAGTATCTCCGCGGAAAGGAGTTCATCAGTGATGTTACGGACGAAGACTTCTTCGATCCCTTCCTCAGTATGATAAAGGCAGGTTACAGTTCCCTTTACTACAGGGGAGAGGGCAATATCTTTGACATTGTGATGGTGAACAATGCCCTGGCAAACGCCCCTGCGGGCACTTTCCAGATCCAGCCCCTCATCAAGAAAAAGTTCTACGGCCGCGTGTTCTCGAAGCCTTATATGACCAACCAGAGCGGCCAGTACAAGGGAACCCCGTTCCGCACGTTCTCCAACGGCGCGTTCATCAACGGCTTCTCCGACCACTATCCCACTTACATCGTGATAAAGAAATAACCAACCGATATGACTAAAAGACTTATACTGACCTTCGCTGCGGCCCTGTCGGCCATAAGCCTCCTTGCGCAGGCGCCGCAGTTCGTGGATCCCGGCACACGGGACGGCTATGCCGGCGGCGTGAAGGGTAAGGTGGTAGACCGTAACGGCCGCGCTCCCATCGAGAACGCCCAGGTTGTCCTGATGCGCGGCGCCGAGGAAATAGAGACCGTTCAATCGGCCCAGGACGGTTCCTTCCTTATCTCATCCCTGCCGGACGGCACATACGTCCTCAGGATCACCGCCCCTGAGTTCCTTGAGTCCCAGGTCCAGGTGACCGTCAATGACGGCTACGTGAAGAATATGTTCAACCTCTCCCTTACAGGGGTGCAGCACGTGACGGACGTTGACGACGATTCCTTCGCCAATTTTGATATGGACGACTCCGGGTTCAACGACAATCCCACCATCCTGTTCGGCAGCAATGACGTGTTCAACAACATTGCCGGCTTCAACTTCTCTGCAGTGCGTTTCCGTGCCCGCGGCTACAGTTCCGAAAGCCAGGAAGTCTACCTTGCCGGCGTGAAGATGAACGATGCAATCACCGGCTACGGCCCGTTCTCCCTGTGGAGCGGCCTCAACGAGGCTATGCGCTCCAAGGAAACGGTGAACGGCGTTGAGGTAAGCGACGTCGCCCTCGGCAGTTACAACGGCGTCACAAACATCTTCGGCACGGCCTCGGACGTCCGCAAGGGCATCCGCGGAAGCGTCCTCACCAACAGCGCCCTGTACCGCCTGCGCCTTATGGCATCCTACGCCACCGGCCAGATGGACAACGGCTGGTCCTTTGCGGCCAACATCAGCGCCCGCCTTGGCGGAAACGACTGGATCCAGGGCGTGTACTACCGCTCTTTCGCATATTATCTTGCGGCCGATAAAGTGATTAACGACTCCCATAAACTCAGCGCCGTAATCTTCGGAACTCCCGGCGAACGCGGCGCCCAGATGGCTTCCACCCAGGAGGTCTACGATATGATGGGAGACAATATGTACAACGCCAACTGGGGCTTCCAGAACGGAAAACTCCGTAACGCCCGCGTGCGCAAGACCCACGAGCCCATCGCTTTCCTGAAGTGGGATTTCACCCCTTCTGATAAGTTTGAGAGCCATACCACCCTCCTTTTCCGCTTCGGCAAGAACGGTTACACGGCTATGGACTGGTACAATGCCCAGGACCCCCGTCCGGACTATTACCGCAACCTCCCGTCCTACTTCTACAATATGGACCCGGACTACAACCGCACCAACCGTGAAAAGGCCGGAATCGCCCTTCAGAACTGGCTCAACAAGGATGCGAACTTCGTCCATATGAACTGGGACCGCATCTATCAGGTGAACCAGATGAGCGAGGGCGGCCGTTCCAAGTATGTGCAGGAAGAGCGCCGCGTGGACCAGAGGGACCTCAACCTTGCCTTCAACTTCAAGTATCGGCCCCTCCAGAACCTTGTGATAACCGGCGGCCTCAACGGCAAGGTGAACAAGACCGAATACTATAAGATCCTGGCCGATCTTCTTGGCGGACAGTACTTTGTGGACGTAGATAACTTTGCCGACCGCGATTTTGCGGCAATGCCTTCAATGGCCGCCAACGACCTTGACTACTACCTTGCCCATAACGGAGAATCCCGCATCCTCCACGTCGGCGACAAATACGGCTACGACTACAACGTGCACGTGCTCAACGCAGGCGGCTGGGTGAACGGCGAGTATACAATCGGCAACCTTGACATAAACCTCGGCGCCCGACTCGGCTACAACTCCTTCTGGCGCGAGGGCCTTGTCAGAAAGGGCCTTTTCCCCGGAACGGAGTATACCGATCCCGTTACCGGCGCAACCATCTATCCCGACACCCGTGACGGCCTTTATTCCACTTCCAAGGGTAATTCCGACAAAGCGCAGTTCCTTACCTATGCCGGAAAACTGGGCCTGAACTATGTGATCGGCGGCAATATGAGGGTGTATGCCAATGTGGGCTACTTCCAGGACGCTCCCACCTTCCAGCAGGTGTTCGTGAGCCCCCGCACCCGTAACGATATGGTCCAGGGCGTGTCTCCCATCAAGACCTTCTCTTCCGACGTGAACTGGCAGTTCAGCGGCAGCGGCATCAACGCCCGCGTCACCGCGTACTACACCACCATCAAGGGCCAGAGCAAGATCATGAGCGCCTACGACGACGTCCAGAACGCCTTCTCCAACTTCGCCCTCAGCGGAATGGACCAGCGCAATATGGGTATCGAACTTGGCTTCAAGGTCCCTACCTTTATTGTTCCCAACCTCAACGTACAGGGTGTCCTGGCCTGGGGTGAGGCTGTCTATACCTCCAACCCCACTATGATGCAGACCCTTGACAACAGCGCCACTCCAGTGAACTACAACGGCAAATATGTCATTGAAGTACCTTACTGGAAGGAAACTCCAGTATACCTCAGGGACGCCTACGGCAATATACCTGCAGAAACCGGAGTAGCAGACTACAAGAAGGTCAAGAAGCACTATGTGCCCTCTACTCCTCAACTTGCAGCGTCGCTGGGTCTCAACTGGAACTACAACTACTGGTTCGTGGATGTGGACGTGGAATACTTTGACAACGCCTATCTTGATATGAACCCTCTCTACCGCACGGAATATGCGGTGAAGGGCCCTAACGGCATTGCAACTCCCCAGGAGATAGAGTATATGACCACCCAGGAGAAATTCGCCCCCTGCCTGCTCCTGAACGCATCAGTGGGCAAGTCCTGGTACATCCAGCGCAAGTATCAGCTTGGCTTCTCCCTCAATGCCAAGAACCTCCTGAACAACCGCAACGTCAAGACCGGCGGATATGAGCAGACCCGTATGATAGACAATACCAAGGGCAAGACCCAGTATTACAAGTTCGACCCCAAGTATTTCTATATGTCCGGTATCAATTATATGTTGAACATTTATTTCCGATTCTAGGCTATGAAAAAGTATATTGTAGCACTCTTTGCGCTGGCCGTCATGGCCGTTTCCTGCCGGGAGTTTGAACCGGTGTTCACACTGAAGTATCAGGATACTCCTCTGGATCAGCCTGTCACCGACGAATACGCCCTGGCGCGTTTCGGGGCCGATGCCTTCACCACAATAGCAGACCTCAAGAAACTCTATGTCAAGCACGGTGAGCCCGTTGAGATCTTCGATCCCATCGTCATCCGCGGTGAGGTCACTTCCTCCGACGAAAGCGGAAACGTATACCGTGAGATGTTCCTTCAGGACGCAACCGGAGCAATTGACTTCAAGATCGGCCGGTCAAGTTCCTACGACGACTACAAGCCCGGCCAGATCCTATATGTGAACTGCAACGGCCTTGTGCTGGGAGAATACGGTTTCAAGGACAGGGATTATTCCGGCTCCGGCCAACTTCAGCTTGGTCTCAAGAGGAATATGGCTATGAACCTTGAAAAGGGCGAGTTTGAGGCTGCCGATGATTACGAGACCTCATACATAGACCTTGAGCCCGTGCTTCGCGCAAAGGTCCTGAAGGGCGCAATCCTTCCGGCGGAAGAGCGCATCAAGCCCAAGTCCGACATTACCGGCGCCCAGATCCTCTCTTACGGCTACGATGAAGTTGTGGTCCAGAAGAAGAAGCCCCAGCAGTTCCAACTTTCAACCAATATCCAGGAGCCCCTGGTGGGTATGCTGGTGGAACTCAAGGGCCTCAAATACGGCAATGAGGTATTTACCCTCTTCTATCCCAACCCCAACCTCAACCACACCAGCACGGACGGCAAGAACAGGGTATTCCTGTCCCTGCCCAATGAAAACGAGCAGTGGGAGAGTTACGACTACACCTACGGCGTTCCCTGGTGGGCCCTTACCAAACTCCGTTTCACCAAGATGGTGGAAGGCGCAAAGGAAGTTGAACCTATTCCATTTGACAATTATGCGTCAGATTTAGAAAAGACCTTGAAAGTTTATTCTAAAGGCGAATCCGGCAATGTTCAGGAAAGCGAGAAGTCCCTTGTGGAGTTTCTCAGGGGCAAGAATATTTTGGATGTTATAGATTTACTGGCCTCTTCTCCAGCAGCTTTGATTGATGATCTTACGAAAGACGTTCCAGATTACCAAGCCAAGCAGAAGGAAAGGGTCAAGATGTTACAGGAAACAGTCAGTGCAATAATGAAGAAAATCAATTCCACACCTGGCCTTAGGACCAAAGTGGAATGGTTCACCCTTGTGGTTGGCAGCGGTTCCGACAAATACGGCAGCATGGGAAAGATCATGACCGACGAAGGTTTCTTCGGTGTAGAGATGCCATATATAAATATGATTCTTACCTATCCATCGGCCCAAAGTGTAAGCCAGTATTTTGATTACCAGGGCTCATCCGTTGCCATCCGCACCAGCGGTTATGCCCGCTTTGCCGATGTTGAGATACCTGAATCCGTCCGCAATGGCACTGAAACCCTTGACGTGGTGGGAATCCTGGGCCGCTACGAAGGCTCTCCCCAGATCACCCTCCTTGACGCCTGGCTCTCCTCCGACACCGCCCACTCCAAGAGCATAATCAAGTAATCGCCTGAGATTCAATGGTATAACGGTATAGCGGTGCACCACACGGTGCACCGCTATACCGTTATTTGGCTGGATATCAATGTGTTACGGTTTGGACTTTTGCGTCAGATGGAGGAATCGTTTAATCTGGTATGGCCTGGCGCCGGTCAAAGACTGTAATTTTTCAGCTATTTCCCACTTTTTACTATCTGAAGCCAGTATTATACTCCTTGGGTCAGCAGAGAAACTGGACCGTTTTGTTATCTCGAGCATTTTAACATAATTCAGGTGTGATTCCGGATCATTTCTTTCTTTTATGTCATATTCGCTGCCAGTATTGGAATTAATGGAGTATATCATTTCGTCATAGCCTTTATAGTACCCTAACAATGTGGTTTTGTCTATCGGCAAATAGGTGCTCATTATAAAATCAAACAGTTGAGCCTGTTCCTCAACGTTCAGTCCATAAAACAATCTCCTTATAACCGGGTATTCAAGGTAGCAGTTCCTTTTGTGGTATCGTTTTACTACTTCTAGGGATTGAAGGAGTTTCCGTGATGCTTTTGCTTTGACAATTGGATTTGAAAAGGGATGATCGGAGCCGATATATGCCAGACAATTCCAAGGGTCATCTTCGGCATGCGTATACAGTTCTTTCTCAACGGAATTATTGCCGATATATGCTATGCACGTGCGAACTTTTTTATCTCCTTTCTTTACCGCGTTACCAAATGCCTTTTCAAATAGAGGCCCTTTTCGGCCGGAGTCAGAGTTAAAAGCCATGGTATACCTGGATAAAGTTGTGCCGATAAACCTTGACATTGAATCCAAATCCGGGGCTTTGATAAGAGAATGTGCGTGATCAAACATTAAAGCCAAAGCCAACACTGTGATTTTATAATGATTGGCCAGCACGGAAAATAAAGTGTAATATACAAGTCGGTCTTCCATCGTGTAGAAGATTAGGACCTGGTCAATGGAGCGGTGGTAGATGTGTTGGAATTCATCCTCAACGAAAATACGTTTGTGTCCTCTCATAATAAATACGATTTGGACTGCAATTATTATAATAAAAAAGCGGAATTCCGATGGGGTGTTGATAACTTGTGTTGTTTCACGTGAATATTTTTACGTTTCAACGGATATTCAACTATTTAGTCGTTTTGGTGGTGATGTCGATTGCACTAAACAGTAATGTATTGTGCTAGTGGTGAGATGGTTAACGGTATAGCGGTGCACCACACGGTGCACCGCTATACCGTTAATGTGCTATGTTTCAGGCGTTTTTGGCCATCAACTATTCCAGCCCTCTGGCGCGGGACAGCGCTGCGGGGTCCGGATCCGCGCCGCGGAAGGTGCGGTAAAGCGTCATGGGCTCTTCAGAACCGCCCCTCTCAAGGAAGGTCTGGCGGAAGGACGCGGCCGTGGCGGGGTTGAACACGCCGTCAGCAACAAACTTCTCCCAGGCGTCATCGGCCAGGACCTCGCTCCAGAGGTAACTGTAGTAGCCGGCGCTGTAGCCGCTGGCGATGATGTGGTTGAAGTAGGTGGTGCGGTAACGGGGTATAATCTCATCTATAAGACCCATCTCCTTGCACACCTTTGCCTCAAAGGCGCGGATGTCCTCGGCGCCGCTGAACTGAGCCAGTTCTGAGGCCGATAATTCATGCCATTTCATATCCAGGATGGAGGCGGCGCAGAGTTCACCGCACATGAAGCCCTGGTTGAACTTGAGGGCGCTGCGGATCTTGGACACAAGTTCCGCGGGGATAGGCTCTCCGGTGCGATAATCCTTGGCGTAAACGGCAAGGATCTCAGGCACAAATGCAAAGTTCTCGTTGAACTGGGAGAAGGTCTCCACAAAGTCACGGGCGACGGAAGTGCCGGAAACTGTCTTGTAGTTGCACTGGGACAGGAAGCCGTGGAGGGCGTGGCCGAACTCATGGAACGCGGTCTGGACATTGTCAATGGAAAGCAGTGACGGGATGGCATCCGTGGGGTCATCGCCGGGAGCCGGGAAGTTGCACACATTCACGATCACGGGCCTTACGCCAGCCTCCTGCTCACGGAAATTGTTCATCCAGGCGCCGCCGCGCTTGGTGGGACGCACGTAGTAATCCTTATAGAATATGCCTATCAGGCTTCCGTCTGCATCGGTGAGTTTATAGGCCGATGCCGCAGGGTTATAGACCTCAACCTCCGGGGCAGGCTCAATCTTGATGCCGTAAATCATCTGGGCAGCCGTGAAAACGCCCTTTAGGACGCTGTCGGCCTGGAAGTAAGGCTTGGTCTGGGACTCGTCCAGGGCAAACTTCTGAGCGCGGAGTTTCTCTGCGTAATAACTGTAATCCCAGGCTTCGATCTTGTGACCGGCAAGTTTTGCCATCTCCTTCATATCGGCCTTTGCCTTTTGCATGGAGGCGTCCATAATGGGCTGGAGGAAGGCGTCCACGGTCTCCGGGCTTCCGGCCATCTTGTCTGAGAGTTGGAACTCGGCAAAGTTCTTATACCCAAGGAGTTCAGCCATTTCGGCCCTTAGTTTAAGCACCTCAAGGACAATGGCGTTGTTGTCGTGCTCGTCCCCGTGGTTGCCGCGGGAACTGTAGGCCTCGAAGACGGCCTTGCGTTTTTCGCGGTCCGGGCAGGAACCCATGAAGTCGTAGTAGTCGCTCACCGTGATGCCGGTAGCCTCCTTGAAGGCATTGTTCTCTGCAAGGAGGTTCTGGCCGAATTTCTGGCTCAGGGAGGCAAGGCGGGTCTGGATATCGGCAAAACGTGCCTTGGCCTCTCCTTCAAGGCCAACTCCGTTGCGCTCGAAACTCTGGTAGATCTTCTTCACAACCATCTGCTGCTCCCTGGTGAGGCCCTCCTGATTGTCATAGACGGCCTTCACGCGGGCGAAGAGGTCGGGATTCATATAGATCTCATTGGATGCGGCGGTGAGTTCCGGAAGAATCTCCTCCTCAATAGCCTGCATCTCGGGGGTGGAATCGCTCTCGGAGAGGTTGAAGAATACGCCCTCCACCCTGTCAAGGATGGGGCTGGCGTTCTCCAGGGCAAGGATGGTGTTCTCAAAAGTGGGAGCGTCCTTGCAGGCGATGATAGCCTCCACATTGGCCTTTTCCTCCTTGATGCCGGCCCTGAAGGCGGGGAGGTAATCGGCCTCCTTTATCTGTGAAAATGGAGCGGTGCCGTAGGGGGTGTTCCACTCTTCGAAGAAGATGTTCTTTTCTTTACAGGCTGTCATAGTCAGTAATGCCAAAGCGGCAATTAATACACGTTTCATAATATAAGTGCTTGAGAATATGCGAGTTAATAGTAAAGGGGTGCACTTCACGGTGCACCGCTATACCCCTATGTGGCTGGTTAACAACTTCATACCGTCCTCCGGGATAAAGCAGAGGTCATCGGCCGATGCGGGGATAAGGACGGTCTGGCCCTGGCGGATGTCAAGGGACTCTCCGTCCACCTCCAGGGAGCCGTTGCCGGATACGCACATCACTATGATGAAGGAGTCTATTTCTGAAAGGTCCTTGGCGTAGGGGAGGGTGAGGTCATAGAGGTTTGTGGTGAAGTACTTGCAACTCACGAGTTCAACTTCTTCATCCTGCGCGGGCTCATAGAGTGTGCGGTAGGTGTCTTCCACCTTGAAGTTGATGGCCTGCTTGGCCAGTTCCGTGTGAAGCTGGCGGGGTTTTCCGTCAAGTCCCAGGCGGCCGTAGTCCCAGATGCGGTAGGTGAGGTCCGACGTCTGCTGAATCTCGGCCAGGAAACAGCCGCCGCAGATGGCGTGGATGCGGCCGGCGGGGAGGAAGAACACGTCTCCGGGATGAACCTCGTACGAGGCCAGGGCGTCCGTTATGGTTCCATCGGCCACCATTTTCTCATATTCTGCGGGCGTGAGCGCGCGTGACAGGCCGGAATAGAGTTTTGCCCCGGGCGCGGCGTCTATCACATACCACATCTCCGTCTTTCCGCGGAAGCCTTCCCCATGGCAGCGGACGGCCATTTCGTCATCAGGGTGCACCTGGATGCTGAGGTCCGTGAGGGCATCTATGAACTTCACAAGGAGGGGGAATTCATCACCGGTTGCGGCATAGACGTGCTTCCCCACCAGTTCTTCCTTGAATTCCTTCACAAGTTCAGTTACGGTTTTTCCGGCATAGGGGCCATCGGCCACAACCGTTGGATGCTCCGGAACTCCGCTTATCTCCCAACTCTCCCCGATATGGGGAATATCAGTGGTAATGCCTTTATAGGGGGCAATCTTATCTCCGCCCCACACCATGGTCCTGAGGAAAGGTTCAAATACTAGTGGCTGCATAATACAAGGTTTCTAAACGCACAAAGTTACGCAAAACTTTGTAACTTTGCGAATATGAAAAAAGTTGCACTTGCGCTTGCCAGCGGCGGCCCCCGCGGCTTTGCCTATATCGGCGCTATCGAAGAACTTCAAAGGAGGGGTTACACCATCACCTCCGTTGCCGGAGCATCGGCCGGAGCCCTTGTGGGCGGTATCTTTGCCGCCGGCGGGATTCAGCAGTTCAAGGAATGGCTCTGCGGCCTTGATCCCGTTAAAGTGATGTCCCTTGTGGACGTAAGCATCAGCCTCAATTCATTTGTCAAGGGCCAGAGGGTGATGGACGCCATAAAGGAGCGTGTTCCTGACGTGAACATAGAGGATATGGAAATCCCCTTCACGGCCGTCGCCACAGACCTTTACACGGGGGAGGAGGTCATCTTCCGCGAAGGTCCTCTGTTTGAAGCCATCCGCGCCTCCATCTCCATCCCCTCGATGTTCGCGCCCGTCAAATGGCGCGGCCGCACCCTCATCGACGGCGGCATCGTGAACACCTTCCCCCTCAACAGGGTCCAGCGCACGGAAGGGGACATCCTTGTGGGCTTCAACGTCAACGAGATAGACGCCGGGGAGATAAACGCCTTCCTTTCAAGCCGTCAGGCGCTTGTGGACAGTGAGGCCGATGCCCGCACCGAAGCCCGCTCCCTCCTAAAGGAGACCATCGGGGCCGATAAAGACACCGTCATCACCAACGTCAGGAAGGGCCGCAGGCTTGTGCGGGAGGCTATCGGCACAAAACTGGAGGAGCGGAAAATGGTCTCCGACGGCCGCGATGGCTGGATTCCCGTAGGGGCCGATGAAACCTTCGGCTCCATCCTCCAGCGCAGTTTCGGCCTTATGAACAGCACCATAGCCCGTATGGGCATAGAACTCACGCCGCCGGATGTCCTTGCCAGCCTGCCCTACGATTCCTATCACGGAGTGTACGGCTACTCCCACGCGCCGGAGATTATAGAGAAGGGCCGGGAACTGATGTCCGCCGCCCTGGACAAATACGAGAATACGTTCTGATTTGGTTTTTTGCCAAATTATTCCTACCTTTGCGGTCCCTCTCACTGTAGGGGGATCGCAACTTTTATGTTAAACCATTAATAATCAAGACAGTGGACACACTTAGCTACAAGACAGTTTCCCTTAACAAGGCAACTGTGAACAAAGAGTGGCTCGTCATTGATGCAACAGATCTCGTGCTCGGTCGCCTCGCTTCCCGCGTGGCCCTTGTGCTCCGTGGCAAGAACAAGCCCGGCTACACCCCGCACGTGGATTGTGGTGACAACGTCATCATCGTCAACGCCGACAAGATCCGTCTTACCGGCAAGAAGATGACAGACCGCGTTTACACCCGCTACACCGGTTATCCGGGCGGCCAGCGCTTCACCACTCCCAAGGAGATCCTTTCATCAAGGCCCGAGGAACTCATCCGTATGTCTGTGCGCGGTATGCTTCCCAAGACCCGTCTCGGGGACAAACTCATCAATAACCTGTACATTTACGCAGGTCCTGAGCACAAGCAGCAGGCACAGAATCCCAGAACCATTAAGTTTAACGAAATTTAAACAGAGCACATGGAACAGAAACACGCCCTTGGAAGACGTAAATCAGCTGTCGCTCGTGTTTATGTAGTACCCGGAACAGGCAAGTTCCTGATCAACGACCGCCCTATGGAGGAGTACTTCAAGGAGGGAACCCTCCAGTACATCGCCAACCAGGCTCTCGAGGTCACCGGTACTGCAGGTCAGTTTGATATCAAGGTAACCCTCGTAGGTGGAGGTACCAAAGGTCAGGCAGAGGCCGTACGTCTCGGAATCGCCCGCGCACTTTGCGAGGTAGACAAAGAGGCTTATCGCGCTACCCTCAAGGCCGCCGGATTCCTCACCCGCGACGCTCGCGAAGTTGAGCGTAAGAAGCCCGGTCAGCCTGGCGCACGTCGTCGCTTCCAGTTCAGCAAGCGTTAATCGGCCTGAACAATTTACGTCAGCACGGCTGCGGTATTCATCAAATCCTGAGATCCGGGTGAGGATGAGAATCTTCCCAGGCTACAAAAAGGATTGCCGCACCGCGAAAAAATCCCGGAGACCGGTCAAGGACCGCTACTCACGGGGATTGATGAAAGAGTTATTATTTAGACAATCAGAAAAACCATGTCAAGAACCAATTTTCAGGAATTGCTCGATGCAGGCGCACACTTCGGCCACCTTGCCCGCAAGTGGAACCCTAAGATGGCACCGTATATCTTCGACCAGAAGAACGGCATCCACATCATAGACCTGCACAAGAGCGTCGTCAAGATTGACGAGGCAGCAGAGGTCCTTAAGGAAATGGCCCGCAGCGGCCGCAAGGTCCTCTTCGTAGCCACCAAGAAGCAGGCAAAAGACGTCGTCGCCGCCAAGGCCGCCGAGGTCAATATGCCTTCAGTGACGGAGCGCTGGCCCGGTGGAATGCTCACAAACTTCCCCACCATCCGCAAGGCCGTCAAGAAAATGAACACCATCGACAAAATGAAGGAAGATGGCACCTTCGAGAAACTCGCAAAGCGTGAGCGTCTCCAGGTGGAGCGTCAGCGTGCAAAACTGGAGAAGAACCTCGGTTCCATCCGCGATATGTCACGCCTTCCCAGCGCCCTCTTCGTGGTAGACGTCCAGAAGGAAGCCAACGCCGTTAAGGAGGCTGTCCGTCTGAACATCCCGGTAATCGCTATGGTCGACACCTGTTGCGATCCCACTCCCATTGATTATGTGATTCCGGCCAACGACGACGCCACAAAGTCTATCGAACTCATTATGGACGTGATGTGCAAGGCCATCAGCGAAGGCCTTGAAGAGCGTAAGCTGGAGAAGGAGAAAGAGGCCGATGCAGCACCCGCAGAGGAAACTGCAGCAGAGGCTCCCGAGCGCAAACTCCGTCCCCGCCGCGGCACCAAGGCCGAAAAGGCCGAGGCCGCTCCTGCAGAGGAAGCCGCTCCCGCAGAGGCTCCTGCAGAAACCCCCGCAGAATAATTATTAACCGTTAAAAGCAAGTAAAAGTTATGGCTATTGCATTAGCAGACATCAAGAAACTGCGTGATATGACCAGCGCCGGTATGATGGATTGCAAGAAGGCTCTTGAAGAAGCCGCCGGTGACTTCAAGCGTGCCGTTGAAATCCTTCGTGAAAAAGGTAAGTCCACCCTTGCAAAGCGTGGTGACAATGAAACCACCCAGGGTGCCGTTCTCAGCCGCATCAACGGCGGAAAGGCAGTCCTCGTTTGCCTGGGCTGTGAGACGGACTTCGTAGCCGCCACCCCGGACTTCAAGAAACTTGCCGGTGAGATCGCAGACGCAGCAATCACCGCTTTCCCCGCCTCCCTGGAGGACCTGAAAGCCGTGAAACTTGCAAGCGGTTATTCACTTGAGGAGGACATTACAAACCAGGCCGGTAAAACCGGCGAGAAGCACGTTCTGGCTTTCTACGGCGCCCTTGAGGCTCCGTTCGTGAGCGAGTACGTACACTTCAATGGCAAACTTGGCGCAATCGTGGCTTTCAACAAGGTGGTTCCCACCGAGATCGCCCGCGGTATCGCCATGCAGGTGGCTTCAATGAATCCCGTGGCAGTGGACGCAGAGTCCGTGCCCGCAGAGGTCATTGAGTCAGAGCGCACAGTTGCCATCCAGAAGACCAAGGACGAGCAAGTTCAGAAGGCAGTGGACAACGCTCTCAAGAAGGCAGGCATCAACCCCGCCCACGTTGACAGCGAAGACCACATCGAGTCCAACACCGCCAAGGGTTGGCTCACCCCCGAGCAGGCACAGCAGGCCCGCGAAATCATCGCCAAGGTTGGCGCAGAGACTCTCGAGTCCCTCTCCAAGAAAGAGCAGATGATTAACGGTATCGTCAACGGCCGTATCCAGAAGTTCCTGAAGGAGAACACCCTTCTGGAGCAGGAATACCAGCTTTCCGACGACAAATCCACGGTGGCGGCAGCCCTCAAGGCAGCAGACCCCGAGGCCAAGGTCCTGAGCTTCAAACGCTTCTCTCTTTCGGACTAAACCGAAACCCCTCAAAACAAAAACGGCGCCCTTCAAGGTGCCGTTTTTTATTGTTTTTGTTTGACTTAACCAATTTTTTTCTACATTTGTGATTGACTAACTAAAACATAGACACTTTTAACCTCATTAATAACCAAAAAATTTAACAAATGAACAGAGTTTTTAAAGCGCTTGCCATTGCATTCACGGTTGTGGTTGCACTGGTGTCCTGTAAGAAGGAGGACCAGCCCAAGGAGGTTGCCCTTACAGGTATTGAACTCAACGCAACATCCCAGACCCTTCAGGTAGGCCAGGAGTTCCAGCTCACGGTCACCTACAAGCCTGAGAATGCTACCAACAAGCCCGCTGCCACCTGGGCATCCGACACTCCCGCAGTGGCTACCGTGGATGGCGGTAAGGTAGTAGCAGTTGCCGCAGGTACTGCCAAGATCACCGCTACGGTGGGCACATTCAAGGCCGAGTGCGCAGTTACCGTTGCATCCGCAGAGGAAGAGATCCTTCCTGTTGAGGGTAATTCCGACTGGTCCATCATCGGTGCCCTTCTCGGAGCCAACTGGGACAAGGACTTCGTGGCCGCCAAGGATGGAGACATCTATGTTGTGAAGAACGTCAAACTCGCCGCCGCAGACCAGTTCAAGTTCCGCAAGGACAAGGATTGGGGCGTGAACCGCGGTGCAGAAGGTGACGTTGAGCCTTTCAAACTTACTGCCGGTACCGCAATCACCGTTATCAACAATGGTAAGAACCTTGCCGCTCCCGGAGATGGCATTTATGACATCTACTACAATGCTGCCGTAGAGCAGGTTTGCCTTGTAGCCAAGGACGGCACTCCCAAGTGGAACGAGCCCGAGGTAAAAGGTCTCATCGACATTGACGGAGACTTCTCCGACTGGGCCGAGATCGAGGCCGTAGGTAAGGGCACCCACGCTGCTTTCAAGGTTGCTGTTGACGACAACTATCTCTATGTTTATACTAAGAGAATCAAGGGTGAAGGTGAAGCCGCTTCCGGTTATGAAGAGATGTGGGGTCACGCCAGCGAGGGCTATATCTATCTTGCCCTTGACCTTGACAAGGATCCTGAAACCGGAGACATGCTTTGGTCCAACGGTCCTTTCGAATTCGTAGGTTATCACTATCCTTTTGGTGGCAGCGCAGAGTCTCCCGCCATCAACGAGAAACCTGGTGCCAACACCTCTTGCGCTCCTTCAACTGCTTCTACCAAGAACATCTTCTGCAAGGGCGCAATCGGCACGGATGAAGTTGAGATTGAGTACCGCATTCCCCGCGCAGACCTTCCCGAGATCCCCGAGACTCCCTTCATCGTTTACTCCTGGGGCAGCCTTGGTCTTGACAAGGTTGAATATCACGTAGGTGAGCCTCAGCCCGCTCCCGAGTATGTCCACGACTACACTCCCAGCGCAGAATATCTTGCAGAGACCAACCTCTGGAAGGCCGTAGACGCCGCCGGCTCAGACTTCTTCATCATCAACTGCATTAACGGTGAGTGGCCCAGGAGCGCAGAGGCATCATCAGAAGGTGTATACGCCCTTACCCACGAGCAGTCAACCTACAAGATGCACTATGACGTTGCATCAACTGAAGACTGGCAGCGTCAGCTCTTCCTCTTCCCTAAGGCCGAGAACGCCATTGCAATTGAAGAGGGTGAGAAGTACAACGTTAAGGTTACCTTCTACGCCAACAAGGATCTTCCTCGCGTATTTATGAAGGTTGTGAACTATCAGGCCGACAAAGACAACAAGGAAGGCGGACCTCTTCTTTTCGGAGATGAGATCAAATCCGTCAAGGCGGGTCAGCCCACCGTGTTTGAGTACAAAGATGTTGCCGGTGTCGCAAATACCGAAAACCTCACCTTCGTG
>ONOQ01000029.1 GCA_900319485.1 uncultured Bacteroidales bacterium | reverse complement strand
ACGACTACGAGTCAATATCTATCAGTTATAAGTTAAACCAGAGTCAACTTCTATCAGGGAAAGACTCCAATCGGAGTCAACCTAAATCAGGAAATGACACCGGGCATAGGGCCGTCCTGGTTTTGGGGCATTTTTCAGGATGGCGGGGCGTTTATGAGAGGTCTGTCCTGATTTTGGGGCGTTTTTCCGGATGGGGAGCGACCACAGTCTATCCTCCGAAAGTTAAACCGCAGTTTGGGCTTTGTGAGGGCGATTTTGCCGTTTACCCGGCTTCACGGAATGGGGGTAAAAGACACCACCCCGCATCAGAAGTGGTTCTGGGAGGGGGTGGTGCGGTTTAAGTTTCGGAAGATGCCCGGTCGGAGCCGGGCATGACGTGGAAAGGGTCGGGCATGACGGTATCACAGCGGCAGGAGATGCCCGGTCGGGGCCGGGCATGACGGGGAAGGGTCGGGCATGACGCCAAAGAACCCTAGAGTTCAAACTTCACGGTAGTGTCGTAGTCGTTCCAGTTGCGGAGGTAGAGGGTGATGGAGGATTGGTCGTAGACGTTGCTGTACTGGGTGTCCTCAACCATACCGTTGTCCCACACAAGGTCCTTCCAGTGCACCTGTGAAAGGCATTCCTGGGCCTCTTCCAGAGTAAGGACGCCGTCGTGGGAGTCCAGGAAGGCATCCGCCGTCTCATACCTCCACCAACTCTTGCTGTGGGGGTTGCCAACGTACTCGCTGGGCACAGTTGTGAAGTATTTCTCCGACAGCAGGTGATTAGTCACCAGCATATAGTTTTCATCGGCCTCTTTCTTTACCACCATCGACTTCCAGCCGTCCTCGCGGTCGAACTCCAGCACGGCGCAGTCGCCGGAGGCATCGGCAATCATATAGTGGTAACCGGAGCCAACGGTGGCATCGTGGTGGATATCCAGCGTTGCGGCAAGGTCAAGAGCCTCCTGCACGGTGGCGCAGCGGTCAAGCCACAGGCGCATTATGATAGTTGTGCCCACATCGTGTTTAGGAGTATCCTGCTGCGCGGCCTGCTTCGGCAGAGCCATAATAGACGTGCAGAGGCCTTTCTCGTTAATACCATCCACGGGCGCATACACGGAAGCAAGGCAACTGAGTTTGGCGCCAAGGCTCGTTGGAAGTTTCTCCAGCGAATAGCCGAAATGAGACATATCACTCACGGCAATGGAAGCATAACCCTTCTTTGGCCGTGACACCGTGACCATAGTGGGATTCTTGAAGAAATCATAGTTACGGCCATACCAGAAGCCGTTTTCACCAGCCTGTTTAGCCTGGAAAGACGTGCAGTTCATAGTTTTCATCTCGCCGTTTTCATCGGCCACCTGCGCGCTCTTGATCTTTAGCGGAAGACCCTTACCGATGCGGCCGATAACATAATCCAGTAACTCTGCGTTGGCGTCGATGTCCTTGGAAATGAGGTCGTCAAGGTCATACGCGGCCTTGTACTCCATCCTGTAGAGATACTGGTTCCCGCCAACCGGCTGGACGGAACTTATGGTTTTAATTTCACCGCCCCAGATGCAGGCGACGGCAATGCAGAGAGCGGCAATTATGCCGATAATCCAATAAAAAACCTTTTTCATTTTCAAGCGTTTTACACACAAAGATAAGTTTTTATGTCCAACGTTTCGCATTTTTTTGTACATTTGGGAGGATAAAACACACTAAAACCTTATATCATTATGAAAAAGTACATCGCAGAATGTCTGGGCACATTTGTCCTTACCTTCCTTGGCTGCGGAACAGCAATGTTCCTTGGCTGCACAACTCCCGCCGGAGTAGTAGGTACCGCAATCGCCTTTGGTCTTGCAGTTGTTGCAATGGCCTACACCATCGGTGGAATAAGCGGTTGCCACATTAACCCCGCAATCACCCTCGGCGTCACCCTCAACGGCGGCCTGACCTGGAAAGAAGCCTGCGGCTACTGGTGCGGCCAGATCATCGGCGGTATCCTTGCCGGCGCTGTCCTCCTCCTTGTTGCCAAAACCGTTGCCGCTCCGGATCTTACCGGCGCTCTCGGTTCCAACGGCGTAGCCAATGCCGGCGGCGTATGGGGTGCCTGCCTCGTTGAGGTAATCGCAACCTTCCTGTTTGTGCTGGTAGTCCTTGGAACCACCGATCCCAAGACCGGCGCAGGCAACTTCGCAGGTCTTGCAATCGGCCTCAGCCTCATCCTCATCCACCTTGTGTGCATCAACCTCACCGGTACTTCCGTGAACCCCGCACGTTCTATCGGCCCCGCACTGTTTGCAGGCGGACAAGCCCTCAAGGACCTCTGGGTATTCATCTGCGCTCCTCTGGTGGGCGGCGCACTTGCCGCACTTGCCTGGAAAGGCATTTCCTGCGAGAAAAAATAGCGCCCTGCGCCTATGAGACGCATCATCGCACTTGCACTTATTGTTCTCACTGCGCCTCTTTCCGGGGCGCAGGAACTTTTTATGTTCGACTCCCCCAACCTCCACTGCAAGGACTCCGTGCTGGTGTTTTCACCATCGGCCGATAAAGACCTCCCCACGCTTTTCCTCCTTCACGGCTTTGGCGGAAAATACTCCGACTGGAGCCGCCACACAGACCTTCAGGCGGCAGCAGAGAGCAGCGGCTTCCGCATCATCTGCCCTGACGGCTTCTACAAAAGTTGGTACCTCGACGACGCCAACCCCGCCAATATGCAGTGGCGCAAATTCTTCTGGGAAGAGTGCTGGCCGGCAATGGAAAAACGCTACGGACTTAAGGCCGATAAAACCTTCATTGACGGCCTCTCGATGGGCGGTCACGGGGCAATGAACCTGTTCCTGGACCACCCTGAGCGCTTCCGCGGCGCCGGCTCTATGAGCGGCGTCCTGGGGCTTCACCATTCCGGCGGCTCAAAGGAAATAATCCCCGCCATCCTTGGCGTGGAGTCAATCTATGACCCGGTGTGCGCGGAGCAGTCGGCCATAAACCGCCTCTACAGGGTAGGAACGGCAGCGCCGCAGAAGATAATTGTAATCTCCTGCGGCACCGAGGATAAGTTTATGATTGCCTCAAAGGAATTCGAGCAGCGCTGCACGGAACTGGGCATCCCCCACGTCACGCTGTACTCCCCGGGAAAGCACAACTGGACCTATTGGGTGTGGCTTCTGCCCTATCACCTCAAGTTTTTCTCCGAGGCCCTATAGCAGTTCCAGGAACTTCTTCATACCGGCCGTCGCAACAGCCTTTATATGGGTGATGCGGCGGTCGTATACTGTTACATCGGCCGGATCAATCAGATAGATTGGGGCCGATGCCGGGGCGTACCTGTACAGCCCCGCGGCGGGATAAACCTGCAGGGAAGTGCCCACGATGAGAAGGATATCGGCCCTGGAGACCATATCAATGGCCTTTTCTATGGCAGGGACGGACTCTCCGAAGAACACTATATGCGGCCTTAACTGACGGCCGTTGGGAGCAAGGTCCCCGAGTTTTACCTCTGAATAGCCGATATCAATTACCTCGTCTTCCTGGAAGGAGATGTCATAGATTCCCTTTTCCGGGCGCACCTTTGTGAGTTCTCCGTGAAGATGGAGGACACGCGTTGAGCCCGCTTTCTCGTGGAGATTATCCACATTCTGGGTTATTACATCCACGTCATAATCCTTCTCCAGGCCCGCTATTGCAAGGTGGGCGGCATTGGGCTTTGCGTCCTTGAGTTGGGCGCGGCGGGCGTTGTAGAAGTCCAGCACAAGGCCGGGGTTACGGAGCCAGCCGTCGTGGGAGGCTACATCCTCCACGTTATACTGCTCCCAAAGGCCACCGGAATCACGGAAGGTGGCAAATCCGCTCTCGGCGCTCACTCCGGCGCCGGTAAGGACTACAATGCGCTTTTTCATTTCAGGATCTTCTCAATGCGTTCAAGTTTACCGTCTACCGGCGCGGGCTTCACTCCAAGGAGTTTGCACAGCATAGGGTAGAGGTCCGTGTTATGGAAGGCGCTCTGCTCTCCCTCCGTGAATGGAGCCTCATAGCCTTCTTTGAAATCAGGGCCAACTGCACGGAATGCCACCATCATATCTGTTTCCCTGGGGTCAAAGCCGTGGGTACCCTGGTTGCGGGAAGGCGCAAAGTTGAACTGCCAGCCAAGGTCCGGGCTCACGATTATGTCTCCAAGGCGGTTTGACGTGCCGTAATTAAGGTACTCCGGAACCTCACCGTGCTTCCACACATTAAGGTGCGGGATGTCCTTGAGGCGGTTGTAGAGGCTGTCCACATATCCTTCCTTTGCCCAGATGCTTGTGGGAAGGGAACCAACGCAGCGCTCCACCCACTCCTGAGGCATAACGTCCCACCACGCCACAAAGCGCTCCGGGGAGATTTCCGTCATACCGTGGTCTCCGGCAAGGATAAAGTTGATGCGGTCTCCGTGAGGGAGGGCCTTAAGCCGAAGATACAGGGAGTGCATAAGGGAATCCATCTGCTCCGCCATATCCTTGGTCTCCGGGGAGAAGGGGCCGTAGACGTGTCCCTGGTGGTCGGGTTCGTCAAAATATCCCATCACAAGGCGGGGGCGGTCACTCTCCGGAAGGCTCATCAGGCGCACGATTTCGTCGCAGCGCTGTGAGAATGTCCAGTGGGGTTTTTCGTCCCAGTGCCGGTAATAGGTGGGGTATTCTCCCTTGATGGGGATGTCGGATCCAACCCAGTACACCACGCCGCACTTCACGCCCTGGCGCTGGGCCGTAATCCAGACGGGCTCACCAAGGTAATAACGGGGGTCAAACCTTGCCTCTGCGTCTTTGATGGCATAGCCGTGCTGGGTGTCCGGATTCCAGAAACTGTTGTTCACCAGCCCGTGATGGTCCGGCACCAGGCCCGTAGCCATGGTATAATGGTTGGGAAATGTTGAGGATGGGAAGGAAGGTTCCATCCTGGCCTTCACGCCCACCGTTGCCAGGGAGTCAAAAAACGGCATCTCATAATAATCGGCATAATCCCATCGGCTTCCGTCAAGGGAGATTATCACCGTATAGTTCTTGGGTTTGCAGGCCGATATTACCGCCACGGCCGCTAGAAGGCTCAGGAAGAGTTTACGCATAACCATTTGTTTATCCTTACAAAAATAACGAAACTTTTTGAAATAGAACATACACTCCGTTTCTTGCAATTTTTTCGGGAATTCGATAAATTTGTGATTCGAAAGAGAATGAGGTGAAATATATTTAAGGTTATAACCTAAAAACATATATGAGCAAGCATTTCACTTTACCTTACGAGGGCGGTCTCATTGAGAAGAACCTCCCGCAGGGAATCCTGCACACCTATGAGAAAATCTGGACCAAGGTTTATCAGGATTCACGTCCGGCGTCTTACGCAGTGGCAGACCTCATTGAGGATGCCATCAAAAATCACAAGGACGGTCTTTTCCGTCTTGGTCTCACCACCGGCGCCACTCCCACTTCCCTTTACAATGAACTGGCCCGCCGCTATCAGGCAGGAAAGATTTCATTCAAGAACGTTGAGGTAGTAACAATTGACGAGTACTATCCCACTTCCGGAGATGAACTCCAGAGCCGCAACCACTCCATCCACGAGGCCTTCCTTGACAAGGTGGATATCCTGAAGGAAAACATCCATATCCCTGACGGAACCGTTCCTGAGGACAAGGTGAGCGACTACTGCATTGAGTTCGACGCTATTGCACGTAACCTTGACCTCCTTGTGATAGGCGTAGGTGAAAAGGGCCAGGTGGGCTTCAACGAGGCCGGCTCTAACATCAAGACCCGCACCCGCACCGTCCGCCTTTCCTACAACTCCAGGAAGAGGCAGGCCAAGAACTTCAACCACGACATATCGGCCACCCCGGACAAAGCCATCACCCTTGGAATAGGCACAATGCTTTCCTCCAAGAAGATTATCCTTATGGCATGGGGCGAGGACAAGGCCAATGTTGTGAAGGCAATTGCCGAAGGCCCTATGACAACTGACTGCCCGGCATCCCTGCTGCAGGCCCACGACCACATTTCACTGTATGTGGACGAGACCGCGGGAAGCCTCCTTACCCGCAGCGTGGCCCCTTGGCTAGTTGGTCCCTGCGACTGGACTCCCAAGTTCATCCGTAAGGCCGTTGTGTGGCTGTGCCAGGAAACCGGAAAGCCCATCCTCAAACTCACGGAGAAGGATTACCTTAACAACAACCTTGACGAACTCCTCCAGAAGTTCGGCCCGTACGACAAGATTAACATCAACGTTTTCAACGACCTACAGCACACCATCACCGGCTGGCCCGGCGGTAAGCCAAACGCCGATGACGCAACGCGTCCTGTATCGGCCAAACCTTATCCCAAGACGGTCCTTATCTTCAGCCCTCACCCGGACGACGACGTAATTTCAATGGGCGGCACGTTCATCCGCCTGGCCTCCCAGGGACACGACGTCCACGTGGCTTACGAGACCTCCGGCAACGTTGCCGTTCACGACGACGTAGTGCTCCAGCATATGGACTGCGCCTTCCAACTTGGTTTTGCCGATAAATTCGCAGAGGTGAAGGCCATCGTTGACAGCAAGGTTCCCGGAGAGCCGGAGCCCCGCGCGCTGCTTGAGATGAAGGGCGCAATCCGCCGCTCCGAAGCCCGCGGTGCAGTGCGTTCGTTCGGCCTCAACGACAACACCAACGTCCACTTCCTCAACCTCCCGTTCTACGAGAGCGGCGGTATCAAGAAGAATCCCCGTTCACAGGCCGATGTAGACATAATCAAGAAACTCATCACAGACCTCAAGCCCCATATGATCTTTATGGCAGGCGACCTTGCCGATCCTCACGGAACGCACCGCGTATGCACGGAGGCCGCCCTGGAGGCTGTTGAGCAACTCAAGGAAGAAGGCAACAAGTGGCTGGATGAAACCCACATCTGGCTGTACCGCGGCGCCTGGATGGAGTGGGAACTTGGCCGTGTTGATATGGCAGTTCCTCTAAGCCCGGACGAAGTTGTGAAGAAGCGTCACGCCATCTTCCGTCACCTTTCCCAGAAGGACATTGTCCCGTTCCCCGGCGAGGATCCCCGTGAATTCTGGCAGAGGGCCGAGGAACGCACCCAGAACACCGCCATGCTCTACGACAAACTTGGCATGGCCGAATATCAGGCAATTGAAGTTTTCCTCAAACTTTGCTAAATGTATCTGATTTTTTAATAACTTTGCATTCCGGAATTCCTGCCGCCGTTGTATGGAATTCCGGATTAATTTTTCCTCTTCAAGTCCCTCCCCCGAGGGGAGGGGTTTCGGGAGGGGGTAACGTAAAATCATTTAATTTTCATGAAATGAAAGTTATTATCCGCAAGAACTCCGCCGAGGGTTCTCTTTGGGCCGCTCACTACATTGCAGCCCGCATCAAGGAAAAGGCCGCACGCACCAATGATCCCTTTGTAATTGGCCTTTGCACAGGTTCCACCCCCATTGAGACTTATGCAGAACTTATCCGCATGGTCAAGGCAGGTGAACTGAGTTTCAAGAACGTCATTTCCTTCAATATGGATGAGTATGTGGGACTTCCCGTGGAGCACCCGGAGAGTTACCACAGTTTTATGCACAAATACCTCTTCGACCAGATTGACGAGAAACCGGAGAACATCCACATCCTCAACGGAAACGCCCCGGACGTAGAGGCAGAGTGCGCAGCCTATGAGAAAGCCATTGTGGACGCAGGCGGTTTTGACCTGTTCCTTGGCGGCGTTGGCGAAGACGGCCACATTGCATTCAATGAGCCCTTCTCCTCCCTTTCCAGCCGCACCCGCGTGGTTACCCTCACCCAGGATACCCGTGAGGTCAATGCCCGTTTCTTTGACGGTGACCCCACCAAGGTTCCCGCACAGGCTCTCACCGTTGGCGTAGCCACCGTGCTCAGTTCCAAGGAGGTTGTGATCCTTGCATTCGGTTCCAAGAAGGCACGCGCCCTGAAGGATGCCATCGAGGGCCCTATGAGCCACTACTGCACTCTTTCCGGCCTTCAGAACCACCCCGCCGGCACAATCGTGTGCGACGAAAACTCAATTTCCGAGGTAAAGGTATCTTCATACCGTTACTTCAAGGCTGTTGAGGCTGCCGAGAACCGGTAGCAGGCATTGCGCGCGGCGGTACTCACCGCGTGCAAAAACAGGCAAAAACGTACGTGTCTGGTACCAAACGGTACCGGGCACGTGCATTTTTATGTCTAAACGTACGCGATGAGTACCCGGACCTGAAAATAAGCCATTTAGACAAAAATGGATTATTTCTGGAGAAAAACTGCGGTATGATTGGAAGATTTTCCCCATCTTTGTAAAAGATGATAACCAATAACCTATGCGCCATCTGATTAATAACGCAATTGCGCTCCTTGCCGCCGTGCTGATTCCCCTCCAGGCATTTGCCCAGCAAACGGTAAAGGGAGTGATCCAGGATGAAAACGGAGCCCCCGTAGCGGGAGCCTTCGTCCTGATCCAGGGAACAAGCACCGGTGTCACCTCCGACAACAACGGCCTGTTTGAAATCAAGGCCTCAAAGGGCCAGGTGCTGGAGATTTCCTGCCTTGGAATGCAAACCCAGACTGTCACAGTTTCCGGAAACTCGGTTGCCGTGCATATGCTCACGGACGCTGAGATTCTGGAAGACGTTGTGGTGGTGGGCTACGGCGTTACCCGCAAGCGTGACCTCGCGGGCAGCGTCTCCTCCATCAAGGCCGATGAAGTGAAGGCCGGCGTCATCACCAACACCGCAGACCTCCTGAGGGGCCGCGCGGCGGGTGTTGCGGTAAGGCAGACCTCCTTCGAGCCCGGCGGCGGCATCAATATCCGCGTGCGCGGTTCCTCTTCAATATCGGCCAGCAACGACCCCCTGTACGTGGTTGACGGTATCCAGAGCAACGTCGGCAACCAGGTGAGCCCGGAGGACATCGAGAGCATCGAGATCCTCAAGGACGCTGCGGCAACCGCCATCTACGGTGCCCGCGGCGCCAACGGCGTCATCCTCATCACCACCAGGCAGGGTGCCGCAGGAAGGTTCTCCGTGGATTATTCCTATAATATATCGGCCAAAATCCTCCGCAACCCCTGGAAGATGATGAACGCGGAGGACAAGATAAACTTCGATATGAACGTGTGGCGTGAAAACGGAAGCGCCGGAGACCCTCCCTACACTCAGGAGCAGCAGGCCTTCAAGGGCGCGGGCACGGACTGGATCAAGCAGATGACCCGCACCGCCCTCACCCAGACCCACGCCGTGAACGTGACGGGCGGCAATGACAAGGTAAGGGCCGCGGCAAGTTTTGTTAACGTGTCGGACAAAGGTCTTGTGCTCAACTCCGACTTCGGCCGCACCAGCGCGCGTGTCAATGCCGATTTCACCCCCACAAAGTGGCTGAGGCTTGGTGTAAACGCTTATCTTGCCGCCACAAACCGTACGTATTTCAGCACGGGTACGGCAAGTTCCACCAGCAACGTCATCTACTGGATGTTCCTGGCAAATCCGCTCAACACTGTTGAAGGGAAGGACGTTTTCGGCCGCGACTCCCGCGTGGAAAAGGTTTACTACGAAACCCTGTACCAGGACTACAACGTGAGCGTGAACAACAATTACGTGACGCTGTATGCGGAGGCCGATCCCTTCCCGTTCCTGAAGGCTCGCGTGCAGTACTCCACCAGCCGGGAAAACGACAAATACCAGAGTTACTTTGACCGCAACACCTCCGTGGGCGCATCCTACAACGGCCAGGCCTCCTCTGAACTTGAGGATTCCCACTACCAGCAACTTGAGGGCCTCCTCACCTTCCACAAGAAGTTCGGGGTCCACGACGTAAAGGTGATAGGCGGCGCCAGCTGGATGAAAAACACGTACAACTACACCGGTATGGGAGCCCACGACTTCACGACGGACGTGTTCTCATATAATAATATGGGTGCTGCAAACCAGATTGACTGGATAAGCACAGCAAAGAGCGAGAAAACCAACATCTCCTTCTTCGGCAGGGCCGAATACGTGCTTCTGGACAAGTACATATTCAACGCCAGCGTGCGTTTTGACGGCGCCTCCAACTTTGGTGAAGGCAGTAAATGGGGTATCTTCCCCGCCGGCTCCTTTGCCTGGCAGATAGGCGACGAACCCTTTATGGAGTTCACAAAGCCCCTGTTAAACTCCATCAAACTGCGCGCAAGTTACGGCCGCACCGGTAACGACGGTATCGGCACATATAAATCCCTCAGGACTTATGCCTTCCAGGACATCTACCTTGGCGGCAACAGCATTGTGAAGGGTATGTTCCCCAACAATGCCGGCAATATCCTTCTCCGGTGGGAAACCACTTCCCAGTTGGACTTCGGCCTTGATGCAGCCCTGCTTGACAATAAACTGGAGGTCAACTTTGACTGGTACGACAAACTCACCACGGACCTCCTTTCCGACGTAAACATCTCCATGAGCACCGTCGGCATCCAGACCCAGAAGGGGAACAACGGATCCATCCGCAACCGCGGTGTGGAGTTCTTTGCAAAGTACCACGTGTTTGATACCAAGGACTTCTCCTGGCAGACTACCCTCAATCTTGCCCACAACCGCAATACGGTAGTGTCAATTGAGACTCCCACATTCTACACCATACGCCCTCACGGCAGTTATCAATACGTGGAGTACGCGGTGGTAAAAGAAGGGGAACCCCTCTCCACCATCTACGGCTATGAGTGGGACGGCATTCTCCAGGAAGGAGAGACATATGCTCCGCAGCCTAAATCCAAGCCCGGACACCCCAAATTCGTAGACCTCAACAAAGACGGAGTCATTACCGACGAAGACCGCCATTCCCTTGGCCACGGTGAACCCAACCTCGTTTTCGGCTGGGGCAACACCATCCGCTGGAAGAACTTTGACTTCACCCTGTTCTTCGATGCCGCAATAGGCGGATCTATGCTGAACATCTCCCGTCTTCTCCTGGAGGACAATGACCGTCTGAAGTCCTGCGCAGATCGCTGGACCCGCAGCAACCCCTCCACAAGGGTAATGGCCGGAACATGGAAGAAAGACGGCGGCCCCCAGTACGGTTCCTTTGTGAACTCTTACTACGTGGAAGACGCTTCATACCTTCGCCTTAGCAACATTGAGGTTGGCTACACCCTTCCGCTCAAGGACTGGGGCGTGAACTTCATAAAGGGGGCGCGCGTCTTTGTGGGAGCCAACCGCCTCCTCACCCTTACCAAATACTCCGGCTTTGACCCTGAAGTTTCTACAAATGGGGCCAGCGCCGTTAGCCAGGGCCTGGATTTCAACACTTATCCGGCCTACAGGCAGGTTAACGCAGGTGTAAAAGTAACCTTCTAAAATGAGAGCAGTTATGAAAAAAGTCATATTTATATCTCTTGTTGTCCTTGCCGCAGTTTCCTGCCAGAAGGAACTTAAGGAGGTTGTCTACTCCAACCTTACCGACGAAAACGCCTTCACCACAGCGGAAAACGCCCAGGCGGCCGTGAACAGCATATATTCCTCCCTGCACCTTACGTACAGGGAGCCCATGTTCTACATCAACGACTTAACTACGGACGCCGGCTTCAAAAACGCCAGTCCGTTCGAGGTCCTCAACGACGTTGCCATATACAATGACAACCGTACGCTGGTGGCCTGGAACGGTTTCTTCGAGATGGTAGCACGCGCAAACATTGTGATAGACCAGGTGCCGCAGATGCCCGACAACTATTTTGGGAACGGTTTTTCCAAGGAGCAGATGCTTGGAGAGGCTTATTTCCTGAGGGCTTTCGCCTACTATAACCTGACGGACGTCTTTTACCAGGTGCCCCTTACAACTTCCAGCAAGGAAGACCCCACCGCACGCAAGCCTTTTGCCTCTATTTCAAAGATAGAGACTGTCATTGAGAACGACCTTTTCAACGCCTGTGACTACCTTCCCAAGTCATACTCCTCAAACCTTGACGCCGGACGTCCCACTTACGGCGCCGCACACGGTTATCTGGCACGCCTGTATATGCGCCAGGCCGGCCGTGCCCGCCAGTACGGGGAAAACGCCAACAGCCTTTGGAATGACGCACTTACGGAGATCAACAAGGTTCTTGCCCTGGAAGGAAGCGTATATTCCCTTCAGCCTACAGTATGGAACGTGTTTGACCCCACCAACGAGGCCGCCATCTACAACAATGAGCTGATCTTCGCCATCCGCGCAAGCGGAACCCTTCCTTCCGGCTCGTGGGACCTTGGTCTCCAGTTCACCGGCTGGGAGTACGATATGGGATGGGGAAATATTTACCAGCCTCTGGAAATGACCTGGCTGTTTGATCCGGCCGATGAACGTCTCACTGTGCTGCAGGTAACCGAGTACGAGGATATCTACTCTCCTGATGAAACTTATTTCCGCGCGCCTTCGAATGTGGCCGAAACAGGCGCCGTGAACAAGAATCACACTGTCAACGGAAAGACTTACGTCCTGATGAACGAACTTGGGGAGACATATACCCAGAAGTACAAGTTCCTCAACACCTGGAAGTATATTTACGACACACCCAACAACCTGCCCCTCATGCGTCTTTCCGACATCATCCTTTGCAAGGCGGAGATACTCAACGAGCTTTACGGTCCCACCCAGGAGGCCATAGACCTTGTGAACAGGGTAAGGAACCGTGCCTTCCAGGACAGCGCCCACGGTCTTTCCCCGGCAAAATACGCCAGCAGGGAAGCCCTTCGCAGCGCCATCTGCGACGAGCGACTGTTTGAACTGAACATGGAATGCCAGCGCCGCCCTGACCTCATCCGCATGGGGCTTTGGAAGGACAGGATGACAAAGTACATCAACACAATCAAGCAGCGTTACGCCTACAAGGCCGCCAACGAGGACCAGCAGCCGGGTTACTATGATTCTGCGTGGGCCGCCTATCCAGATGTCGCCACCCTTACCGACGACGATATCCGCCGCTACATGCCGGTCCCTTACCGCGAAGTAACCCTTAACCCGGACCTCAAGGACGCCAGGACCTGGGATTCCTTTACCGTGACGGATGTATATCCCGATGATGACCCCGGTGAAGGCCCCATTGTTCCCGTTACTCCACCGGAACCCGAAGTTAAGGAGACCCGCTGGGACTTTGACACCATTGACGGATGGTATTACTATACCCACAATCCGGAGCAGGGCGCACCTTGCTTCTCCATAAGCGGCGGAATGCTCTCCATTACCACCAAGGGTAATACCATGGACCGCAACAAACTCCAGAGCAACCAAAGATTCGGGCAGGGCACATATACCTGGAAACTGCTGGTACCGGAAATCGAGGTTGGCGCCCAGTTAAGTGTCGGTGCATTCATTTACCAGAACGACGAACACGAACTTGACTTCGAGATAGGCTATGGAAAATCCTACGCCCGCGAGGGCTGCGGCGCGGCCGATGACGAGCTTGTGGCCTGCCTTACCAACCAGAAGAACCCCCACAACTCAACTTACGTCCCCATCAAGCCCGGCTGGCACGTTTGCGCTATAAAGATGGACGTGAATGACGGCGGCCTGTACAAGGCCACATGGATAATTGACGATGTTCCCGTGAAGGAACTCCAGCTTAGTTTCGGCCCGGCGGCGTATTCCAATTTCCTTGTTGCCTGCAGCGTGGAAAACCTTACCTTCCTTGGGGACCACATGCCCACAAGGGACCACACGGCCATGTTTGACTGGGTAACCGTGGATGAACCAGTAAAATAATAACCATTAACCAATATCTTAGAATGAAACGTACATTACTTTGGCTCGCAGCCGCAATTGCTGTTGTCGCAGCCTGCCAGAAGCCGGAGAACAAAGGAGGCAACGACAATACCCCCGCTTCTTCCGGAGAAAAGACCTTTACGGCAACCCTCGCCCCTCTCACTAAGGTATCCCTTGGAGCGGACGGGCTTGCCCTTTCCTGGAACAAGGCCGACAAAGTGAGCATCTTCGACGGCGCCGGCAACAAGATGTTCCGCGCGCAGGGCAGTGGAGCATCGGCCGAAATCCTTGGCACTGCCGCCCAGGCCGATACCTACTATGCCCTCTTTCCATACGATGCATCGGCAACCATTGACGGCGCAGTGATTCAGGCCACAATTGCCAACGACCAGACTACCAGCGCCGGCGGCTCAGACCTCCAGATCACCGCAGCCGGAAAGAGCGATGGCGACAAGATTGCCCTTACACCCGTTGCGGCAGTTCTCAAGTTCTCACTTGACCCCGACACAGAAGGTGTATCATCCGTCAAGATCAAGACCGAAGAAGGAGCCCTTTCCGGCACCGTGAGCATAGACTGCAGCGGAAAACCCGTCCTTACGGCTGGCACTACAAGTCCGGAAATCAAGGTTTCCGCATTCGAAGGCGGCTTCAAGGGCGGCAGCACATACTATGTGGCAGCCCTTCCCGGCGCAGTGGGCAATATCACCGTCACCTACACCGTGGGCACCGACGAGATGGAAGTATCGGCCAAGGGAACCACCCTTGCGGCCGGATCCGTGTATGAACTTCCCAACCTCACCCGCGCCATGACCGCGGAGGAGAAGGGTGTCCTTGGCACCTGGCTGCTCCTCAAGTACGGCTCACGCGTAGCAGACGGCACTGTTGGATCATACCCATGGGTCAATGTGGAGCACGGACCCAACCCCGCCCAAACCGACGGCGACAACATCACCTTTAAGTCCAACGGCACCGTGGAGATGAACCTTGGCCCCAACAACGACACCTATAACAACACCACCTATGAAACCCAGACCGTCCAGATGACCGGCAACGAGAGGTGGACCATAGTAAAGAAGGACGGAGCAAGCTACCTCAAATTCGACGGCAACGCATTCCCTCTCCTTCTTGCCGATGCTACCGGTATCGGAGGCGAGTATCTCATTGTGAACGTGGACGAGAACGAGATGCTCCTTGAATATCCTTACACAGGCTATGATGAGTATCAAAACCCCGTGCCTTCCGTACTTGGTATCTACCTTACGCCAAAGGGCAAGGAGACCTATGTGCACAGCTTCAAGGACGGAGATTTTGGCGTAACAGCAGATGGCGCCGAGGAAGTCCAGCCGCTTGTGGACCAGGGCATTACCTGGGAAGTCAGCGTTGACTCGGATGCCCCGTTCTATCTTATGAATAAGAACGCAGGTCTTATGATTGGCCGCGCATGGGGCGCAAATGCAGCCGCAGAAAGCGCCAAGAGCGCAAGGATGTGGACGGAGAGTCTCTCCTCCAAGAAAATTGCTTCCGTTACCGTGAACACCGCCCGCTTCGCCCCCAGAGATGAATCCACAGATGCTGTCCTGACAGACCAGGATAAGGCCAGGGCCGAACTTTCCGTCTTCGTGGGCGGAGTCAAGATAGGCGCCACCTACACAATAGAGCCAGATATGACTCCTTTCACCTTCACGGCTCCCGATCCCGTGGGCGGCCTTCTTGAGATCAAGTGGAAAACCACTAACGAGGAAGTCAACTGCTTCTGGGTGAAATCCGTACAGGTAATCTACGAAGAGTAATGAAGGGAGCGCGTCTCCTTGTAACGGCCGCCCTGATTGCGGCAATGGCATCGTGCAAGCCTGCAGGCCCCGCGGGGTTTGCAGGCTATGCCGTAGCCGTTACGCTGTCTCCAACGGAAAACACCCTCAGATATGCCGTGGACGTCACTTTCACGGCGTCCTGCTCCTGGCGCATCCTATATTGGAAGAAGGCCGATGGCCGGGAAGCCGGCCTGTGGACGGCCGCGCGCCACACCGACGGCGGCAAGGAGAGGGTGGTGCTGAAATTCCTGTATCCGGAAACGGAATACGAGTTTACGGTAGTCCCTGAGGCCGATCCTTCGACCGAGTCCGAAGTTATGGGCTTCAAGACCGGGGCTCTTCCCGTGGACTGCCCGGTCTATACTGTGGAAAAGGACGGAGAAACGGGCCTTAACGGCTATCTGATGCAGTGGGAGGCCAATCCTTCCGGCTACGTGACTTTCTGCGACATAGACGGAAAGGTGGTGTGGTATGAGGCTTTCGGGGAAGCCATCCGCGTTGCGTGGTGTGACCCCGCACGTAACCGCATTGCCGTTATGACCGGATTCCAGGATGAGGATATGCAGCGCCTCTGCGCCCATACCGTGGTAACTGACCTTGACGGCAACCGCATCCTTTACTGGACTTCCGGAAAAGGCAATATAGAATATCCCCACCACGAAATAAAAATCCTCGATGACGGCAATCTCCTCTATGTGAACAATGTCCTGAAGGAATTCCCCATAGGTACAGTCTGGGGAGACGGCTTCACCGTCATAAGCCCGGAGGGAAAAAAGGTGAAGGAGTGGGACTGCTTTGAGGAACTGGGGGATTTATCGGCCCCGTATCTTAAGGCCGATAAACGCCTCACTGACCTTGTGCACGCCAATTCCGTGGCGCAGGACTCAGAGGGCAACTGGTACATGACCTTCAATGCCATCAGCGAGCTCTGGAAGATTGACGGGCAGTCCGGAGATGTCATATACAGGGTGGGTGTAAACGGCAATGTAACGCTCTCCGGCGGGGAATTCCCTCAGGGAGGCCTTCACGCCGCAACCCCGCTCTCCCCGGACAGGGTCCTATGCTACGCCAACGGCCGAAACATCAAACGCTCCAGCGCCGTCATCTACAAGGTGGATGCATCGGCCAAAACAGCCGTGTGCGAACTTACCATTCCCCTTCCGGAAGAATACAGTTCCACAGACCGCAGCAATGCCCAGCTCCTTGAGGATGAGGGAATCATGCTCCTCAGCAGCACAACGTCCCGAAAAGCCGTTTTCACAGACCTGGAGGGCAATATCCTCAGGGTTATCGGCCGGGAAGGAATATCTTACAGGGCTTATTGGCTTAACACTTTTGAATACTGACACCGTGTCTGTTTTTATTGGAAAGACAATCTTGATTACAGGCGGAACCGGAAGTTTCGGGTCTGCCGCGCTTAGGAGGATGCTCTCCTACGGCGCCGGAGAGGTAAGGATCCTCTCCAGGGATAAGGCAAAACAGGATGCCCTGAGAGAACTCTACCCTTCAGAGAGCCGCATTAAATTCATTGCCGGAGACATTTTGAAGGCCGATATATGCCGTGAAGCGGTGGCGGGAGCGGATTTCATCTTCCACGCCGCGGCAATGAAGGATATCCCTGGCTGCGAAAAAGACCCCCTGGGAGCCGTTCAGACCAATATCCTTGGGACGGCAACGCTTCTTAAGGCAGCCGTGGAGGCCGGCGTAGAGGCCGTGGTGTATCTTTCCACGGACAAGGCCGCCTACCCCGTGAACGTGATGGGAAACACCAAAGCAATCGGGGAAAAGATTGCGGTTTCGCTCTCAGATAAAGGCACCCGCATAGTGTGCACGCGCTTTGGAAACGTGCTGTGCTCCCAAGGCTCCGTGGTGCCGCTATGGAAGCGCCAGGTGGCGGAGGGAAAGCCCGTCACGGTCACAAATCCTGATATGACCCGCTTCATTATGACAATCGAGGAAGCCCTGGACCTTGTCCTTTACGCCTTCGAGAACGGAAAGACCGGAGACATCCTTGTGAAGAAGTCTCCGGCGTGTACTATCGGCCTGCAGGCCCAGGCGCTTTGCGAGTTAGAGGGTGGTTCCGGCGTGACGGTTATCGGCCCGCGTCCAGGAGAGAAACTTTATGAGACGCTCCTTACCAAGGAGGAGGGCGCCAAGGCCCAGGATATGGGCGGATTCTTCAGGATTCCGGCCGTTAAGGACCACGAGGATGCTCCACAGGGGGAATTCAACTCGGACAACGCCTACCGGATGACACTGCCTGAAATCAAGGCCAAACTTACGGAAGCAATGAACGGTTAAGGGTCTCTATGAGATCATCCATCGTCCGGTAAAGTTCCGGGGCGGTTTCCTCCGTGATTGAGCGGCAGGCGGCCGCCCCGCTTATTTCAAATGGGATGCAGGCGGCCTGTTCCTCCAGGGCCTTTCCTTTGGGTGTGAGGCTCACTATCACCTTCCTGCCGTCTTCCCTGCCCTTTTCACGTTTTATGAAGCCTTCGGCCTCCATACGCTTCAGGAGGGGTGTGACGGTGTTTGTTTCCAGATAAAGCCTCTTTGCTATATCATTCACCGGCTGGGCGTCCTGCTCCCACAGGACCATCATCACAAGGTACTGTGGATAGGTAAGGCCTATCCCGCTAAGGAGCGGATGATAGGCCTGTGTGATGAGCCTTGAAGCCGTGTAAAGACGGAAACAAAGTTGATTTTCAAGTTTAAGTTGTTCCTTCATTACAGTAAGGCTTCAACGTCCTTTTCAAAATCCTTGGGCTCTGCAACCGGAGCAAAGCGCTTTACGGTAACGCCGTCACGGGCCACCAGGAACTTGGTGAAGTTCCAGAGGATGTCGCTGTCCTTCTCCACGCTCTTGCTGATGCCCTTGAGGAGTTTCTGGGTGGCCTTTGCCTTGAATCCCTTGTACTCCTCCTTGGGAGCCTTCTCCTTCAGGAACTCGAAGATGGGCTCTGCGTTGGCGCCGTTTACGTCAGTCTTGGCCATAAGGGGGAAGGTGACGCCGTGGTTGAGGCGGCAGAACTCCTCTATCTGTTCGTTGGAACCGGGTTCCTGGCCGGCGAATTGGTCACAGGGGAAGCCGATGATCACAAGGCCCTGGTCCTTGTATTTCTGATAAAGGGCCTCCAGGCCGTCATACTGGGGGGTGAAACCGCACTTTGAAGCGGTGTTCACAATAAGGAGAACCTTGCCTTCGAACTGGGCGAAATCTACCTCTGCACCCTTGTTGCCGGTAGTCTTGAAGTCAAAAATCTTTGCCATATCACTATCTTTTTTAGCGGCGCAGCCAAGGCCGATCACTGCCACAAGGCACGCCAGGATTTTTTTAACCATATTTATATCGTTCACGATGCAAATATACGACAATTATTTTATATCGCAAGCGATATTTTGATTTTTTTGTGATTTTTCGGCCAGAGAACATAGATAGTTAATCTTGCCGAAACTTAAACCGCACTTTGGGCCTCCTGGGGCCGATTTTGTCGTTTACCCCCATTCGCAGAACTGGGGTAAACAGCACCACCCCCTTCCAGAAGCACTTCTGAGAGGGGGCGCCGTCGTTTAACTTTCGGAAACTCTCTTTGTGCGGCTTTCCGCTTTCCGTTCAGAAGTAGTATATTTGCAGGTGATGAACTGCAGAGAGTCCATAATAGGCGGCAAGGTGTGCCGATTCTTTGAAAGCGGGCAGCCTTCGGTGATACTGCTTCAGCCATCGGCCCGCCATGAGACGGCAACGCTGCTGGGGGAGGCGGAACAGATTGCTGCCCTGTCAGGAACCCCTTTTCTGCTTGTGGCGTTTGACGTGGATGACTGGATGGTGGACCTCATGCCCTGGCCCGACAAGAATATCTCCAGGAAGGAGCAAGCCGGAAAGAGGGGCACGGTAACGCTTGATTACGTCCTTCTGACCCTTCTTCCTGAGATCCGTGCCCAGTATGGCCCTGTCCCCGTAATCTTTGGAGGATACTCCCTGGGCGGCCTTTTTGCGCTCTGGGCGTCCTCGCAGACAGATACCTTCACGGCCGTTGCGGCGGCATCCCCGTCGGTCTGGATTGAAGGATGGATTCCTTATGCCGATGCCCATCCGGTAATGGCCTCCGCCGTCTATCTCAGTCTTGGGAAGGAAGAGGAGCATGTGAAGAACAGGGCCATAAAAAAGGTTGGAAACTGCTTAAGGAAGGAGTTTGAATTACTCGGGAACCAACTTGGCAGCGAGTGCTGTACCCTTGTCTGGGAAGAGGGCAACCACTTCACAGACAACGAGGGACGGCTTGCAAGGGCTTTTGCCGGAATATTATTGTATTTGCGCGAAAAATGACTATATTTGCAGACTACGTCTGAAAAACGCAAAAACATAATACACTACAATGAAAGCTTACACAACTAAAAACATCCGCAACGTCGTCTTGATTGGCGCACCCCGCAGCGGTAAGACCACCCTCTCAGAGGCTATGCTTTTTGAAGGAAAAGTTATTGACCGCCGCGGTTCCGTAGAGGAAAAGAACACCGTATCGGACAACACCGAGTTCGAGCAGACCAACCAGAAGTCCATCAACGCCACCCCTCTGTACGCAGAGTTCGGCGGCTGCAAGATCAACTTCATCGATGCCCCCGGTTCAGATGATTTCTCCGGTGGAGCCCTCTCCGCTTTCAAGGTGGTAGACGCCGCCGTGATGGTTATGAACGGTTCTGCAGGCATTGAGGTGGGTACCACCCTCTTCGCCCGTTACGCAGACCAGTACGGCGTTCCTATGATCATCGCCGTAAACCAGCTGGACCACGACAAAGCAAACTGGGAAGGCGTCCGCAACGCTATCGCAGAGGAGTTCGGCAAGAAGGCCGCCATCTGCCAGTTCCCCGTGAACCCCGGTCTCGGCCTGGAAGGATTTGTGGATGTCATCACCATGAAGTTCTATGACAAGAAGGGTCAGGAACTTGATATCCCCGCCGCATATGCCGATGAGGCAGAGGAACTCCGCGCAGAACTTATGGAAAAGGCTGCCGAAGGTTCAGACGAACTCATGGAGAAGTTCTTCGAGACCATGGAACTCACCACAGATGAGATCCGTGAAGGTCTCCGCGAAGGCTTGAAGAAGGGTGAGACCATCCCCGTCTTCTGCACCGCAGCAAAGGAGAACGTGGGCACCAAGCGCCTGATGGAATTCATCGTGAATGTAGTGCCTTCACCGGAAGGCCGTGAAGAGCCCACCGTAGACGGCGGCACCATCAAGTGCGATCCCGCAGGTCCCGTTGCCCTCTTTATCTTCAAGACCAGCGTAGAGCAGCACCTTGGTGAGGTTTCCTACTTCAAGGTGATGAGCGGTACCCTCAACGAGGGCGCAGACCTTGTGAACCCTGAAACCGGCAACGGTGAGCGCCTCAGCGCCATCTATGCAGTTGCAGGCGCAAAGAAGGAAAAAGTTTCCTCAATAGCCGCAGGTGATATAGGCTGCGTTATGAAACTCAAGGCCGGTAAGACAGACGTTACCCTTGCCCAGAACGGCGTAGAGGCCATCAAGCACATGGTATTCCCTGATGCCAAGTACCGCTGCGCAGTGAAGGCCGTTGACAAGAACGACGAAGCAAAGGTTGGCGACGCCCTCAACAAGATCGCAGCCCAGGATCCTACCATCGGCGTAGAATACTCCAAGGAACTGCGTCAGACCATCCTCACCGGTATGGGCGAGCAGCACATCAACTACGTGAAGTGGAGAGTTACCAACGAGTTCAAGCAGAACATCGAACTCTACGCTCCCAAGGTTCCCTACCGTGAGACCATCACCAAGATCGCAACAGCACAGTACCGTCACAAGAAGCAGTCCGGCGGCGCCGGTCAGTTCGGTGAGGTTCACCTGCTGGTTTGCCCTTACGTAGAAGGTCAGGAAGCCCCCAAGAACTTCAAGATTGACGGCAAGGATGTTGTTTTCAACTTCAAGAGCCAGGATATCACAGACCTCGAGTGGGGTGGTAAGCTTGAATTCTACAACTGCGTTGTGGGTGGTTCCATCGACCTCTCCTTCATGCCCGCTATCCTTAAGGGTATCAAGTCAAAGATGGAGGAAGGCCCTCTCACCGGTTCCTACGCCCGTGACATCCGCGTCTATGTATATGACGGTAAGATGCACCCCGTGGACTCCAAGGAAATCGCCTTCATCATCGCCGGCCGTAACGCCTTCAAGGAGGCATTCCGCAATGCAGGTCCCAAGATCCTTGAGCCCATCTACAACGTGGACATCATCACCCCCAACGAGTACGTAGGTCCCTGCATGAGTGACCTCAACACCCGTCGCGGCATGATCATGAACCAGGATATGGATAAGGGCTTCACCGTGCTCCACGCCCGTGTTCCCCTTGCAGAACTTTACCGCTACTCCACCATCCTGAGTTCACTCACCGGCGGCTCCGCAACCTTCTCAATGAAGTTCGCAGAGTACGTTCAGGTTCCTGCAGACGTCCAGACCAAACTTCTGGCCGAATACGCTGCCCAGGAGCAGGAAGAGGACTAGTTCCCCTCCGAAACTTAAAACTCACCACCCCCTCTCAGAAACGCTTCTGGAAGGGGGTGGTGCTGTTTACCCACCTTCGCAGGACGGGGGTAAACGACAAAAACGGCCTCACACGGCCCAAACTGCGGTTTAAGTTTCGGAAAAGGGCCCAACGCCTTTTGGGGCAGGACAGCCATATGCCCTTCGGGCGGCGTAGACGCCCGTGTCTTCGTGAACGGGAGGGGCCCATAGCGGGTGCGAAGCGCCGCGCATGGGAGGGATAGCGCCGAAGGCGCGTACCGGCCCGAAGGGCATATGGCTGTCCTGCAGGGTGGGGCCGATTACACCGCGGCGGCGAGGCGACGGGCAAGGTCTAGGAAAGCCTCGGAGTCCGGGCGATCCTCAAGGGCGGCGGGGGTGCCGGAGTCTGCGTCCTCGCGGATGGACTGGACAAGGGGGATCTGCCCAAGGAAGGGGATGTCGAGGTCACGGGCCATTTTTTCGCCGCCACCCTTGCCGAAGATAAAGTATTTCTCCTCAGGGTGCTCCAGCGGGGTGAACCAGGACATATTCTCCACAAGGCCGAAAACCGGCTTCTGCACCTGGGGGTTACGGAACATATTGACGCCGCGGAGGACATCGGAGAGGGCAACGGTCTGGGGGGTGGTGACAATGACGGCGCCCTCAACGGGAACGTCACCGATGAGCGTGATATGAATGTCTCCTGTTCCCGGGGGCATGTCGATGAGCAGGAAGTCCAGGGGGCCCCAGAGGGTTTGGAGAATGATCTGCTTAAGGGCCGTGGAGGCCATAGGGCCGCGCCAGATGAGCGCCTGTCCGGCGTTTGACACGTGGCCCACGGAGAGCCACTTGACGCCATATTTTTCCACGGGGACAAAGAGGGTGTCTTCGGCGTCATTGCCGTACATTTCTATCTCCACGTCCTCCGTTCCCGTCATAGTGGGGATGGAGGGGCCGTAGACATCGGCATCGGCCAGCCCTACCCTGTAACCCAGGCGGGCAAGCGCCACGGCAAGATTGACGGCCACGGTGCTTTTCCCAACGCCGCCCTTTCCGGATGCTATGCCGATAATATGGCGAACCTCCCGGAGTTGCTCCAGATTGAACTCGATGCCCTTTTTGGCGGGCTTTGCGGGCTCCTTCACAACGGTGTCAACCGTAATCTCCGTGCCGCCGGGAGCGTGCCTGTAAAGGCAGGACTGTACGGCGCCCACAAGGTAGTTCTTCAGGGGGTCCGGGCGCTTTGGGAAAGCCAGGGTTACGTGGATGTTTCCTTCCGTAACCTTCACGTCCTCAATCATTCCAAGCGCGGCCAGCGGAGCGTCACCTTTTGCGGGGTGAGTGACCTCTCCAAGCCAGGAAAGTATCTGATTTTTATCCATTTTCTCCATAATTTCCACAAAAATACGCAAAAAACACTAAATTTGTGAAAATAAATAGACTTTAGATGAAACGTATTCTTGCCTTTTTGACTGCACTTGCAGTGTGCATTTCAGCGGCAGCCGACGAAGGAATGTGGCTGCTTCCGCTCCTCAAACAACTCAACGGAAAAGACCTCCGCGCCGCGGGCTGCAAACTCACCCCGGAGCAGATCTACTCCATCAACAAAACCTCCCTCAAGGATGCAATAGTGCATTTTGGCGGCGGCTGCACCGGAGAGATGATCTCTGACCAGGGTCTTCTTGTCACCAACCACCACTGCGGTTACAGTAGCATCCAGGGCCTGTCCACGGATGAGCACAACTACCTTATGGACGGCTACTGGGCCAAGTCCCTGGATGAGGAAATCCCCTGCCCGGGCCTTTCCGTCACCTTCCTTGTAAGTATGGAAGACGTGACCAAGGTCATCGAGGAAGGGACAAAATCGGCCGATGACCTTGTGAAAGCAGCGGAGGAAGCCAATCCCGGCTGCGAGTCCGTTGTAACAGGCTTCTACAACAACAACATCCATTACCTTATTACTTACCGCACGTACAATGACGTCCGCTTTGTGGGCGCTCCCCCGGCATCTATGGGTAAATTCGGTGGAGAGACGGACAACTGGATGTGGCCCCGTCACACCTGTGACTTCTCTATGTTCCGCGTGTATGCCGATAAAGACAATATGCCCGCAGAATACGACGACGACAACGTCCCCTACAAGCCCGCAAAGAGCCTGAAAGTGTCCCTGAAGGGCGTTAAGGAAGGCGACTACACCATGGTTATGGGCTATCCCGGCCGCACCCAGCGCTACCAGACCGCAGCCCAGCTTAAGGATATGATCGCAAACAACCGCATCCGCATAGATGCCCGCACCATCCGCCAGGACATCATGTGGGAGGAGATGATTGCCGATAAATCCGTCCAGTTGAAGTATGCCGACAAATACGCCGGCAGCGCCAACGGCTGGAAGAAGTGGCAGGGCGAGGAACTTGCATTCCAGAACCTTAACATTATCGGCCGTGAAGAGGCCAAGGAGGCTGCCCTGAAGGCCTGGATTGAGGCCGATCCCGCACGCAAGGAAAAGTACGGAGATCCCGTGGCCGATATCGCGAAGCACGTCTATGCCACAGCCGATGCCTCCGCCGCTGTCAATAAGATTGCGGAAGGCCCCTACCAGATTGAACTTGTGCAGTTTGCAAGCGCCCTGCCCGGTCTTTTCCACCGGGAACTGAGGGAAGGGAAAGACACCTCCGAGGCCCTTGAATCGGCACGCGAGTGGATTAAGGAAGGCTACAGGGATTATGTGGTGAGCATTGACAAAAAGACCGCCGTGGCCCTTCTGGAGCACTACAGGAAAACCGCCGCTCCGGAGGATTACCTCAAGATAGGAGACCGCGATTTTGCCACCCTGGACATTCCCGCATATGTGGAGAATCTCTTTGCCACTAGCATTTTCACATCTGAGGAAAAGGCCCTTGCCGCAACCATCGACGAGGCTATGCAGGATCCCGCAAGCGAACTTTCACAGGCCATAATGAATGCGCTTATGGGTAAATATATGGCGGTTTACGTCACCCCTGACGCTTCCTACGACACCGCCCGCAAGCACTTTGCCGCCGCCCTTATGGAGTGGCAGAACGGAAAGGCCATGTACCCGGACGCAAACTCCACCATGCGCCTCACCTACGGTCACGTTCTGCCTTACAGCCCCAAGGACGCCCTCAAATACGAGTACTACACCACCGCCCAGGGCCTCCTGGAGAAGGAAGATCCGGAAAACCCCGAGTTCATCCTTCCTGCCGGCATCAAGTCCCTCCTCCTTGCAAAGGATTACGGCAGGTGGGCAGCCAAGGACGGCACACTCCGCACCTGCTTCCTCACCAACAACGACATAACCGGCGGTAACTCCGGCTCACCGGTGCTGGATGCAAAGGGCAATCTTATCGGCCTTGCATTTGACGGAAACTGGGAGAGTATGAGTTCCGACGTAATGTTTGAGCCCGCCCTCCAGAGGTGCATCTGCGTGGATATCCGCTACGTCCTGTGGCTTGTGGAGAAGTACGGCGGCGCCACCAATATCATCAACGAGATAACTTACGCAAAATAAACTATGAAGAAAGTATTTGCTGTTCTGGCGGCCGCCAGCATCTGCATTGGCGCCTTTGCCCAGCAATCAAAGATCCTGGAAGACTGGGATGACCAGATTGAGAGCCGGGAGGACGATTTTCTGTCTTCGTTCGTATACACCAACTTCACCTACAACAATTTCCTTGGTGCAGGGGAAGGCGTTAATCCTAATGGCTGGGGGCTTAATTTCTCTGCCCTCCACATTGGTTTCAACCCCTGGAAAAACGGCCGGTTCACCCTTGGCCTGCTGGAAATGTCCTTCGATTTTGGCTTCCTGAAGCCCGGGTACAGTTTTGCCGTCATCAACAATGCAATTGAGGTCAGGCCTTCTGTTGTGGAAAGCAAGAATAACTATACCAATATAGCCTACACTTTCCCCGTGGGCTATATCCAGAAATTCGGGGATTCCAAGTGGTCTGCCGCACTCATCGCAAGTCCCGGTTTTGGATGGGATACCTATAAAAACGAGTGGGTGTCGGACAATATCCGCCACACGGAGAACCTCCGCATTAACCGCAGCGGCGGCTATTTCCACCTGGACGTGAAGGCTATGATCTGGTACGACTCCGTTGGATTTGTAGCCCGCTACGCCTTCCCCAAGGGCTTCCAGGGCCCGGGAGTTGTGTCTGCCGGTATTTCCTTAAGGATCTAGAAGAGAGAAGGTTCCAATTCCTTTACGTGAAAACTTTTCCGGTGCCATGGCGTATAGCCGTGGCGCCGGATTGCTTCTATATGCTCTGCCGTGGGGTAGCCCATATTGCGGTCCCAGCCGTACTGAGGGTACTCCTGGGCAATTTTTCGCATAACGTCGTCACGATAGGTTTTGGCAAGGACTGACGCGGCGGCAATGCTGGCGTATGTGGCGTCTCCGTGCACTACGGTCCGGAAATCCTTGAAGCCGTAGCCCTCAAACTGCCGGAACTTATTGCCGTCAATAAGGAGGAATTCCGGCCTTGGATTCAGCCGTTGAACGGCCCTCTGCATACCCGTAATGGATGCCCATAGGATATTCAGTTCATCTATCTCCTGGGCCGATACTGCCTCAACGGCCCACGCAATTGCCTCCTTTTCAATGATTGGCCTTAGTTCTTCACGGGCCTTTTCCGTCATTTGTTTGGAGTCATTGAGGAGCGGATGGAAGAAGTCCGGGGGCAGGATTACCGCCGCGGCGTAGACGGGCCCTGCAAGGGGGCCGCGGCCGGCTTCGTCGCAGCCGGCTTCCAGCCTTCCGGGCTCAAGATATGGCTTCAGATTGGGTTTCATTCCCCTTTCTTACGGAAGACCATAAGGCCGATGGCCGCTGCCAGCAGGAGCAGAAGCAGCAGGGAGGCAATGAGAGATACCGTGGCGCCGGTCTTGTAACTCTGAGGTGCGAAGCGCATCACTACCTCGTGGTCTCCTGCTGGAAGAAGGGCCCCGCGAAGGGTCCAATCGGCCCTGAAGATATTAAGGGGCTTGCCGTCAACGGTGGCGGTCCAGCCGTTAGGGTAGTAGACTTCGCTGAAAACGGCTACGCGGTCCTCGGGGGCAGAGTAGCGGTAGCGGACCTCGTTGGGGGTGTAGGAGGTCATCTCGATGACGGGAGATCCCTCGGCTTCGCTCGAAATGACAGTTGGGGCAGAGGGCACTGACCGGGCGTCTACAACGGCCTGGGTCCTCAGATCCACCTTACCGATAAGGGCAATCTCCTCGTCCGGGGTGGCGGCGGGGACAACGCTGTCCACAAACCACGCGGGCCCGAAGGCGGCATAGTTCTCGACGGGCGGATATTTGTCGTCCACAATGAGATAACGCGTGTTGAGGGCGTTGAGGACAGGGGTTTTATCGGCCATATAGGCGGCTACGTCGTCAAGGGTTTCGGCGTCTCCAAGGGCCTTGTAGATGCCGTTGAT
>ONOQ01000015.1 GCA_900319485.1 uncultured Bacteroidales bacterium | reverse complement strand
GCTTTCCTTGCAATGAAAAAGGCCCTTCAGATGGCGAGGCTGGATGTATCGGCCATAGATTATATCAATGCCCACGGCACCGGGACGCCCAATAACGATGCCTCCGAGAGCGCTGCTATAAGGCGTATCTTTGGTGACAATCTTCCGCCTGTTTCCTCCACAAAATCCTTTACAGGGCATACTACAAGCGCTTCAGGCTCCATTAAGGCTGTGTTCTGCCTCCTGGCCCTTGAGCATGGCTTCGTGCCCCGGCAACTTAACTGGAGCGCGCCGGATCCTTCCTGCATCGTTCCCCTAACGGAGCCCCTTGAGAAGGACCTGAGGCACATCCTTTCCAATGCCTTCGGGTTTGGCGGCAACGATTCTTCAATTATCCTGTCGGCCTATGATGCGTAACGTGAAAATACTCTCCATAGTTTCCCTCGGGAAGGAAGACCCTGACTTCAGGGAGGTGATCCCTCCTATGGAGGCACGCCGTATGGGAAGGCTCCTCAAAAGGGCTCTCTGGTGCTCCGTAAAGGCGCTAGAGAAGGCCAACGTAAAGGTTCCTGATGCCATTATCACGGCTACGGACTACGGATGTATGGAAAACTCGGAATTCTTCCTGAACGGGATGCTTGGCATTGAAGATGCCGCTATGAGGCCCGTCCATTTTATGAATTCCACTCATAATACCATTGGCTCCGTGATTGCCATAAAACTTGGCTGCCACGGCTACAATGCAACTTATTCACACCCCGGAAGGTCTCTTCTCAGCGCCATTGAGGACGCTGCGGTGCAGATTGGCCTGGGAGATATTGACACCGCCCTTGTAGGCTGGTACGACGAACGTACGGAGAAAATGGACGCTTCCGGATTACCAGGCTCAGAGAGGGCCATAGCAGTAGTTTTATGTTCAGACTGATCTTTCTTGCCGTCACCCAGGCGCTTCTTATGTGCACCTGCCAGTCGCTGTTCAAGGTAGCCAGCGAGAAAATGCCCTCCTTCAGTTGGAGTTGGGCCTTTTTCCGCGACGGCATATTCCTTAACTGGACCCTTGCCCTTTCAGGCATCTGCGCCATCGTGATGATGGTTGAATGGGTATATATGGTCCGGAATTATCCCTTCCACCAGGTATATCCGCTAACGTCCCTGAGTTTCCTGTTTGCAATGTTCGTTTCCATAATCTTTTTCAAGGAAACCGTTGAATGGCAGCAGTGGGTGGGCGTTTTCCTCATCCTGGGCGGCTGTTTCCTCATTGCCAAATGACCTTATCTGCCTTCATACTGAGTCTCTTTCTGAGCCTTGTCCCGCCCTCTTCATTTGAGGCGTCCTGGACTCAATTAAGGCACAGTCCGCTTCTGACTGAAGACCTTCAGAGCAGCGGCACCATTGTGCTTAGGGAGCCGTCGTACCTTCGCTGGGAGGTAAAGGAGCCGGTCCAGTCCGTCACGGAATTCGGGGCCGATGATTCCACCCGCTCCCGCTTCCGTATGCCCACGGAAAAGGATTTCAAGGTGACGGAAGAAGGGGAGGGAACAATTCTTCTGGAGCCCATCAGGAGGGATTTAAGGCAGATGTTCCGCCGCATAACGGTTACCGTTGATCCAGTGTCCGGTAAGGTCCGGAGCGTATTCCTTGAGGGCACGGACGACGGCTGGACAAGGATAGATTTCAAAGATGTAAAGTAATGCTTGAAGGAGTTCTATATACGGTTGTTTCACGGGAAGATGGCTGTGCCACGGTGCGTCTTCTCCCGGATAGTCCCATCTACAAGGCCCATTTTCCGGAGTATCCAATAACCCCCGGGGTAACTCTGCTCCAGATTGCCCTGGAACTGACGGGGAAAAAACTCCGTGGCGCCAAGGAGATCAAGTTTGTTGCTCCCGTTCTTCCCGGAGACGGCACAGAGGTCCGTTTTGAATGGGAGTTCAGGGACGCTTCTTCCGTTAACGTGAGCATTCTTTCAACGGACGGCACACAGTACGCCAGAATGTCCCTTTCCGTATGACAGATACCATAGTCATCATCCCCACCTACAACAATGCCGGCACCCTTCAGGACGTGCTGGAGCGCACCCTGGCCCAGGGCCTTCCCGTTGTTGTGGCAGATGACGGCTGCACGGATAACACCAGGGAAATATTAGCAGGTTTCAAGGATGTCAACGTCATTGCCCATCCCAAAAACCTTGGCAAGGGCGCAGCCCTTAAAACCGCCTTCAGATGGGCCCTGGAGAATGGTTACTCCTATGCCGTAACCATTGACTCGGACGGCCAGCATTACCCTGAAGACATTCCGCTTCTTATTAAGGAAAAAGGGGAGAGAACGCTTGTAGTTGGCTCCAGGACCACCCGCGGTGCCAATGCCGGCGGCTCCTTTGCCAACCGCTTTTCCAATTTCTGGTTCACCGCATACACGGGCATCCGCCTAACGGACACCCAGACCGGTTTCAGGCTGTATCCACTGCGTGATTTACCCTCCATGAAGGTTGTGGGAAACCGCTATGAAGCAGAACTTTCACTCCTTTTATTCAGCGCCTGGAAGGGCCTCAGGCTGGTTCCCGTCCAGGTCCGTGTGAATTATCCCCGTGACCGCGTAACCCACTTCCGTCCCTTCCAGGACTTTATGCGCATCACCCTTGTGAATATCATCGGCCTTCCTCTTGCCCTCCTTTACGGCTGGCCCCGCATACTATTGCATAAGTTGCGTAAGTAATCGCTTTTTATTATCTTTGTAGGATAAGGAGATGAAAGGCTTTATCCTCAATATCTATGACTTCCTGTCCTCTCACAAAGGGCTGGCGGCACTGATATTGGGCATTGTGGTGGGCTTTTGCGGCCTGAGCGCCTCCAGGCTCACTTTCAACGAGGATATAACGGACTTCCTTCCTCAGCGTGAGGAGGTTAAGGGACAGGAGAAGATGGCGGTGCTCTTTGAAGGCGGCACCCTTGAGGAGAAACTGGACGCAATGTACGCCTTTGACCTTGCCTGGGATATGCCTGGGGCCGATGCCGATATGTTCTCTGTCAACCCTTCACCCGCAAGGATCGATTCCCTTCTCTCCGTTCCAGGCTACATAGACAAAGTGCTGGAAGAGGACAAAGTCCTTCTTATGTCTCCAAATCCCGTCCTTTCAAACTACGTAAGGCAGGACCCCCTGAGGCTCAACGCATCCGCTCCCAAAGTGCGTATAGAGGACGGATATCTCTTCACGCAGGACGGTGAAACCGGAATAATCTTCTTTGATTCTCCTTACGGCGGCAGCGAGAGTTCCCGCAATGCGGCTCTCCTTGACAGCCTGAACGCAGTGAAGGCAGCCGTTCAGGCAGAGTATCCTTCCGTACACATCTACTCTACCGGCGGCCCTGAGGTTGCCGTAGAGAACTCAAACACCATAAAGAGGGACTCCTTCCTGGCCCTTGCAATTGCCGCGCTCCTTATCTGCATAGTGCTCTGGCTGAGTTACAAGCGCTTCCAGGATGTGCTGTGGATACTTATTTGCATAGCCTTCGGAGCCGTCTTCGCCCTTGGAATAATTGCCCTTTTCCGGCCCAGTATATCCATCATAATCCTTGGGATAGGATGCACCGTCATAGGCATTGCGGTGAATTATCCGCTGCATTATGTGGATCACCTGAAGTATGAGCCCAATAAGAGGGAAGCGCTTGCGCAGCAGGTGGAGCCCCTCCTTACCGGAAATATCACCACCGTTGGCGCATTCCTGGGCCTTCTTCTTCTGAAGGCTCCGGCCCTAAGGGACTTTGGTTTCATAGGGGCCATGATGCTCCTTGGGACAATAGTCTTTGTGCTCCTTTTCCTCCCGGTATTCATCCCGGAGGCAAAAGGCCCCAGGAACACCCTCAAACTGGATTTTGACAGGCATTTCAACCCTTCAAAGAAAACCAGGAGGATTGTCTTCTGCGTGTTCATCGCCTTAACCGTTTTCTTTGCTTTCCAGTCCCGGAAGGTTGGATTTGACACCAATCTCCACAACATCAATTATATGACGGAGGAGCAGGAGAAGGGATTTGCGGTGCTGGAAGGGCTCAGCGAGATGCCCGGTCAGGCCGGGCATGACGGAAATGAAGCCGGGCAGGACGGGTGGAAGTACCTTACCGATAATTATCCCGCGCTTTCAGACTCCCTTATAGCCGCCGGCCTCAGGCACTCTATAATAGTTTTCCTGTTCCTTATCCTCAGTTTCAGGAGATTCTCCCTTGCCGTGGTGGCGTTCCTGCCGCTTGCCGTCAGCTGGATATGGATAGAAGGCATTATGGGGCTCACCGGCCTCAGTTTCAACATAGTGAACATTATCCTGGCAACGTTCATCTTTGGCATGGGCGACGACTACACCATCTTCATCACGGAAGGCCTGGTGTATGAGCGCAAGACCGAGAAGAAGATCCTCCATTCCTTCAAGAATGCGGTGGTCCTCAGCGCCCTCATAATGTTTATCGGCATTGGAGTCCTTGCGTTTGCAAAGCACCCTGCAATGCGTTCCCTTGGCCTTGTAACGGTGATTGGAATGATTACCGTGGTGGTTATGGCCTGCTACATTCCGCCCGTCCTTTACCGCTGGGCAACAATGAAGAAAGGACAGCCGCGCCGAAGCCCCGTTACCATAGGCTCCATCCTCAAGACCATCTGGATATGCCTCCTTTACGGCATCGTGATGGGAGGGCTCATTGTATGGGCAAACCTTTTCTTCCTTATCGGCCCGGACACCGAGAAAAAGAGACTCCGCTTCCATAAAGTGATCCAGGCCATATCCAAGATTGCCATCTACACCGTACCCGGGGCAAGATTCACCCTCCTGAACCCTCACGGAGAGGACTTCTCAAAGCCCGCGGTGTATGTATGCAACCATCAGAGCCATCTGGATGTCCTTGCCATTATGGCCCTTAATCCCAAACTGGCGTTCACCACAAACGAATGGGTATGGAACTTCCCGCTCTACAGGTATATCCTCAGAAAGGCCGAATTCTACCCCGCGTCAAACGGACACTTCGGTAATGCGGAGCACGTAAGGAACCTTGTGGACAGGGGATACTCCATTGTGATTTTCCCTGAAGGCACCCGCAGCCTGGACGGAGAGATCCTCCGCTTCCACCGCGGCGCGTTCCTAACGGCTCAGGAACTTGGAATAGACGTTCTGCCCCTTTGCATCAAAGGCTTTACGGACGTCCTTCCAAAGCACGATTTCTTCCTCCGGAAAGGCCGTCTTACCCTTGAGGTTGGGCAGCGCATCAGAGTGCCTGAAGATGCTGAAATCCGGGCGTTTACACGGCAAATGAGACATTTTTACCAGGATTGGTACAAAAAATGATAATATATTCGGGTATGAAAAGATATATACTGATTCTTGCAGCAGCGCTTCTCCCCCTGATTGCAGAAGCGCAGATCAAAATTTGGGACGGTACGTCCTGCAATGCAAAGCAGGTTACCCTTACGGAGTATCTTCCGGAAGGGGAGCCCCGCGCGGCCATCATCATCTGCCCCGGCGGCAGTTACCACTGGCTGGACCAGAAGGGCGAGGGCTCGATGGTGGCCCAGGCTCTTGCCGATGAAGGCTATGTGGCATACGTCCTGCGTTACCGCGTTGCCGGTAAACTGGAGTTCGTGTCCAAGTACCGCAGCGTCCTCAGGGGCCACCGCCATCCTGATATGATCTGTGACCTCCAGAGGGCAATCCAGATTGTCAGGACGCGTTACAGTTGCCCCCTCGGCCTGATTGGATTCAGCGCCGGCGGCCACCTTGCAATGATGGGAGCAGAGTTTTTCAGCACCAATTTCCTGGAAAAGTATAAACTCAAACCCGCCGTGTCGCTGCGTCCGGACTTTGCCGCGGCAATCTACCCGGTTGTCACTATGAGCGACGACCGCTACGTGCACAAGCGTTCCCGCCTGGGCCTCCTTGGCGAGCGCAACACCGGAAAGAAGGAACTCCGTGACTCCCTTTCCGTGGAAAAGCACGTAAGGGCCGATATGCCCCCGGTGTTTATCCTTAACTGCCAGGACGACGACGTAGTGGACTGTCAGAACTCCGTGCTCCTTGATTCCGCCCTCAGCGCCGCCCACGTGCCTCACCACTACATCCAGTACGCGGAAGGCGGACACGGATTCGGCGTGAACCCGGAAAAATACACTGAAGAAACTCAGAACTGGTTCCAGGAGTTCCTCTCCTGGCTCCACAATATGTCATTCTAAAAGATGAACCCCGACATAGAATTCAGAAGTGCGGAAGAGATAAAATCCTTCCAGGAAGGGCTTCTAAAAGACGCTCTCAGATACCTGCAGGCAAATTCCAAGTATTACCGCAGGATGTTTGAGAAGTGCCATATAGACGTTGAAAGGATAAAGACCATAGAGGATCTCCAGAAGATACCTTTCACGGAGAAAAAGGACCTTCAACTGTTCAACGAGGAATTCCTCTGCGTGCCCAGGGAGAAGGTGATTGACTATATCACCACATCCGGCACTATGGGAGACCCCGTTACCTTCGGATGCACGGAAAAGGATCTCCAGAGGCTTGCCTACAATGAGAAGAAGAGTTTTGAGTGCGCGGGCGTAGGTCCCGGAAGCATCGTCCAACTTATGGTAACGCTGGACAAGCGCTTTATGGCCGGCCTGGCCTACTTCCTTGGCATCAGGGAACTGGGTGCCGGCGTCATCCGCGTTGGTAACGGCATTCCGGAACTCCAGTGGGACACCATTCAGCGCCTGAAGCCTGATACAATAATGTGCGTTCCCTCCTTCATCCTGCGCCTTGTCCAGTGGGCCGAAGACCACGGCATAGACTACCGTAATTCTTCCATCAAACGCATCATAGGCATAGGCGAGGGCCTGAGGGAACAGGATTTCTCCCTCAATCTCCTTGGACGCAGAATCAAGGAAAAATGGGATGTGGAACTCTACGCAACATATTCATCTACGGAGATGGGGGCCACGTTCTCAGAATGCCCTTACTCCTGCGGCGGGCACGTGCATCCGGAACTTGTGATTGTGGAGATTATCGGCCCGGACAATATGCCCGTACCTGACGGAGAAGTGGGTGAAATTGTGATTACCACCCTTGGAGTGGAAGGGATGCCGCTCCTTAGGTTCCGCACCGGAGATATAGCCGCAAAGATTACGGAGCCCTGCAAGTGCGGCCGCAACAGTTTCCGCCTCACTCCTATCGTGGGCCGCAAGAACAATATGATAAAACTCAAGGGCACAACCCTTTACCCGCCGGCTCTGAACGATGTTCTGGACAACACTCCCTATGTGGAGAATTACGTGATAGAGGTCCTGGATTCAGACGCCGGAACGGATGATGTCCTTGTTAAGGTCGGCCTTAAATATGAGCCGGAATTTGACTGCGTGAAAGATCTCAAGGACCGTTTCCGCTCCAGGGTAAGGGTTGCTCCGCGCATAGAGGTCCTTCCCGTCCCTGAGATTCACGCCATCAATTATCCCGCGAAGTCCCGTAAACCGGTTAAATTCATTGATAAGAGAGCCAAGCATGTTTGACGATATCAGGCCATACAATGACTCTGAAATCCCTGCAGCGATGCAGAGGATAGTCTCCGACAAGTATTTCCCGCTTGTCTGCGACTTCCTTTTCCCGGAAAAACCGGTCCATGAGATTGCCGGTATTATAGGAAGCTGCCGCACAACGGAAGAGTTCCAGAGAAGGTTCATGTACAAAGCCATCTATTCCGTTGTGGACAAGACCACTGATGGTCTTTCCGTGGAGGGAATGGAAAGGCTGGATCCGGATACAGACTACCTCTTTGTATCCAACCACAGGGACATAATGCTGGATGCAGCATTCCTTCAGGTGCTGCTTCTGGACGCCGGCAGGCGCACCTCTGAGATTACTTTCGGGGCAAACCTCATGCAGGGCCAACTTGTCATAGACACCGGCAGGAGCAACAAGATGTTCCGCATTGAAAGGCCCACCACGGTCACTTCTCCGCGTGATTTCCTTCTTAAATCCCGCTATGTCTCCGAGTATATGCACTATGCAATATCTGAGAAGCGAGAGAGCGTTTGGATTGCCCAGAGAAACGGCCGCACCAAGGACGGCCGTGATTCCACGGACCAGGGAATAATCAAGATGTTTGGCCTTGGAGGCAGTCAGGACAAGGTGGAGGCCCTGGAGAGCCTTCATATCTGCCCCCTTGCCATATCCTATGAATGGGAGCCCTGTGACCTCCTGAAGGCCCTGGAACTCTACGCCAAATCCTCCGGACAGCCGTATGTAAAAAAGCCCGGAGAGGACCTCAATTCCATCCTCACCGGCATTACACAGAAAAAGGGAAGAGTGCACCTTGCGGTGACGGAGCCCATAAGGAGGGAAGAACTGGAGGCCTTACGGGGGCTCAGTTCATCGGCCTTCAACAGGGAGGTGGCTGCCCTCATAGACCGCCGCATCAAGGACGCTTACCGCCTGTGGCCCACAAATTACATAGCCAAGGACATTCTGGACGGCAGGCGCTCCCATTCCTACACAGACGCGGAAGCAAAGGCCTTCAAGAATTACATTGCCGATATTTCCAAGGATTATCCTCCGGAATTAAAGGACATCCTGCTAAAAATTTACGCCGGTCCGCTATTGTAATTTAGGCTCAGTTTTAGTACCTTTGCCACATTAATTTCAGCCCGAAGATATGGTACAGGTTTATTGCAAAAACACCAAAGAGTCCAAGCGTTTCCCGGAGGGCACCTCCCTTGTGCAGATGCTCCAGGAATTCAACCCCAGCCTGCCTTATCCGGCAATATCGGCAAAGGTAAACAACGTATCACAGGGCCTGAAATTCAAGGTTTACCAAAATAAGGACGTAGAATTCATTGACGTCCGTGAAGAGAGCGGAAGAAGAGTGTACTGCCGCTCTCTTTGCTTTTTACTGTATAAGGCATCCCTGGACGTACTCCCGGAGATCAAGCTCTATATGGAGCACCCCATCGGCCACGGAATCTTTTTCCATCTGAGGAAGGCCGATAACACCGACATCACCCCTCAGGAGATATCGGCCATAAAGGAAAAGATGCAGGAATACGTGGAAAAGGACATGCCCTACCACCGCTACGACGTCCAGACTGACAAAGCCATCAAGGAATTCCGCAAGAGCGGCTATATGGACAAGGTGAAACTCCTTGAGACAAGCGGAGAGGCTTATACGGACTATTATACCCTTGGGGAAACCTCGGACTATTACTACGGCAAACTGGTCCCCAGCACAGGATACCTTACCGTATGGGACATAAAGCCCTACAAGGACGGCCTTGTGCTCCTTGGCCCTTCAAAGGAGGACCCCACGAAGGTGGCGGATTTCATTGACCAGCCCAAAACCTACGAGATGTTCAAGGAGGCTCTCCGCTGGAACATAATTATGGGCCTCAATACTGTAGGAGACGTTAATCAGGCTTTTCTAAACGGCCACGCCAGCGAACTTATCCAGATAGCGGAAGCCCTCCAGGAAAAGAAAATAGTCAAGATTGCAGAGGAAATCGAGCGCCGTAACCGCTGCGAGAATCCTCTCAAGGTGGTCCTCATCACAGGCCCTTCTTCTTCCGGTAAAACCACTTTCTGCAAGAGGCTCTCAATCCAACTCAAGGCCTGCGGCCTCAAGCCCATCTCAATGTCCACGGACGACTACTTCGTGAACCGCGTGGACACCCCCAAGTTCCCTGACGGCTCCTACGACTTCGACAATTTTGAAACCGTAGACCACGCCCTTATGGAGCGTGACATTATGGCGCTCATAAGTGGTGAAGAGGTAAATGTCCCGGAATACAACTTTGTGACGGGACTCAGGGAATACAACGGCAAGATCCTGAAACTGGAGCAGGGGAGCATCCTCCTCATTGAAGGCATCCACGCCCTCAATCCGGCCCTTACGTCGGACATTCCGGAAGAATCCAAGTTCAGGATTTTCATCAACACCCTCACCGGCACCAACCTTGACGACCACAACGCCATCCCCACCAGCGACAACCGCCTCCTTAGGCGCATTGTCCGTGACTACAACAAGGGAGCCTTCACCGCCAGGGAGTCAATCTCCAACTGGCAGAACGTGCTTGACGCGGAGGAAAAGTGGATCTATCCCTATCAGGAGATGGCCGATGTTATGTTCAACAGCGCCTATCTCATTGAGTTTGCAGTAATGAAAAACCACGCAGAACCTATTCTGCGCAGTGTTCCTCAAAACTGTCCGGAGTACAGCGAGAGCCACCGTCTCCTCAAGTTCATCCATTATTTCACCCCCGTCCCTGATAAAGAAATCCCCGCAACTTCGTTGCTGCGGGAATTCATCGGAGGTTAATCAATTTTCACTTCCTGCTTTTCAAGGTAGTCAACTACATCGGCTACGGTCTCGAATTTGGCGAGGGCCTGGTCCGGAATCACAATTCCGTACTGGTCCTCGATTCTCATAAGGAGTTGGAGGATGTCAAGGGAATCGGCCCCAAGGTCCTTTTTGATAAGAGACTGGGGAGTGATCTTTGAGGGATCAAGCCTTAACTGCTTTGCAAGGATTGCCTGTACTTTATCAAACATCATAGTGGTCGTACTTTAATATTTCTTTTTCTATTTTATCGGAGAGTTTGCTTACCTCCATCCTGTAGGCCTGCTCTATGCATTTCTCAACTGCAACGGCCTTTGAGGAGCCGTGACCTTTCACAACCACCTTGGAAGTGCCCAGGAGAACGCTTCCGCCGTAGTTCTGATAGTTCATAAACTCCTTCATATCCGTGAACATCTTCTTCATAAGGAGGGCGCCGATCTTATAGATGGTGCGGCTGAAAATCTCCTTTTTCAGTTTTTTCAGAAGTTCAAGGGCCGTTCCTTCCGTTGTTTTCACAAGGACGTTTCCGGAGAAGCCGTCGGCCACTACAACATTGTAGTTTCCAGAAAGGAGGTCACGGCTTTCCATATTGCCCACAAAGTTGAGACCTTCCGTCTCTTCAAGGAGTTTATAGGCTTCCTGGCGGGTTTCGTCGCCTTTTTCGGCCTCCTTACCAACGTTAAGGAGCGCTACGCGGGGTTTTTCCACGCCGTACACGTTCTCCATATAGAGGGAAGCCATTATTGCGAACTGCCTGAGGTGGGCGGGAGTCACCTCCACGTTGGCGCCGCTGTCGCAGATGCCCACGATGCCGCCGTCCATAGTGGGAAGGATGGGGCAGAAGGCGGGGCGGATAACGCCCGGGATGCGGCCAAGACGCACAAGGGCGCCTGTCACAAGGGCTCCCGTGGAGCCTGTGGACACCATTGCCGATATGTCGTCGCGGTCCCTCAGGAGGATGATGGCCTTCATCATGGAGGAGTTGCGCTTGAGACGCACCACATCCGTGGGTTTTTCGTCACAGCCAATCACTTCCGGGGCGTGGACTATCTCTACGCGGGAAGAGTCATAGGTCTTTCCCTCAAGTTCCTTCTGAAGGATGGCCTCATCTCCGCAGAGCATCACATAGAGTTCCGGATTCTTTGAAAGGGCCGCAAGGGCGCCTTCAACGGGCGCTTCCGGACAATGATCACCGCCGAAGCAGTCTATAAGTATCTTTATCATAATGATTTCACATAAGCCCTGTAGCGCTTGGGGGTATCCCTTTTGAAGCGCTTCCACTGGTTCTGGATGGCGTAGTTGTCCTCGAGGTTGATGCAGGTATCGGCATACTTCAAATTAGGATCCTCCTTCAGCATCTTCATGATGGCAAGGGAGAGGGCGGCCGATACTCCGCGGTTCAGATATTCAGGGTCTGCGCCTATGATGCACAGGTTCAGGCAGTCCGGGTGGAGTTTGCACTTCAGGAAACGGACGGCCACACCTGGGGTAATATGGCCCCTGGTGCCCTGGAATGCCCTGTTAAGGGAAGGAATGGCAAGGCCGAAGCAAACGGGTTTGTCATTCTCATCAAGTATGATGGCGGAATACTTGGGGTCTATCACAAGGCCGAAGTTGTCCAGCATCAGTTGCCTCATTCCTTCAGTGAAGGGCACGGTGCCGTAGAGGCCCTCGTAGGACTTGTCCATAAGGTCAAAGATGCCGCCTGCGTACTTTTTCATGAAATCGGCCCCGTTCCTGGATTCCCCGAAATGGAGTTTGTAGCGCTTGAAAATGAACTGGACAAGTTTCTCCATTTCCTCAAGCGTTTCTTCAGATTCCGGGCCGTAAAGGAATGAACCAGTGTAATCTACCTCCTTCTTGTAACCAAGCGCCTCAATGTGCTTCTGGTAGTAGGGGAGGTTGTATGTGGTCACAAACGTTCCGGGGACATCGAAGCCTTCTATAAGGAGACCTTCCTTCTCAAGGTCGGAGTAGCCGATGGGCCCCTGGATAGTGTCCATACCCTTATCCCTTGCCCAGGCTTCGGCCTTTTCAAAGAGGGCCTTGAAGACATCGGCATCATCTATTGCCTCAATGCGGGTGAAACGAGCGCGCTTCTCTCCGTTCTTGGCATTGGCGTCCCTCTGGATTATGCCCTGAATGCGGCCTGCGATCTTTCCGTCCTTGTAGGCGTTGAAAAACACGGAGTCGCAACTGCCGTTATAGACGTAATCCTTCCGGAAGATCTTTTTCTCGTCCATATACATGGGCGGAATGTAATAGGGATTTCCCTTGTAAAGGTCAAGAGGGAAGTTCAGGAACTCCTTCCGCTGCTTCCCGGTCATTACTTCTTCTACTGTTATCATAGTCTTATCTATGTAAAGCGTGGAAGCATACGCCTACGCCGTTAGGGCCGCAGTGGCTGCCGGCGGTGGGGTTAACGTCCACGTAAACTATGTTCTGGGGACCGTACTTCTCCGTAATCATCGCGCCAATCTGCCTTGCAATCTCAGGGGCGTCAGTATGGCCGATGCAGATGCGGTGATTTGCTATATCGTCTCCAAGTTCTCCAACCTTGTTCACAAGGTATGTCATAGCATTGTTTCGGCCCTTGGCGGTGCCTACGGACACCATCTTGCCTTCCTGGCTCATATGGATGAGGGGACGGACGCCGATGAGGGTTCCCATTGTGGCGGCAAGCCCGCTCACGCGGCCGCTGCGGCGGAAGAACTTGAGGTCATCGGCAAAGAAATACATGGCAAACTTGTCAACCTCCGTCTTTGCCCAGTCAAGGACCTCGTCAAGGGATTTTCCGGCCTTCACAAGGTCTCCGACCTCACGGACAATCGCATAGGAGATGGTGGTGATTCCCTTTGTGTCAATCTCCTCAAAACGGGCCTTGGGATACTTCTCCTTGAGTTCCGCAACGGCCTGGTCCATAGCGTCGAAGGTATTGGTCATAGCCCTGGAGAAGTGCACATAGAGGATTTCGTTGCCTTCAATGAAATCCTTTATGAAGTAGTTCATATACTGCTCCTTGGAGATGGCGCTGGTGGTGGGAAGGACTCCTCCGCGAAGCCTGTCATAGAAGGCGTGGGCGTCAAAAGAGTCAAAATCCTTGTAAGGGTAAGTGGTCTTTGCCTCAATGCTGTAGGGCATTGAGATAAGAGAGTAGCCGTATTCCTCCGCAAGCGACGGATAGAAATCGGTATCGGTGTCGGTGTAAAGTTTTAGCATAGCAGTAAAATATAATCGTATACGGGTTGGCCGCCTTCCAGAAGTATCACTTCCGTGGCGGGATATTCTTTTTCAAAGGCCGATTTAAGAGCCTCAGCTTCTTCCTCCGGGACGTCTGCGCCCCTGAAGATGATGAAGATATCGGCCTGTCCGGCATCAAGTTTTTCAGCAAGCGCCTTCAGGGCTTCCGGGCGGGAAGGGGAGCCGGATAGGAGTTCCTTGCCGCTGAAGCCCACGAAGTCTCCGGTTGCGGCTATTTCCGTGTCACGGATGGCCCTTGATATCATACCGGTGGTAACCGACGCGGCAGCCCCTTCAAGGGCGGCCTTAAGGTCATCAAGGGGAAGTTCCGGATCCAGGTTTGCAAGGGCGTAATAACCTTCAGAGATGGTTTTGGTGGGGATTACCACAATCTTGGCCTTCTCATAGATGGAACTTGCCTGGTTTGCCGTGAGGATTATGTTGGAGTTGTTGGGGAAGACAAGGATGGTGTCTGCATCCACGCTGTCAAACGCCTCCAGGAAGCGCTCCACGGAAGGGTTCATAGTCTGGCCGCCCTCTATAACTGCATCGGCCCCCATCTCCCTGAAACTGTCAGTGAGGCCCTTTCCGGCGGCTACGGTGACAATTCCGAGTGGTTTGCGCGCGCGTTTGAAACGCTCGTCCATATGGTTCTCGTGGTGCTGGAGGGTCATATTCTCCACCTTTATGGTAAGGAATTCACCCCACTGCCGGCACTTTGATAGAATGGCCCCGGGATCCTTGGTATGGACGTGCACCTTCACTATGCTGCCGTCACGGAAAAACACCAGGGAATCTCCCTGGGAGGCCAGCCAGTCATGGATTACGGACTCGTCAAATGAGTCAAGGTCCACTTTTGAGCGCTGGAGCCTCAGGAGAAACTCCGTGCAGTAGCCGAATTCCAGGACGCTGTCTTCCGTGAAGGCATTGAAATCCACTTTGGGGGCAGGGCCCGCCTGTGATGAGGGGAGGTCTTCAAGCACTATCTCACCTTTCAGGGCGGCCCTCATACCTTCTCCTATGCAGAGAAGGCCTGCGCCGCCGCTATCCACAACTCCGGCTTTCTTAAGTACGTCCAGAAGTTCCGGGGTGTGCTGGAGGCTGAGGTCCATCCCGGCAATCCAGAGGTCCAGGAATTCGTCTATGGAGGAAGAGCCCTCGGCGGCATCCACGCCTTCCCTCATAACGGTGAGGATTGTGCCCTCCACGGGCTGAGAAACGGCCGTATAGGCTTCCTTGACGCCGAATTTCATTGCCTGCGTGAATGCCTTTATATCGGCCTTCTTAAGGCCTTCGAAGCCCTTTGCGATGCCTGCGAAGATGCGGGAAAGGATGACGCCGGAATTGCCGCGGGCGCCAAGGAGCATTCCGGAAGAGACGGCCGATGCCATCTGGGAAAGCGTTTCCCCGGAGGCGGAAGAGCCCGCCTCTATTGTCATATACATATTGTCTCCGGTATCTCCGTCCGGGATAGGGAAGACGTTAAGGTCGTTTATTGTCTGGCGGTTCTGCGCAAGACGTGCGGCGCCGCCACGGACAAGGTTCAGGTAAAGTTCCGCGTCAATCTGCTCTGTCATTGTTCCTTGTCAGGGATTTTGAACCTGCGCCTGAGGGCGGGTACCTTGCAAAGGAGGCGGAACGCCCAGGGCTGCAGTGAATAGGTTATGAGTATGGTGGAAGCCATACCTATCAGTGTAATCACTCCAATTGAATGGATGGAAGGGTGGGTGGCGAAAATGAGCGATGTCACCACTATCACCAGGACGGCGGCGCTGTAGAAGATGGCCACCTTATGGAATTCCAGCATATCCCGCTGGCCTGTCCTGGCTTCTTTGAGGAGGCCCTCCATCACGAATATGCTGTAGTCTACGCCGATACCGTAGATGAACGTTGCGATAACTATGTTTATGAGGTTGAATTCCAGGCCGAAGATGGACATAAAGCCCTGCATCACGAACCAGCTGATGAACATAGGGAAGAAGGCTATGAGCGCAATCCATAGGTTCCTGAAACTGATAAGGAGCACTATGAGCACAAACAGCGATGAAATCCAGACCGTGGTGTTGAAGTCATCGTGGACTATCTCAACCATATCACGGCAATAGAAGAAAGGCTCCAGGACTATCACGTTGGGACATTTGGCAAGCGTGCCCCATACTACGTCACGAACCGGTTCCGGGTAAGCGACGTCCGTGAACACCATATACCTTCCGCTGGCCTGCCTCTCAATGTAATTTGACATAAGCCCCGGAGGGATGATTCCGGACTCGAAGAGGTTTCCGGGCTCATAATCCGCTTCCAGAAGGGAAGTGAAGGTGTCAAACATATCGGCGGGAAGGCCGTGCTGCACACCGGATTCCCTCAGGTCTCTCTTCAATTTTGCAACCTTGCCCTTTGTCCAGAAGGCGTTCCAGGCGGCAATCCTTTCCTCCTGATCCTTTGTGGAGCGGAAGAGAAGGCCCGTTACCGTGGACCAGGACTTTGCAACGCCCGCTTCCTTCAGGGAATCCAGGGTCCTGAACATTCCCTTGTTGTATTCCAGGGCGTCGTCAAGGTTATCGGCATAAGCCGCAAAATATTGGTGGGAGTAGCCGTCGGCGTTCTTTTCATTATAGAGGGACTCGCTTTCACTGAGGGCGGGATCGTCATAGTCCAGGTTGCGGAGATCGGAGTCGAACTTCACGCGGGGGCTGAGGGCGACGCCGACGATTATGACAAGGATAAGCGTGCCGATAATCCATTTGTTGCTGTCCCAGGGCAGGTTGTTGATCTTATCAACCAGCGGGAAGCCCTTCACCTTCTTGAAGTGGATCTGGTCTGCACTCATAAAGTGAGGCAGGAAGATGAGGGCATAGAGGGTGCTTCCAACAAGGGAGAAGGTTGCAAACAGGCCGAAGTCCCTCAGGAGGTCACTCTCCGTAAAGAGAAGGCCCATAAATGCGCCGATGGTAGTAAGCATCCCAAGGAAAACGGGCGTGCTTTCTTCGCGGAGCATAGTTTCCACGCTGCCTACATAATAGAAATGTATGAGTATATGCAGGCAGTAACTTATGGCTACGCCAAGGATGATGGCGCCGAATCCGAGGGCCATAAGGGACACATAACCCTTGATCCAGTAGATGCAAGCAAGGGAGAACAGGGCTCCGTACACAACCGGCACCACCTGCTGCCACACAAACCTGAACGAGTGGAAACTCAGGATCATCATTACAAGGATCACCAGGAGGGACAGGCCCACCGTCCACACTAAGTCGTGCTTGATGGTGTTGGCATTTGAAAAACTGGCCTGGGGGTTGCCGTGGATAAGGATCCTTACGTCGGGATTTTCCTGGCAGTAATCCTTTGCCGCCTTTCTGAGAAGGTTATTGAACTTTGTGGCGACGCCTGAGTTTGTATAGCCGAATGAAGGGGATAGGAAGGCCAGGGCCACGGTTTTGTCGGGGCAGAAAAGATGGCCGTCCTCTATGGCGAAGCCGCCCATAGCGGAATCTTCGCCCATAATGCCGGGAAGAAGGATGTCCCTGAGGCTGAGGGGGTCCATAGCCACCATCTGGGAAAGTTCTCCGGTTTCATCCTCCATCACCATCTCATAGTTCACGGCCATCACGGAGTCTATCCTTTCCCGGGACAGAGCCTCCTCAATGTAGGGGTACCACTCCGGATCCACGAAGGTGGGAAGGTAGGTGAGGGCGTAATCCATGGCCGATAATGCCATATCGGCCTCAAGGGTGCACAGGAGGTTGTTTATGAAATGGGTGGAACTGTCCCTCTCCAGGATGAGGCTGCAATATTCCTCCATACATTCTCCAAGGCGGATGGGTTCCACTGGGTCTTCAGGATTTGCCGATGTGAGTTGGAGGAACACCTTGTCCTTGAGGCTCATATCGGTGAAGGCCATCTCGTTGGAAGTGGCGCTGTGGGGGAGGAGTTTGATGATGTCTTCCTCAAAGCGGAGTTTGAAGCCGAAGATGGCGAAAACAACCGCCGAGGCTATCATCAGAACATACATCAGGGCCTTGTGAGCCTTGAAGAAATGGTATAATGGGAGAAATATCCTGTGCATCTGGTTGGGGAATCAGAGTTTATCCATAGCGGAGAAAATCCTTTGCCGGACTTCCTCTATGGAACCGGTGCCGTCTATCTCATAGTATTTTCCCGCGCTGCGGTAGAAATCTATGAGGGGCTCCGTCTTTGCGTGATATGTGGCGATACGGTTCTGAACTACTTCAGGACGGGCGTCGTCGGCGCGGCCTTCTATGTGGGCCCTGTGGGCGATACGTTCCTGGATAAGGGAATCCGGAATCATAATTGAGACGCATCCGGTGACTTCCACCATATTGTCAAGAGCCCTGGCCTGCGCTATTGTGCGGGGGAATCCGTCCAGAAGGAAGCCGTCCACGCCCTGAGTGTCACGGAACTTTGACTCAATCATACCTTCCACCACGGAATCCGGGACAAGGTTTCCGGCCTCGATGAGGCTCTTTGCCTGAAGGCCCAGGGGAGTTCCTGCGGCAATTTCCGCGCGGAGAAGTTCTCCGGTTGAAAGATGACAGAGATTGTAGCGCTCTACCATTGCGCCTGCCTGCGTGCCCTTACCTGCTCCGGGAGGGCCGAAAAGAACGTAATATTTCATAGTTATTGGTCCAGTACGTAAATGTCTTCAGTGTTTCTTCCCAGTTCATTGTAATCCAGGCCGAATCCCACGATGAAACGGTTGGGGATGCTCATAGCCACATAATCCAGTTTGACGTCCTTCTTGTAGACATCCGGCTTCAGGAGAAGGGCCGTGACAAAGATTTTTGCCGCGCCAAGATCCTCCAGCAGGTTCTTGAGGGTGACGATGGTGTTGCCGGTGTCCACGATGTCTTCCACCACAATTACATCCCTGCCCTTGAAATTGGCTATGCTGGGAGGGAGTTCCGCCTTTACTTCTCCGGTGGACTTGGTGCCCTGATAGGAAGTGAGTTTGAGGGCCTTGAATTCCAGGGGGAAGGTGAGACGTTTGAGAAGTTCCGCCGCATACATCACTGCTCCGTTGAGCGTGCACAGCATAACGGGAGGATTGGAGTCTGTGTAGGATGAGAAATCCTTGTTCATACGGGCGGCCACCAGGTCAATGGCCTTCTCTATTTCCGAGTTGGGAATAAAGATTTTGAAGGTTTTGTCCTGTAAAGTGATCTTTTTTTCCATAGGAAAAATCAGTACGTTTTGCAAATTTAACAAAAAACATCAAAAAAAACACGTGAAACAACACAAGTTATCAACACCCCCTTTAAAATACGCCATTTCTTTGGTAATTTGGCAGATATGAGAAAGTTTGTGGGCATATTGCTATGGGCTCTCACCATACCCGCAGCGGCTCAGGACCAGGAGGTTCTGAGGGCAGCGATGCTGCTTGGCGGGGCCAGCACTGAAGAAGAAGTGGACGAGGCCCTGGTGGACCAGTTGGAGGCCCTCCGCGGAAGGCCAGTAAGGGTGAATTCCGGGAGCCTCCGGGCATCGGCCGTCCTCAGCGACTATCAGGTGGCGGTGATACGGGATTACAGGGCTTCCTCCGGGGATATCCTTTCCTGGACGGAACTGTCTCTTCTTGAAGGATTTACGGAGGCCGATGTAGATATCCTCCAGCCCTTCCTCTCCCTTGAATCCTCTCGTCTTCCCGGGGCGTCGGACACCACAAAGACAAAGGCGCAGGCGCTCCTTCGGGGAACCCTCAGTTCCGCCGGCGGCAAAGTGAAGGTGACGGGGCGCTCCTGGAGGGCCGGCGGGGCCGTAAGATGCGGTGAAGGTTTCAAAAAATGGGACGGTACTTTCTACGGGGAGGCCTCCTTCCGGAACCACCGGGTGGTGGCGGGGGATTACAAGGTCCGTTTCGCCGAAGGTCTTGGCCTCTGGACCGGATTCTCAATGGACAACCTCTCCACCGTAGACGCCTTCCTGAAACGCGCCCAGGGCATATCTCCGGTGTGGTCATTCACAAGTTCCGGAGTGCAGAGGGGCCTTGCCTACGAGTACTCCTCAAATCACTGGAGGGCACAGGCTTTCGGATCCTTTGACAGGACCTTCGGTGCGCGCGGTGAGTACCTTGGCAGGCATTTCCAGGCGGGGTTTACGGCAACTTCCGGGCTTATGCTGTCGGCCGATGCAAAGGTCAACCTGAGGGGCGTCATAGTGAGCGGGGAAGTGGCTTTCAAAAACGGCTCCTTTGCCGGAATATCGGCCATCAGGGCATCCCTCGGGGAGTATTTCCGCCTGGCCTTGCAGGGGAGGGTGATTCCCGTAAGATACTCCGGGAAAAAGAACGGGGAGTACGCCGCCGCGGCGGGCCTTGAGTTCAATAACCGCAAGGTGCTGGCATCCCTTACCGCCGATGCAGCAATGCTCCCCATCCCGTACACGGATCCCGGACGCTTCCAACTCCGCGCCTATGGGCGGGTACTCTGGAACATAACGGATATCTGGTCCCTGGAAAGCCGCGTCACGGAGCGTTACCGGAACTATGAGCCCCCGAGGACAGACCTCAGGGCCGATCTTAAATTTGCGCCCGGCCCCTTTCTTTCCGCGCTTCGGCTTGAGGCCGTAAATTGCGATTCATCCTGGGGCCTGCTCAGTTATCTCGAGGGCGGATATAAGAGTGATTCCGTATCGGCCTATCTCCGCGTAACGGGCTTCAGGATTGACAAATGGGCAAGCCGCGTCTATGTCTACGAGAGGGACGCCCCCGGCAGTTTTTCCGTTCTGGCTTATAATGGCAGGGGAGTTTCAGTATCGGCAACGGGAAGCATTCAGCACCGGTTCAGGCGCCTTACCTTAAAGTTTTATCTTAGAGGAGGTTGCACATTTAAAAACGGGAGCAGACCTGCCCCCGTCCTGAATCTTCAGCTTGTAGCCGGAATCTAGCGCTTCCCAACCTTAAGGCGCTGGCCGATGGAAATCCGGTCGCTCTTAAGGTTGTTCCAGGATTTGAGTTGCTTTACGGAGCAGTGATACTTCTTTGCGATGTGGCTCAGTGTATCCCCGGATTTAACCTTGTAGTACACCCAGGAAGTGCCGGCGCTGGTCTGGACCGGACGGCCGTTCACAACCTCCCGGCCGTCGGTTATCTTTCCGCCCAGGAGGACATCGGCCTTATACCTTACTATTGAATCCTGGAGGTCCATAAAGGAGCCGCTGTAGGCGAAGGGGAGACGGATCACTTCATCGGCCCCGGCTCCGGGAACGTAGTCCTTGAAATACTGGGGGTTAAGGTCGCGGATGTCGTCCATAGGGATGCCCATAACCTCCGATATCTGCCTCAGATGGATATTCCTGTGCACGTGGAAGGTGTCCACATATTCCGGAACGGCGGCGGGAGCAGGCCTTATACCATATTCCCGGGCGTAGTTGATGGCGTACATGGCGCCCACAAGAGCCGGCACGTAGCCTCTGGTCTCGCGGGGGAGGTAATCGTACACTTTCCAGTAGTCCGTGCTTCCTCCGGCCCTTTTGATGGCCTTGTTCACGTTTCCGCTGCCGCAGTTGTAGGCCGATATCGCAAGCGGCCAACTGCCGAAGATGGCGTAGGCGTCCTTGAGGTACCTGCAGGCGGCATCCGTAGAGAGGACGGGATCCATACGCTCGTCTATGTAGGAATTCACCCTGAGGCCGTAACTGAGGCCGGTGCGATACATAAACTGCCACAGGCCCTTGGCCCCGTAGACAGACTCCGCCCTGGGGTTGAGGTGGCTCTCTATGACGGCCATATACTTCAGTTCCAGAGGCAGCCCGTAACGGTCAAGCGTTTCTTCAAATATGGGGAAGTAATATTCACTGAGCGAGAGGATTTCCGACATCCTTCCTGGCATCTTCTCACTGTACAGGACCATATAGTTCTTCACAGTCTCGTTATAGGGGAGCGTGATGAAACTGTGCATCCTTTCAAGGCGGGCCATAAGGACGGAATCCGGGACGTTGGTGGTGAACTTCACGGAATCCATATTGTACCCGGCATCCGGGGACTGCTGCTTTGATTGGCGGTGAAGATACCACCTCTGGAGGAGGGTATCCTTTTCCTGTGAATATAGTGAGCCGGCACATAGGGCAAGACCCAGGACGGCCAATAACAATCTTCTCATAATCAAAATCTTAACCCTACTGACATTCCAACGGACATACCGGCCTGGGGGACGCCTCCCGAAGTAGCGAACTGGACGGGCGCCACGGCTGGTTCTATGCGCATGGAAATGTCGTCGTTCACTTCAAAATCCTGCATATAGGCAAACACGTTGGCGTCAATCACCTGGATTAGGTAGGTGAGCGCCACGGCAAGTATGGAGTAATCCCTGTACCTTCTGTAAAGGTCCCTGAAATACTTGGCGTTCTCTGCGCTGTAGGGAGGTTTCTCAACTTCAGGATCCTCCGACGTAGCCATATCATATACCGTCCTCCAGCGGTTATACTGCTGGTTGTTGTCCACCACAAAGTTGAGGGAACCGGCCATTATGCCAAGGTATAGCGGCACTTTCCAGAATTCCCCGTTATAGATCTGGCCAAGGCCCGGAAGGAGGAGTGAATACACCGTGGAGCGCGCGGGCTCCGGATGTTTGTCGCTCTTGAAGCACACAGCCCCGTCCATAAGGGAACCCCACCAGACAAGCCCCGCGCCAACGTATGACAGGGTGCTGTATGTCTGGAAACGGGTGTCTCCGGTGCTTTTGTACATATTGCCGAAGTGGATTCCGCCGTAGACGCCCGCGCCTATTCCGCCATATATTATGGGCAGTTTCCAGTACTGTTTATGGTAGATCTGGTTGCCGCCGATGAATATGGTGGATCCCATCGTGAGGGTTTTCAGGGATGCCGTACGCTTGTGGGCCAGGCCGCCGAAGAACTCCTTGAAATTGAAGAGTTTGGTTGTGTCGGTCTTGGACTTCTCCGTTGTATCGGCATACGTCTGGGTAAAAGCGTCGCGTTTGAATTGGTCGTCGCGGTACTGCGCGGCCAGGGGGAAACACAACGTCAGCGCTGTAAGGATGGCTATGAGGCGGGAACCCCTCATCTGGCGTCCAGGGCTTTGAGGAACTGCTCCATCTGGGAGTCAGAGTCGAACTTTATGGTCATAGTGCCCTTTCCGTCACGGGTGCGCTTCAGGGAGATATTCTCACCGAAGTACTTGCCCACATTCTCAAGGAGCCTGTAATACATCTCTGGGAGTTCCTGGGCGCCGTCTTCCTGAACGGGTTCCTTCTTCTTGCCCATGGCCTTTATCTTTTCCTCAAGTTGGCGCACGGACAGGCCGTTTTTCACTATCATATCGCAGAGCATTTCCTGCGTGGCGGCATCTTCCACGCCAAGAAGGACCTTTGCGTGACCTACGCTCACAAGGCCCACCTTAAGGTCGTGCTGGACCTTTGCGGGGAGTTTGAGGAGCCTCAGTTGGTTGGCAACGGAAGCGCGCTTCTTGCCAACGCGGTCTGCCATCTGCTCCTGGGTGAGGGAGCACTCGTCTATGAGGCGCTGGTAACTCATTGCAACCTCAATGGGGTCAAGGTTCTCCCTCTGGATATTCTCCACTATTGCCATCTCCAGCATACCCTGCTCCGAGGCGTCACGGATATATGCGGGAATCATATCCATTCCTGCCATAATGGAGGCGCGGTAACGGCGTTCACCGCTGATTATCTGGTATTTGTCTCCTTTGCGGCGTACGGTGATGGGCTGGATAAGGCCGAAGGTACGGATTGAATCGGCCAGTTCCTGCATAGCCTCCGAGGCGAATGTCATACGGGGCTGGTAGGGGTTGGGCTCAATGAGGTCTATGGGGATGCGGAGGACGTCGGAGGTGTCCTGAGGCTTGCCCTCGGTTGATACCACTTCCTTGTTGATGTAACCTACGGGTTTCCTTAATTCGGATAGGTCTTCACCGCCCAGAAGGGCTCCAAGGCCCTTTCCAAGGCCATACTGATTCTTTGCTGCCATATTAGTTATTGTTCTTGTCCAGGACTTCCTTTGCAAGGTTCATATAGTTGGACGTACCGTTATTCATTACGTCGTAGAGGATGATGGGCTTACCGTAGGAAGGAGCCTCGCTGAGACGTATGCTCCTCTGGATCACGGTATTGAATACCATATCCTGGAAATGGTCACGGAGTTGGGCCACAACCTGGTTGTGCACCTTTGTACGGCCGTCGAACATAGTGACCACAAAGCCTTCTATGGTAAGGGCGGGATTGATTCCGTTCTGGACCAGGCGGATGGTCTGGATAAGTTTTGCAAGGCCTTCCAGGGCAAAGAACTCCGGCTGGACGGGAATCATTACGGAATCAGCGGCCGTGAGGCAGTTCACTGTGATGAGGCCCAGGGAAGGGGAGCAGTCTATGATGATGAAATCATAGTTGTCCCTGATGGGCTGAAGGGCCTTTTTTAGCACGGATTCACGGTCCGGAACGTTCAGGAGTTCAATCTCCGCGCCCACAAGGTTGATGTGGGAGGGGATCATATGGAGTTTAGGAAGTTCCGTCTGGATGAGGGCGTCACTGGCCGATAATTTCCCTATAAGTATCTCATACAGGGTACGGTGATCACTGTTCTCCGGGTCAAAGTTGAGGCCTGAGGTGGTGTTGGCCTGAGGATCTGCGTCAATGATGAGTACTCTTTTCTCCAGGACCGCAAGAGATGCGGCAAGGTTGATGGCGGTAGTGGTTTTTCCCACGCCGCCTTTCTGGTTGGCTATTGCAATAATTTTTCCCATAGACTGCAAAAATACAAAGAAATCTTTAGATTTCCTTGCAATTGTTCCACAAAGTTCCACAGAATTATACGGGGTCCACGTCTATGGTGACGTGACAGGAGTACTGCTGCTCAAAAGAAGTGACTTCTTTATACAGTGCCTGCTTACCGGCCGTGAGATTTTTATCACGTTTGAAGAAAATGCGGATTTCACCCTTTTCAGGTCCCAGGATAAGGGGATCCGAAAATGGCCTCAGAACCTCCCTGATCCTGTTTCCAAGGAAACGGGCGCGGAGTTTTTGCCGATTTTCATCTGAATCCTTAAGTTCAAGTTTGACCATACGGGTGAACGGGGGATAGCCGAAGGCCTGCCTTTCCGCCATCATATTGTCATAAAGGCCAGTTGGAGCCTTGGAAATGGCCTGGAATACGGGGTGGCCGGATTCCTTTGTCTGGACGACAAGGGGGCAGGAGGCATTGAGGCGCCTGAGAAGTTGCAGGGCGCGTTCATCTGAACGGAAATCCTGACGGCCGAGGAGGGTATCGGCCTGAAGAAGCGCAATGAGGTCATATCCATCCGTAGGAATGCTCTTTACTGCAACAGGCGTTGTATAACTTACTCCCTGAAGATCAGGTTCTTCCGTCCAACTTACAACAAGGATTTTACCGCCGGAATCCGCTACTTTCTTCACCTCTGCAAGCAGTTTCAGCGACACTTCTCCAACCATACCGCGCTTACGGCGCTCGGCAGAGGTATCGATAACAATTACGGCGTGGCGGCTGCTATCCGCCTCTCCGGATGGCCGTATATCGGCAAAAAGCCCCGTTCGGGCATTGTGAAGGGCCTCCAGGGATGGAGTGGAACTTCCAAGGATCACGTTTGCGCCGCATACCGAGGCAAGCATTATGGCGCATTCACGGGCGTGATAACGGGGAGCGGGGGAGTCCTGCTTGTAGAAGACGTCCTGCTCCTCATCAACTATCACAAGACCAAGGTTGCTGAAAGGGATAAATAGGGAACTCCTTGTGCCAAGCACCAGCATGGGACGCCCCTGCCGGGCTTCCAGCACAATGTCCCTTTTCTTTGCGGCGGTTTGCCCGCTGTGGTAAATTGAGACCTCAGGAAAAACCTCCCGGACGCGCTTTTCCAAAAGGGCCGATACTGCAATTCCAGGAACAAGATAAAGCACTGATTTGCCTTTATTTACAGCGTTTACCGCAAGTTTCAGATAAAGTTCAGTGCGGTCCTCATGACCGGCTCCTTGAAAAAGCACGGTGCGGCCTTTGGTGAAGGCGTCAAGCGTGCCTTCAAAGGCCGATTCCAATTCCCGTGACAGAACCGGTTCCGAGGCAATGGCGCTCCTGTCTTTCGGGACCCATTTGCGGGGCGGTCTCTGGTCCTGGAAATAGACGCTTTTGTAAACCTCACCAAGAGTGCACAAGTAATAGGAGGCTGTCATCTTCCAAAAACGCAGTTCCCGCTCCGTTATGCGGGGGAGGTAATCCACCTTGTCAAGAACTTCCTGGATATCGCTCTCACGGATTCCGTCAAGGGGCGTAACATCCGTCTTGCTGACAACGGAAATGTACTCTTTTCCGGAGAAAATGACGCTTACCCGGTCTCCTTCTGACACCTGCAGGCCATCCGGGACGGAGTATACAGGCTCCCAGTCCAGTTTTAGCGGGACTATCACCTGAATATACTTTTTAGCACTCATTTTCAATCAATATAACAAAAGAGTTATAAATGGTAACATTTTTGTTACAACCCCTAAACCGGCACTTTTAACCGCTTTCAGGTACAAATATAAGCAAAATCGGCCTATGTCCAATCTGTCAATTTGGCAGAGGGTTTGATATGGCGGGTTTTTTGATTATCTTTGTATGATTTAAGGAAAAACACAAATATGATTACCCACGATCTTAGGCTTATCGCAGACGCTATCCTGGACAAGAAAGGAGAGGACGTTGTATCCCTTGACCTAAGGGCAATTGACGGTGCCATCACGGATTACTTTGTGGTGTGCAGCGGCTCAAACACTACCCAGGTTGGCGCCATATCAGACAACATAGAGGAAAAGATGCGGGAGGAAGGCCACAGGCTTCTCCGCTCCCAGGGGGAAGGCAACAACTTCTGGATAATTCAGGACTACGGCAACATAGTGGTGCACGTCTTCCTTAAGGAATACAGGGATTTCTACCGCCTGGAGGACCTTTGGGCCGATGTCCCCCGCAAGGAGTACCAACTTCGCAAAAGCACAAAATCGGCAAAAAAAGAGGACTAAATGGCAAAGAAAACTATAAGTTTCAACTTTTCCTGGTTCTACGTCCTGCTGCTCATTGGAATAGGCTATATGCTGTTTTCCAACCAGCGCACCGCAGCGCCGGAAAAGATTGAATGGACGGATGTCCAGAATATGATTGAAAGCGGAGACGTTGCGGAAATAACCTTTATCCGCAACGACTTCAAGGGAGAGGTAAAGGTTCGTCCGGAACGCCTTGCAAAGTACGCCGACAAATTCCACGGCGGGCAGCCCCCGAGGCGCGCCCCTCACTTCTATTTCCTGGTCTCAACCAAGTTTGACCCTGAAACCCAGTTCCAGGAACTAAACTCCAAACTCATACCCCAGGACCAGTTCAAGGTCATAATGAAAAACCAGGAGCGCGTCTGGATGGATATCCTCCAGATGATACTCCCGCTCCTTATCCTCATATTGTTCTGGGTGCTTATGTTCCGCGGCGTAAACCGTGGCGCAGGCGGCCCCGGAGGCCCTGGAGGAGGCGGTTTCAACCCCTTCAACACTGGTAAGTCCACCGCAAAGGAGGCCGATAAAGGCCAGGTGAACGTCACATTCAAGGACGTGGCGGGCCTTTACGGCGCCAAGGAGGAAGTTATGGAAATAGTGGACTTCCTCAAGAACCCTTCCAAGTACACCGCCCTTGGCGGCAAAATCCCCAAGGGAGCCCTCCTGGTGGGCCCTCCCGGTACCGGTAAAACCCTGCTTGCAAAGGCTGTGGCAGGGGAGGCCAACGTTCCTTTCTTCTCCATTTCCGGTTCAGACTTCGTGGAAATGTTCGTGGGCGTAGGCGCATCACGCGTGAGGGATCTCTTCCGCCAGGCAAAGGAGAAGGCTCCGTGCATCGTATTCATTGATGAAATTGACGCCGTAGGCCGCGCAAGGGCCAAAAACGGAGGCTTCTCATCCAACGACGAACGTGAGAACACCCTCAACCAACTCCTCACGGAAATGGACGGATTCGGCACCAACAGCGGCGTAATCGTTCTCGCCGCCACCAACCGCTCCGACATCCTTGACCAGGCCCTTATGCGCGCCGGCCGCTTTGACCGCCAGATTCACGTGGAACTCCCTGAACTGAAGGAACGCGAGGAAATATTCCAGGTGCACCTCAAGGGCATCAAACTGGGAGAAGACTTCAACGTGGAGTTTATGGCAAAGCACACTCCGGGTTTCTCCGGGGCCGATATAGCCAACGTCTGCAACGAAGCAGCCCTCACGGCTGCCCGACGCGGCCACACCGCCGTGCTCCAGCAGGACTTCCTGGATGCCGTAGACCGCATTATCGGCGGTCTTGAGAGAAAGTCCAACACCATTATGACTCCCGCGGAAAAACGCACCACGGCCTATCACGAAGCCGGTCACGCCCTTGTTGGCTGGCTCCTTCCTTACGCAGATCCCGTGTTCAAGGTAAGCATCATCCCCCGCGGAAACGCACTGGGCCTTACCTGGAGCCTCCCGGAGGAAAGGAAAAACTGGTCCCGTTCAATTATGATGGACCAGATGAGCGTCCTCATCGGCGGCCGCGTAGCGGAGGAAATCCTCAACGGAGAGCCTTCCACGGGCGCCCTCAATGACCTTGAGCGTATGACCGGAATGGCCTACGCAATGGTCCAGTACTACGGTATGTCGGATAACGTGGGAGCCCTCTCTTTCTACGATTCCAGCGGCGCCCGCGGCTACAACCTGGTGAAGCCCTACTCTGAGAAAACGGCGGAGCTTATGGACAAGGAGGTGAAATCCATTGTCAAGGAAGTTCACGACAGAACCCGTAAACTCATAGATGAGCACAAGGAAGAGTTTATGAGCCTTGGCGCTCTCCTTCTGGAAAAAGAAGTTATCTTTGCAGAGGATATTGAGAAAATCCTGGGGCCCAAGGTAAAACCCAAGGCCGATGACCAGTTCCAAACATCACCCGCGGAATGAACCCTACAGTAAAACGCACCATATTCGGAGTCCTCTTCCTTGCAGTAATGCTGGGAGGGCTCCTTATTAACAGGATAGTGTTCATAATCCTGTTCTCGCTTATCTCCTACATAATGCTAAGCGAGTTTTACCGGATGACAATGGGAAACTCTTACAGGGTGCTGCAGGATTTTGCAGCCTGTATGGGCGCCGCCCTTGTGTGGATAGCGGGAAGTTGCCTTTACAGGGGTGAATCCTTATCAGAAACGTTTTTTCCCAGCCTTTTCATCCTCACCGGAGCCATAATGATATGGTCCATTTTCCAGAAGGATCACAAGGACTTCCTCAAAACGGGCTATCTGTACGCGGGTCTTCTCTATATCGGCATTCCAATTGCCCTGTCAAACGTCGTAGTTTACAGCAACGGCACTTTCAGCGGCCTTCTGATGGTTGCGTTCTTTATCATCATCTGGGCCTCCGACACAGGCGCATACTGCTTCGGGATGCTCCTTGGCCAGAAAATATGGCCCGCAAAACTCTGTCCCTCCATTTCCCCCAAGAAATCCTGGGCGGGCTTTATAGGCGGCCTTCTCACATCTGTCCTTGCAGGGGCTATCCTTTACTGGACCGGGCTTTTTACCTTCCCCATTTGGCACTGCCTCATCATGGCCGCCATTATGAGCGTTGCGGGAGTTTTCGGAGACCTCTTTGAATCCCTGTGGAAACGCGCCGCAGGCATCAAGGACTCCGGAAACCTCATTCCCGGCCACGGCGGCCTCATGGACCGTTTTGACAGCGCCCTGTTCGCCATTCCCGCCGGTTATATTTACCTTCTTTTATTTGAATTAGTCTAAGGCTATGAAGTGGATCAAAATTGATGAAGATTCCTACGGAACAATCCTGACCTCCTGGTGCATCTGCGCGGTACTCATTTTCCTTGCAGCGCGTTTCATCCCCATCCTGTGGATCAGCATCCCCCTGTGCGCCGTTATGGTGGTGTTTATGATATTCATCACCTGGTTCTTCAGGGTTCCCAACAGGAACGCCCCGGATGAAGGGAATCACAGGCTGGTAACCTCCGTAGCCGACGGAAAGGTGGTTATTGTGGACAAGGTCTTTGAGAAAGAGTTCCTCAAGAAGGAGTGCATCCAGATATCCGTATATATGGATTTCTTCGACGTACACTGCAACTTCTGGCCCATAACCGGCAGGGTAACCTATTACCAGTACCACCCCGGAAAATACATCCTGGCCTTCCACGAAAAAGCGTCGGAACTCAATGAGCACTCGTCCTCCTGTATGGAAAACGAATACGGCTCCGTATTCTTCAAACAGATTGCAGGTACTTTCGCCCGCCGTATAGTGTGCTACTCAGAGCCCGGAAAGATAGAGTACCGCGGAGACCAGTGCGGAGTAATAAAATTCGGCTCCAGGATAGACCTTTTTGTCCCTCTTGAAGCCGATGTTAAAGTGAAGGTTGGAGATAAGGTAAGGGCAGTTGAATCTATCCTTGCTATCCTGCCGGATAGCTAGAATATCAGTTTCACTGACTGGGGGACTAATCCCCCAGACCCCCTGCGTCGCTTTGCTCCGAATCCCTTCGAATTAGCTCGACAAGTTTATCTACAGCCTCGTCTTCAGGTATATGCCTAAGGACGGGGTCTTTTTTACGGTACAGGGTAACCTTCCCGAAACCTTCTCCCACATAGCCGTAATCGGCATCGGCCATCTCTCCGGGGCCGTTCACTATGCAGCCCATGACGGCAATCACCACATCCTTGAAATGGGAGGTGCGCTCCTTTACCTTATTGAATGTGTTTTCAAGGTCGTAGAGCGTCCTTCCGCAGCCGGGGCAGGCAATGTACTCCGGTTTATAGAAACGGCGCCTGCAGGCCTGCAGGATCTCATCCTTGAGGTATTCGTCCTCAATGGGAATGTCGTCAATCTGATGATTCAGAAGGGGAGCGCCCCAGTCGCAGGCCGCCTTTAGGATGGTTTCCTCCCGTTCACTCATTCCGGCAGGGGCCGGGGCCGATGAGTACCTGTGCGCAAGGTACTGCGCAACGGGAATCTCATTGGCGGGGTCTTCGGTGAGGGACACGCGGATAGTATTGCCGATACCCTCGGAAAGAAGGGTTGAAATGGCGACGCAGGACTTTATGCGGCCGCTGTCTCCGTTTCCGGCCTCTGTTACGCCCACATGAAGTGGATACACCACGCCTGATTCCTGCATCATGGCGGCAAGGCGGCGGTACGCCTGGACCATCACCACGGTGTTGGAGGCCTTCAGGGACACCACAACGTTGTGGAAATCGGCCTCCCGGCACATCTGTACCCACTCGAAGGCGGCAAGGGCCATTGCCTCCGGCGTGTTCCCGTACTTGTCTATGATGTACTTTCCAAGGGATCCGTGATTAAGGCCGATACGAATGGCTCTTCCGTAATCCGAAGATCTTCTCCACGATGGGGACCACGGCCATGGCAATCTCGGGGGAAAAGTGGATATCGGCCACAAGGGGAGTGCCGATACCCTCCGCGCGAAGCCTCCGGCTTATTTCCTCAAGGCAGGGGACGTCCTTCATCGAGGGCACGGTGATGCGGATAAGTTCAGAGCCCGCGGCGGCAAGGCGGCGGCACTGGGCCACCGTTGCGTCAACGTCCGAGGTATGCGTGTTGCACATTGTCTGGACCACAATGGGGTGGCCGCTTCCTATAAGTACGTTGGAACCAACGGTGACAGTCTTAGTCTCTAGCATCTCTTAACGTGTTTTCTTCTTCCACTATCTTCTTTGCAAGTTTTCTCAGTTGAGACCCCGTATGGCCGAACCTTGGAGTAAGTTGATAATATACGCCGATGGTAAGGCCGGAATCAAGGGGATATCCGAAGCGGTAGTAGAACTTGTTTGTATAGTCCGGATTCCAGAAAGAATTCCATCCCCACTTGCCCTGGACCATAACGTGAATCTCTATAGGGTCGAACATAAGGCCGAAGCCGACTCCGCCCCTTACGCCGTATGAAGGCCTGCGGTCATAGTCCATAAACTTGTACTGGGTGGACATATACTGGTCATACGGGGCATATCTCTCATCTATGTCACGCTTTATGTCCAGCCTGTATCCTCCGTAGATGCCGATCTTCAGCATCAGTTTGAAGTGGTCGGAGAGGTCTCCGTGGAAATGGGTGAGGAAGAATACCTCCGGCACCTTCATATATATCTTGTAAGCGCCCGTACCGGGCTCCACATTGGTCCTGAGACCGGTTTCCTTGTTGATCTTGAACTCGTAGCCCTCGTGCCCCATCTGGGCGCCGAACTCCAGCGCCATATTGGGGAACATATTGAACATGGTGTAGTGGCGGATGACGGAGAATCCGTATGCCGGGTACTGCGCCATCCAGCGGGTGTACCTGGTGGGGTTGAAGTAACCGTAGTTAAGCGTTACGCCTCCGAACACGCCTGCAGCCCAGTAATTGTTGGGGGACATCTTCTGGACGGTGACGCTGTCAAGATACTCCCCGGTTATTTCGGAGGGCAGGGAGAAGAACTCCGCATCAAGGTCCACCTGGGCCCTGGCGGCAAGGCCTGCAAGAAGGAGAAGGCCTGTCAGTATGAGTCTTTTACCCGTCATCTGAACATCTCCTCAAGGTCAAGGGTCCACACCATCTCGCTTCTTTCCAGCACCTGGATAAGGAATTGGTCGTCCACTTTGAAGAAGCGCACTTTCTCCGGCTGGCGGTGCTCCAGAAGGTTTCCGGTGTCCACAATATTGTTGCGGTTAAGGTCTTCCGTTATCCTTATGCAGTATTTTCCGGCTTTCAGATAGGGGAACAGCAGGGGACCGTCGGCCTCAACTATGAAACTGCGGATAACTTTGTCGCGTTTCTCTCCAAGGAGGTCCACGATGTACTTGTTGCGCACGCCGGAAAGTTCCAGGGTGATGCTGCTCAGTTTGTCGTCCTTGGGGAGGGTGACCTTCAGTTCCGTACTGTCGTTGTAATAGCCGTTGACGTCCCTGAACTTACGGTGAGGAATCTTCAGATAATAGTCAAAACCCTGCTGGAAAGGCGTTGTGGGCTTTATGGAGAACTTCCTGAGGTTGGTTGAATCCTTCTCCAGGACATATTCCATCTTCGCTTCCTGCTGGCGCGGGTTCACGCTCCTCATAGTGAGGGAATCCCAGGACTCCATAATGAGAGGGTACTGGAACTCTATCTGGTAGCCGTACTGCTCCACGGTGGTAGCATCGGCCGTGGTTTTCATAACGGCAATGGTATCCTCGTGCTTGCGGCTGCGGATGTCGTTGGCCTTTTTCATCATTTCCGCCCTCACTTTCTTGTCAAGGGCCAGCCTTACGGTCTCTTCCGTTGGCACAAGCGTTCCAGTGGTGTCCGTTTTGTCGTATTTTATCACCAGTTGTAGGGTGTCGGGCATCTTACGCTGGTCGTTCACCCAAAGTTCCAGGGAGTCTTTCTGAGGGTTGAACTGGGAGATGAGTTTCTCACGGGGCAGGCCCTTTATCCTCATATCGTGGATCTTTGCATCCGGAGCCATAAAGGTAAGGTAAGCCGTACGCACACCAACCCTTTCCTTCTTCACTATCAGTTGCTTGGAAGGCTTTTCACGGAACATATTGAGTTCGAAGTCCGTCTTTCTGGCAAGGCACAGGGCAGTATCCTTCATCTCGAACTTCTTGAGTTCGTAGATTGAGTCGTTGTATACGGTCTTTGGCCTGAACAGGGTATCCAGGAAGGCTATCCGCTCCGTTTCGGGATCGTACATATTGTTGTTGTTCTCGTCCTTTACGGCATATACGCGGTAGAGCGTGTCCTTGATGTTTCGGATGCTGAAAAAGCCCCAGTCGTCGGTTTTGGCTGCGGCATACGGACGCCTCAGGAACACTGCGGAATCGGTATGGTCCTTATACAGCATAACGGTGACCGCCTTGAGGGGCTTGAGCGTCTGGAAATCCTGCACAAGGCCCGTCAGGCACATGGAATCAATCTGTGGACCGGTGGAGAACACCAGCGTAAAGCCCGGGAACATATTGCCCTCGTTGTTGTCGGCGATGGCGCCGGTAAGGTCCAGGGTATAAGTGGTGTTGGTATCAAGGTCGCTTTCAAAACTCACCACAACCGACTTTCCCTTTATCACGGCCTTGGGCTTTTTCTCAAGGGGAGGGGAAAGGAAGATTCCGTTGGCGTCCTTGATCTTCACATATTCGTTGAATGTGAAAACCAGTTTGGTCCTGTGGGGATTCACGTTCACCGTTCCGGGCATAGGGGAGATCTTGGTCATCTCCGGGGGAATGGTGTCCTTGTCTCCGCCTGAAGGGGGCGTAGTGGTGTTTGCGCAGCCCCACGGGAACATCAGGCTCCCAAGGATGAGTGCCACGGGTATGAGGGGTATGAACTTTCTTAGATTCATATTTCCGTTCTGGTCACATTTTCTATGCCGTCAATGGCCTGGAGGTTCTTCATCATCTCCTCCAGGGTTTCCCTGGAAGGCACGTAAAGGTCTATGAAGCCGTCAAAGATACCGCCTTCGGCCTGAAGCGACAACTTTCTCATATTCACGCCCATAACCAGGGACACGTAGCGGGAAATCTCGTTGAGAAGGCCCATACGGTCTATTCCCTTGAGGGAGATCCTCACAAGGAAGGAGCGGTCTTCGGCCTGGTCCAGCCACTTTGGAACAACCACCCAGTCTCCGTGGGACGCGGCGATGCGCTCTGCAACGCGGCAACTCTTCTTGTGCACGGTGACTACGCCGTCCGGGGCCTTGAAACCAATCACGGGGTCTCCGGGGATGGGGTTGCAGCAGGTGGCGATGGAAAAGCGCGGGGAATCCGGGTCTGAAGAGCCGATGATAAAGGTTTCCGCTTTCTCCGCCTCCGGCTTGTCCTCAAGGTGAAGGACTCTCCTCAGCCAGGAAATCCTTGTGCCGGAAGACTTCTTAAGCACCTCCTCAAGGTTTTCAAGGCTCTGGTTTCCAAGGCCGATATTATAGAAGAGTTCGTCCCTTGATTCAGAGTGATACGCAACCTCGATGCGCTGCAGCGTTGTTTCGTCAAGCGTGAAACCAAGTTGCTGGACGCGGTCTTCGAGGATGCTCCGGCCGGAATCCAGGACCTGACGCCTCTGCGTCTTGAAGTAGTCCTGCACAAGCGTGCGCGCGCGATGCGTGACAAGGAACTGGAGCCATTCAGGCTGAGGCTTCGCTTCCTCGGCGGTGATTATCTCAATCTTGTCCCCGGTCTTTATCACGTGGTTCAGGCTCACCAGTTTCTGGTTCACCTTTGCCGCAATGGCCTTGTTGCCTATTTCCGTATGGATAAGGTATGCAAAGTCAAGCACCGTGGCACCCTTCTGGATGGTGCGCTGCTCCCCGCGGGGCGTGAACACGTAAATCTCGGCCGATGTTAGGTCGTTGTGGATGATATCCAGAAGTTCCAGGGCATTCACGTCAGGGTTCACCAGGATTTCCTTGATCCGGGTGAGCCAGAGGTCCATCTCGTTGTCACCCTCGCCCACAAAGCCGTTACGCTTGTACATCCAGTGTGCGGCTATACCCTTTTCCGCTATGTCGTCCATCCTGTGGGTGCGGATCTGGACCTCAACCCACACGCCGCTGTTACTCAGGAGCGTGCAGTGAAGGGCCTCGTAGCCGTTGCTCTTTGGATGTCTCACCCAGTCACGGAGTCTTTCCGGCATATAGCGGTAAATGCCTGTAATGGTGGAGAATATGTGATAGCACTGGTCACGCTCCGTCTCACGGGAATTCTCCGTGGGCTCAAAGATTATCCTGATGGCATAGAGGTCATACACTTCCTCGAAGGGAATCTGCTTCTCCTCCATCTTCCGCCACACGGAATAAGGGGTTTTGATGCGTTTTTTGATGGTGAATTTAAAGCCGGCATCGGAGAGAGCCTTCTCAATGGGCTCCACGAATTCGTTCATCTCCGACCCCTTCTCCTGAACCCTCTTGTCAATCCTTTCCTTGATTTCCTCATAGGCGTCGGGCTCCTTGTAGCGCAGCCAGATGTTCTCAAGTTCGCTCTTTATCCCATAAAGGCCAAGCCTGTGGGCAAGGGGGATGAAGATGAACATAGTCTCTGAGAGGATCTTGTCCCTCTTGTGCTCCGGCATATGCTCGATGGTGCGGCAGTTGTGGAGGCGGTCGGCCAGTTTTATGAGCACCACGCGGACGTCGTCGTTGAGCGTGAGGAGGATACGCTTGAAGTTTTCGGCCTGGAGGCTTTGCTGGGAGATGTCCGTGCCGTGGGTCTTCTGCTCAGTGTCAAGGACGTTCTTGATCTTGGTGAGGCCGTCCACCAGGGTTGCTATCTTGTCCCCGAATTCGGCCCTTATGTCCTCCACGGTATAATCCGTGTCCTCCACTACGTCGTGCAGCAGGGCGGCCGATATTGACTTGTATCCAAGGCCGATATTGTCTACCACTATCTGCGCCACGGCGATAGGGTGGAGCATATAAGGCTCGCCGCTGCGCCTTCTCACATTACGATGGGCGTTGTTGGCAAACTCAAAGGCCTTTTCCACCACCGCGAGTTCCCGCTCGTTGGCGCATCGTTTTTCGGCCGATGCCCTCAGGACCTCGTAGTCACGCCTTATCCAGTCGTAATCTTTCTGTGTAAACTCTGAAAAACTCATAGTTCTAAACCTTTATGATGCCTCTCCTTCCTCTCACGGACGGCTTCTGCATACATCTTGTCAAGTTGCTCGTTGGTGATACCCATCCTGTCAACGTTCTGGAAGGCGAAGGAGAGTTCCGCCCCGTACAGGATTATGGTCCATCCAAGATTCAGCCACACCATAAACAGGGGGAGGGCCGCCAGGACACCGTACACGGCGCTTACCTTTGCCACCATCATCTGGGTTTCCAGGTACAGGTACTGCACGCCGGTGAACACCAGACCGGAAATGAGGGCCGCCTTGATGGCGTACCTGAACCTCACCTTTGTTCCGGGGATGAACTTGTACATTGCCGACATAATAAGCACACTGGCGCCGGCAAACAGCAGCCAGGACATAAAACTCTTGATTGTGGAGTAGATGAACTCCGTTCCGGGGAACAGCACGTCCAGAATATGGGAATACACCACAGACCCGGAGAAGAAGATAATCACCACAAACGGGGCCATTATGGTTATGCCGATAATGACGCCTATCATCTTTAGGAAGTTCCTCTCCTTGTCCACCTTCCAGACGTTATTGAAAACGCTCCTCACGGTTATCATCAGGGACAGCACTATCCACAGGAAGGATGCCATGGAGATGAAACCGAAGAGGCCGCTTTGGGCCACGTCCACAATGTTGTCGGCGGCGCCCATAAGCACCTGGGTGAAATTAATGTCGCCAAGGTTGTCAAGGAGGATATCCTTGAACATATCCTTCATCCCCACGCCGGAAGTGAGGTAGAACGCGATTGCTATGGCCGGCACCACGCTCATCATACTTCTGTATGCAAGGGCCGTCACCTGGTAGCCGATTTTCTGGGAACTGAACGTTGTGAGCATCAGGATCACGGTCTTTGCATCCTTCACTAGGCGTCCTTTCCACCGTGAGAAATCCTGTTCCCTCAGATAGAATATGTCGTGAGTCAGAAACCGCGTGATCCGGTATATCCAGATGGATGCCCACCGGATAATCACCTGAATCTTATGCCACAGTTTCTTAAACATCACTAAAACAGCGTTGGTTCAAACAAACTATCCACTCCGTCGGAGGAGGCACTGTCTCTGGAATCCCTGGCCACCCTCGGCCGGGTAAGAGGGAGGGGCCCGCTGCCGAAGGCAGTGGGAGGGGTCGGCGCAGCCGACGATTCAGGAGACAGTGCCTCCTCCGACGGGGCGATAAGAACCATAAACGTGGCTTCGTCAATGATTTCTACGCCAAGGTCCTGTGCCCTCTTCACCTTTTCAGGGCCGGGTTTTTCACCGGCAAGGAGGTATGAGGTTTTGGAACTGACGGAAGAGCCGTTCTTGCCGCCGTTGGCTTCAATGAGGGCCTTCATCTCATCACGGGATATTGAGAAGGTGCCGCTTATTACTATGGTTTTGCCTTCAAGGGCGCTGGAAGTGGCCTCTTTCACCTCTGCGGACATCCGGAGACCGGCCTCTTTAAGGGCGTTTACCTCACGGATATTGTCCTTATCGGCAAAGAAAGCGATTATGCTGTCGGCAATCACGTCCCCAACCTCAGGGACTTCCAGGAGTTCTTCCCTTGTGGCGGCCATAACGGCGTCTATGCTTCCGAAATGGCGGGCTATATCCCTTGCGGTGGTTTCTCCCACAAAGCGGATTCCAATTGCAAAGAGCACCCTCTCAAACGGTACGGCAAGGGATTCCTTCACGGACTGAGTGAATCTGGAGGCCGATTTTTCCTTCCAGCCCTCAAGCCGCACAAGGTCCATCTCACGGAGCCGGTAAAGGTCCGATGGCACCCTGGCAAGGCCAAGGGAGTAGAGTTGCTCGATGGTGGCTTCTCCGCAGAGGATGTTCATTGCCTTGCGGGTGACAAAATGCTCCAATCGGCCCTTAATCTGGGTGGGGCAGCCCTTGCGATTGGGGCAGAACCATTTGGCTTCTCCTTCAACCCGCACAAGGGGAGTGCCGCAGTCAGGACAGACGGCAGGGAACACGGGCACCTTTGCGCCGGGCTCACGCTTTGACTCTTCAACGCCCGTTATCTTGGGGATGATCTCACCGCCCTTTTCCACATATACCCAATCTCCTTCGTGAAGGTCCAGGGCGCGGATCTGGTCTTCGTTGACAAGGGTGGCGCGCTTGACCATTGTTCCGGAAAGGAAAACGGGTTCAAGGTTGGCGACGGGCGTCACGGCGCCGGTACGGCCCACCTGATAGTCAATGGAAAGTACCGGCGTGCAGGCCTGCTCCGCCTTATACTTGTATGCCACGGCCCATCGGGGGCTCTTGGCGGTATAACCCAGTTCTGCCTGGTAGGCGAGTTCGTTTACCTTGATTACAATGCCGTCGGTGGCATAGGGGAGGGTTTTTCTCTCCGTGTCCCATTTGCCGATGAACGCCTCTATCTCTTCAATGCTACTGCATATCTGGCGTTTGTCCCCAACGGGAAGGCCCCATTCCGCTGCAGCGTTAAGGGCTTCATTGTGAGTTGGGTACTGGACCTGCCCCACAGGTATATGATAAAGCACGCAGAAAAGGCCGCGCTTTCCAACTTCCTCCGGATTCTGGAGTTTCAGGGAGCCGCTGGCGGCGTTACGGGGATTTGCAAAGAGGGGTTCCTCCGCAAGTTCACGCTCCTCATTGAGGCGGTCGAAGGACTCATAGGGCATAAGGATCTCACCCCTTATCTCAAATTCCTCAGGCCAGCCCGTGCCCTTCAGGGAGTGAGGGATATTGGCTATGCGGCGGGCGTTGGCGGTTACGTCGTCTCCCTTCACGCCGTCTCCGCGCGTGAGTGCGCGGAAAAGGACGCCGTTACGGTAGGTGAGGCAGATGGCGGTTCCGTCGTATTTGAGTTCCACGCTGTACGTGAAGGGCCTGTCAAGGGTTTTTGTGACTCTTTCGGCAAACTCTTCAACCTCATCTATGGAGTAAGTGTTGCCTAGGGATAGCATAGGATATTTGTGAGGATACTTCCTGAATCCGGACTCAAGGTCCGAGCCTACGCGGCGGGCGGGGGAGTCTTCAGTGGCGAGTTCAGGAAACTGCGTTTCAAGGGCTTCCAGTTCACGCATGAGGGAGTCGTACTCGTAGTCGCTCATGGTGGGGGCGTTCTCCACGTAGTACTTCCGGCTGTTCTCCAGGAGAACGGCCTTGAGTTCCTCTATCCTATGTTTTGCCTCACTATAGTCCATAATTGTACAAAGATAGCAAAAAAAAGCGGTATCGCGTATATTTCAAATCACGTTAATTCTTACTATCTTTGTATGATTTAAAGAAAGTATTTTACAAAACATAAATTGCACTTATGAAAGATTCCATCATTATCCTCTGTGGCGGCGGCCCGGCCCCGGGTATGAACACCGTCGTAATGTCTGTCGCAAAGACTTTCCTTTCAAACGGTTACCGTGTAATCGGCCTTCACGGCGGTTACAGCGGGCTTTTCTCCAAGAGCCCCCGCACGGAGGACATAGATTTCTTCAAGGCCGATGCCTACTTCAACCGCGGCGGTTCCTACCTCCAGATGAGCCGTTTCAAACCCACGGACAAAGACTTTGAGGAGAACTTCAACCTGGGCCTTTTCCAGGACAACAACATCAAACTCCTTGTGACCGTCGGCGGTGACGATACCGCATCCACCGCAAACCGAATCGCAAAGTTCCTTGAGGCAAAGCAGTATCCCATCCACAACATCCACGTTCCCAAGACCATCGACAACGACCTACCTCTGCCCAATAACACCCCCACCTTCGGCTTCAACAGCGCAAAGGACGAGGGCGCGCACCTTGCACGCACCGTGTATGAGGATGCCCGCACCAGCGGCAACTGGCTCATCATCAGCGCAATGGGGCGCAGCGCAGGTCACCTTGCCCTTGGTATCGGCGAGGCAACCCACTGCCCTATGACCATCATCCCCGAGATGTTCAACAAGACGGAAATCACCCTTGACAAGATTGTGAACCTTGCCCTTTCCGCCATCCTCAAGCGCAACATCCTTGGCATCCCTTACGGCACTGTGGTAGTTGCAGAGGGCGTTTTCCATGACCTTGACCCTCAGGAAATCAAGAACGCCGGCGTTTCAATGACCTATGACGAACACGGCCACCCGGAACTTGGAAAGATCTCCAAGGCTGTCCTTTTCAACGACATCCTTGAGAAGAAGTTCAAGGCTATCGGCCTTAAGGTCAAGACCCGTCCCGTTGAGATTGGCTACGACGTCCGCTGCCAGGATCCAATTGCATTTGACCTCACTTACTGCAGTGAACTTGCAATGGGCGCCTATGAACTCTTCAAGAAAGGCGAAACAGGCTGTATGGTATACGTGGACGCCTTCGGAGAGGCCAAGCCCCTGTACCTGAAGGATCTCCAGGGCGCAGACGGAAAGATTCCTCCGCGCAGGGTTGCAATTGACGGCGGCATCGCCCAGAACTACTTCAATCACCTCTGCCACTTCATCACTCCGGCCGATTATGAGGCCGCAAAGAAGTACGTTCCCAATCCTGAGGAGTACGACTTCCGCAAGATCCTGAACTGGTAGTATGAAATCCGTCATTTACCAGATGCTCCCAAGGCTTTGGGGAAATGGTAAATTCTCATCAATTGACGCCGGGTCCCTTGAATATGTCAAGGGGCTCGGTGCCCATTATATCTGGTACACGGGTATAATCCGCCACGCTACATCGGCTACTGAAAAGGTGGTGAAAGGAGATGCCGGAAGCCCTTACGCCATTGTAGATTACTACGACGTAAATCCTTATCTTGCAGACAATTCGGCAAACCGAATGCAAGAATTCCTTGAACTTGTTGAAAGGACTCACAAAGCTGGACTCAAAGTGGTCATAGACTTTGTTCCAAACCACGTTGCAAGGGAGAACGTTAACCTTGGAAAAGAGGACAATACCAGCGTTCACTGGGCTCCTGAAAATGACTTCTATTATTATCCCGGACAGCAGCTTAAACTGCCCGTAAAATGCAACTTTAAGGAGTATCCCGCAAAGGCCTCCGGCAACGCCTTCACATCGGCCCCGGACATCAACGACTGGTGGGAAACCGTGCGCATAAACTACTGCGATTTCCACACCCGCACCTGGGACAAGATGTACGAAATTGTGCGCTTCTGGGCCCTCAAAGGCGTGGACGGCTTCCGATGCGATATGGTGGAGATGGTTCCGCCGCAGTTCATGCAGTGGCTCATAGCCAAAATCAAGGAGGAATTCCCGCAGATCATCTTCATCGCAGAGGTGTACCAGAAAGACAAATACCGCATGTACGTGGAAGAGGTGGGCTTTGACCTTCTCTATGACAAATGCGGCCTCTACGATACCCTGAGGGCGGTTTCCTGCAGCGGAGCATCTGCCAAGGGAATCACCCGTGACTGGCAGTTCCTGGGGGATCTCCAGCCGCATATGCTAAACTTCCTGGAGAATCACGACGAGCAGCGCCTGGCGTCAGATTTCTTCTGCGGCAGCCCGGAAAGAGGCTACGCTGCTCTGGCGGTTTCACTCCTATGGAACACCGCCCCGTTTATGCTCTATTTCGGGCAGGAAGCGGGGGAGAGAGGTATGGACAAGGAAGGCTTCAGCGGTCTTGACGGGCGCACCTCAATCTTTGACTGGGCCGCAAAGCATTTCGGCCCCGGAAAGGTGCTGGAGGCTTACAGGGAACTGCTTTCGCTGGCTGGAAAACCAGCATTTTCCAATGGCCTCAGTTATGACCTATGCTACTGTCAGGACGGTGCCTTCAACCCGGACCGTCACTTTGCCTGGCTCCGCTCCGACGGCAAGGAGTGCTACCTTCTTGTGTCTAACTTCGGCCCTGAGGCCGATATAACCCTCCGCATCCCTCCGGAAGCGCTAGACTATCTGGGCATCAAGGCCGTCATCGTGCACCGTCTACAGCGTCTCGGTGAAAGCCTTTGGCTACGCCGTTGTTTCAGTTCAATAACTCGTCACCCCCGGCCCCTCACGTCACCCCCGGCTCCGACCGGGGGTCTCTTTTTCTAAAAATGTAATCCTATTCCGCCACTTAAGGTGAAGAACCATCTTAACGTGCCGGTCTGGCGCATTGTGCTGCCATTAAGAAGGTCTTTTGTCTCAGAATGATAGACGTAACTGTTCAAAACATTGAAGTGGAAAGCCGGCATCAGTTTCAGGTCAAAGCGCCAGATTTTGAAATTCAGATTGAAACCGGCATCCAGCAAAAGGTATAGAGAAGTAGGTTTTTCCACCCATCTTGTGGTTTGCGTTACGCTGGTATACTCTATCCCAAGCGAAGAACTTCCGCCAAAATTGTATCCGGGAGTCACTCCTGCAAAAAACTCCACCCGGTCAAAGAGCCCTGAAAGAAAACCCAGTATTCCGTCCCCAAAACGATTATAATCAATGTACCTACTGGTTGACACTGATTCAACCGCATTGTCGATACCGTTAATACCGTTGATAAATCGCTCCTCCCAACTGAGTGAGCGTGTTCTGTACGTAAAAGCTATGGGAAAACCCAATACATCGTCTATTTGGGCAACATCAGGGGAATACTGCACTCCGGCCCTGAAACCGATACCACTTAAGTAACTATGACCGTAATGAATGCCGTAAACCGGACCTGACACAAAATATTTATGCATCGGCGCATTTAATCCAGCCGTTATAAATATCTCATCAGAATAATGCTTTTCCAGCACTGTCTGTGCATAAACGCTTCCAAAACTACCGGCCACAACAAGACAAAGGACCAGAAATGCTTTCTTGAAATTCATAATTTGAAGATTGAATGACTTTTAAAAGGCATTTTCATCAAAGAATATGCCATCTGCGTAATGTGTAAACGCGTTTTTTATTATATGCCCGGTGCCATACGTCAGGCCCAGCTCCTCACGTCACCCCCGGCACCTCACGTCACCCCCGGCACCGACCGGGGGTCTCTTTTCCGTCATGCCCGGTGTAACACGTCATGCCCGACCTGATCGGGCATCTCTTTCTTCCGGAAAGACCGCGACATCTCCGCATTTAAGTCTGATCGCACTAAACAAACATTTCCACGACTCGCGAACGCAGACAAATTGTGATGGCTATCAAATAATTAATATCCCGGGTTTTGGGTAATGTTTGGATTATAGATTATCTCTTGTTGCGGTATAGGAAGGAGTAATTGATAATCTTCACATCCTACTTTGTCCTTGGCAACGCCCAATCGTTTAAGAGCAGCCCAATATCCATATACGTGATAGAAAGACTCATCCCATTCCTTTTCAAGAGACTCTGTTTGTCCCTTTGCTTCGTTCAGATAAAGTTGTGCTTTAGGCTTTGAATACACTATAAGACCTATAGCTCCCTCAGCGCCATTGCTGTTTTGTTTCCAGAGGACAAAGTATTCGCCCTCATCCCCATTTACGGCTTTTTCTGCGTATAGTTTTGCCGTTGACTTGTCTCCTTTAGCAAGGAGGCATTCTGTCATCAACGTATTGATTACTCTTTCATTAACACAATACTTGCCTGGTTCCCAGCGGCGTTCGGGGAAGGAACCGATGTTGAGCAAATCATTGGTTAGAAAATCATTGACAAGTACTTCGTCTGTTCTGAATAGGGATGAGGCCAGCTCGATTGTAGTATCCTCTGTAACAAGTGGAATGCCGCCCCAAATAATATTCATATTATACAGCACAAAATCACGAAGAGTTTTTGCATGGATAATATACTGATACTTATTAAAACCGATATTCGAATCGTTGACTTTATTCAGACCACTGATTATAGTATTGGCATTTCTCACAGTCTCATATCCAACTGACCAAAGATTGTATACATGCTGTGATGATGGCTGCAGTTTGTCCCGTTGCCCGTTAATAATAAACAATTCCACATCTGACAGGGTATTCAAGAAATTGGTTGCCTTCTCATATATGGAAGATACCATCATCCGGACTGATGATTCCGTTTGGAAATACTGATTCTCCGTAACGGTTCCTCCGGGTTCTGGTTCTAGGTACTCAGCCTTATTGCACTCAATCCACACAGGTGTAGGCGTTGAGGTGAATGAAGCTTTCAATGTCAATGCATCTTCTGCTTGCGCAAGAACTGTGTACTTGACGTAATTAGTACTATTGATGAGTACAGTTATGACGCTTCCCTGAATGGTATAGATGCCCTCAACATCACCGTAATAGCCTTTGCCTTCATAGATGCCGTTTTCTTTGAAAGTAAGGCACGTGTATTTCTGCGCCCATTCGGTCATAGTGGCATCTTCCGCGAACTTTGCCTTGGATATATGCCATTCACCATAGAGCAATGCGCGGTCCACTTGGGTTACACCCGGTTCTTCAATCTTCGGATTCAAATCCAGTTTATGAGGCTGGCAACCGATGCACAAAATGCCAATGAAAACAAATGCTAAGAATAATGATTTCCGCATAAAAACGATCTTACTTACAATTACAAAGGTAATCATTTATTTAGAATTATTTGCAGATATATAGGCCAGTAACCTATTGAGGTCGAGGGTGCACGGATTCAAACGACAGCACGATTCGAGCCACGATATAGTAAGCAGTCATCCGCATTGGACAGTCCAGTGCAACATCATTTCATACCACATTCGGATTAGCTATAATCGATACTCCAAGGTCCTCCCATCCTGGGTTAAAGCCATTGATCAAATCCTCTTTCCAGGCCCTTTTGAAGTGCTTGAGTTGCTTCTCACGTGCAATAGCCTGCTCGATATTAGGAAAGACTTCGTAGTAGACTAGTTTATGACAATCATACTTACTAGTGAACGCGGAGCCACGGCCATCGGTGTGTTCCGCTATTCTTCGTTTCAGACTGTTTGTTACTCCGACATACAACACCTTGTTTGAGGAGTTGGTCATAATGTAGATGTAGCCTTTTGTTTCCATATATTAGTTGTTTTAGATGCCCGATCAAGTCGGGCATGACGTGGAGGTTTCAGATACCCGATCAGGTCGGGTATGACGTTAGAGGTTCAGATGCCCGATCAAGTCGGGCATGACATAACAAAGATAAGGAATATCGACAAATAGGAGTGGAGGTTAAATAGGTGGTTATCAATAAATTACAGAATCTTCTCCCGGAACTACTTTTGGGAGAAGATTCTATAACTGACTGTATATGAAGTGGTTAAGGTCCACCCCCGGAGAGGCGGGAGATGCCCGATCAGGTCGGGCATGACGGGGGAGGGCATGACGGTATGTGGTGACGTTAAAGGGAACGGCGGCGGAACTCCGCAACGGTGACGGCGGTAGCAACTGCGGCGTTAAGGGATTCGGAGCCGGGGTCATCGGCCGGGAAGGGAGGGATAAAGAGGCGGTCGGTCACACAGCCGGCCGTCTCTTTTGAAATGCCGTTGGCCTCGTTGCCGATAACAATGATTCCGGTGGCCGACAGTTCCTTCCTGTACATATTCTCCCCGTCAAGGAAGGTACCGTACACTTTGCCGGGATAAGAAGAACACAGCGAAGGAATATTGGTAGTGTAGAACGGTATACGGAAAATTGCTCCCATAGTGGCCTGAACAACCTTGGGATTATACAGTTCAACGGTATCTTCAGAGGCATATACGGCATCAATGCCAAACCAGTCGGCAATCCTGAGGATAGTACCAAGATTACCGGGGTCCCTGATGCCGTCCAGCGCCAGGTACAGACCCTCCGAAGGAGCCTTGAACGCCACATCAGGCTTTTTCACCAGTGCCAGCACCGGGGAAGGGGATGAAAGGGCCGATATCCTAGCCATTGCAGCCTCTCCAATCTCCTCTTTTCTGTAAACACGCTCTACCTCAAAACCAGATTTCAGCGCTTCCTGGACCATCTTCTCACCTTCCACGACAAAGAGTCCCTCACTGTCCCGGAATTTCTTCTGTGACAGTGACTTAACGAACTTTATTTCTGCGGTAGTGATCATTCTTTTTTATTAGATGCCAGATCAGGTCGGGCATGACGTAAAGGGTATGACGGGTTGTTTTAGATGCCCGATCAGGTCGGGCATGACGGGAAGGCTAATATCCCAAAGTTTTAAGCATTGATTCGGCGGTCTGTTCTTCTGCGAAGACGGAAGTGACCAGGTTGCCTTCTTTGTCGCGGTCTATGAGGATGTGCTTGGGGGAAGGCATGAGGCAGTGTTTGATGCCGCCGTAGCCGGAAATGGCCTCCTGGTATGCTCCAGTGTGGAAAAAGCCGATGTACAGGTTTTCCCTGCGGCTGCGGATGGTGGGCAGGAAGATTGCGTTTGCGTGGTAATCGGCATTATAGAAGTCCTGGCTGTCGCAGGTGAGACCGCCCAGGAACACCCTCTGGTATTCGTCGTTCCACTTGTTCACGGGAAGGAGGATGAAACGCTGGTTAAGGCCCCAGGTGTCAGGCAGGCAGGTCATGAAGGAGTTGTCTATCATGTACCACTTCTCGCGGTCGTTCTGCTGCTTGATGTCCAGGATCTTGAAGATGGTGGCGCCGCTTTCTCCAACGGTGAAACTGCCGAATTCCGTGAAGATGTCGGGCTCCGGAACACCGTAAGAGTTGCATGTGACCTTGATCTGGTTGATGATTTCCTCAACCATATACTCGTAGTCAAAGTCCTGGGCCAGGGAAGTCTTGTTGGGAAGGCCGCCGCCGATGTTAAGGCTGTCAAGTTCCGGGCAGATGGCCTTGAGTTCGCAGTACACCTTCACGCACTTTGAAAGTTCGTTCCAGTAGTAAGCGGTGTCACGGATGCCGGTGTTTATGAAGAAGTGCAGCATCTTGAGGTGGAAGTTGGGATACTTTGCCACCGTGTCCTTGTAGAACTTCACTATATCGGAGTAACGGATTCCAAGGCGGGATGTGTAGAAATCAAAGTTGGGCTCTTCCTCGGAGGCGATACGGATTCCCATCATAGTCTCTTCCTCGATAAGATCGGCCAGATCCTCGAACTCGTTCTTGTTGTCAAGCACGGGGATTATGTTGAGCCAGCCGTCCTTGCGGAGTTTTGCGATGTTCTCTATGTACTGGGGGCGCTTGAAGCCGTTGCAGATGACATAGATCTTGCTCTTGTCCACGGAACCGTCCTTCTCCAGGGCTTGCATAAGGTCCAGGTCATAGGCCGATGAAGTTTCCAGATGGATGTCGTTTTTCAGGGCCTCGTGCACCACAAAGGCAAACTGTGAACTCTTGGTGCAGTAACTGTAATGGTACTTTCCCTGGTAATCCGCCTTGGCCATGGCAACCTTGAAAAGGCGCTTTGCCCTCTGGATCTGGGAGGAAATCTTGGGAAGGTAGGTGAGTTTGAGGGGAGTACCGTACTTCTCAATGATTTCCATAAGGTCAATGTCATTGAACATCAGATTTCCGTCCACCACCATAAATTCGTCCTGGGGGAAGTCGAAGGTTTGATCTATAAGGTCAATGTACTTGTTTTTCATCAGCGTATGGTTTTGCCTTTAGTAAGTAGTGAGTGCAAATATACGGAAAAAAAGTATTAATTTTGTAAGAATGAAACCAAGGAGCCGCATATTTATTGCATTGGCAGCCGCGCTTGCCATAGCATCCTGCAGTACCACCAGAACTTTACGTGACGGCGAGTACCTTCTGCGCTCCAACAAAATCCGGGTCAACGACAAAAACTACAACGCCGGGGACCTCTCCGCATACCTTCTCCAGAAGCCCAACGCCTGGATGCTTGGCACCAGTCCGTCCCTTGTGGTATACAACTGGGGCGGGGAAGGGAAGACCGGTTTCCAGAGATTCTTCCGCAAACTTGGCGTCCCGCCCGTGGTCTACGACGCCTCCAAGGTTGACGAGACAATAGACAACATAGCAAACCACCTCCGCTTCACCGGCTACTACGGCTCCGTGGTTGAAAGCAACGTCCGCGTAAGCAAGAGAATGGTCTACGTAACCTATTACGTGGCCCTTGGGAAGCGCTACAAGATAAGCGCAATAGACTACGACATCCCGTCCTACGGGACTTTCAGGGAGGACTGGACCAAGGACCTTGAGAACGTTTCCCTGAAGGAGGGGATGTACCTATCCGAGGAAGTAATTGAAAAGGAGGCCGACAGAAGCGCCGCGTATTTCCGCACCAAAGGCTACTACGGTTTCAGCAAGAGTTACTATCTCTTTGAGGCCGATACCCTCTCAGGTGACGGCAACGCCAAACTGAAGATGAGTATCCGTGACTTCGCCCTTGGAGACAGCCCTGCATCGGCCAGGGAGCATAAGAAATACTCCATCGGAGAACTCACCGTCACTAAGCCCAGGAGGCTGAAAATACGTCCCGGAGTAATTGAGACGCTGAATCTCATCAGGCCCGGAGACCTTTACAACGAGGAAGTCATCAACACCACCTACTCCCGTTTCTCCAACGTGGGTATGCTCACCGGCGTGAACATCACCACATCAGAGGCCCCCGGTGAAAAGGTAGACTGCAATATAGCGCTCCGGAACTCGGGCCTTCAGGGCTTCAAGGTGAATCTGGAAGCGTCCGTGAACTCCACGGCGCTCTTCGGCATATCGCCCCAACTCACTTACTACCACAGGAACATCTTCCACGGGGGAGAAGTGCTTAACCTTGGCGTAAAGGGAAACTTCCAGTTCCGCCCAAAGTCCGACGCCTATTCCACTGAGGTAAGCGCCACGGGAAGCATCCTGTTCCCCAAGTTTATCGGCCTTCCCACCAAGGTCTTCAAGGGAAGATACATCCCTAAGACAGAGGTTTCCCTGGCGTACAACTATCAGGACCGCCCGGAATTCAAACGTCAGGCAATAGCCGGCGAATGTCACAAGGCTGTTCGGCGCATCTGAGGCATTTGTGGAGAAGTTATTCGATAACATAATCCTGTCTGGTGCCTATATGGACAAGTTCGATATGGGTATAAGCACCATGCTTTATTACACCACCGACAACTCCGTGGTACCCACCAGGCCATATCACTATGCCAGGCTCAACTTTGACCTTTCCGGAAACACCCTCAGCCTGTTCAACAACATCCTTCCCAAAAACGAGTTCGACGAAAGAACCATCTGGACCATTCCATATGCGCAGTACCTTAGGGCTGATGTCCACCTTGGAAAGACATTCCGCTTTGGAAAGGAGGATAAACACGCCCTGGCTCTCCACTTCAATGCAGGCCTCGCTTTCCCGTACGGCAATTCAGTAACCTCCTCGGTCCCTCTGGAGAAACTCTTCTACGCAGGTGGAGCCTATTCAATGCGCGGCTGGCAGGCAAGGACCCTGGGCCCAGGCACAAACACCATCTACTCTGAATTATTCACCATTCCCAGTTCCGTTGGAGAAATGAAACTGGAGGCCAACGTAGAATACCGTTTCCCCATATTCTGGAAACTTGAAGGGGCCCTTTTTGCCGATGCAGGCAATATCTGGGACCTTCCCAAGCCCGGTATCTCCTCTGATGAAGAATATATGGGAGGAGATTTCGGATTCAACAGGGAAACGCTGGAAGGGATAGGCCTTGACTGGGGCCTTGGCATCCGCCTTAACTTCGGGCTCATCCTGGTACGCCTTGACGGCGGCTTCCGTATTCACGATCCAGGACGCGACGAAGGCTACCGCTGGCTAGGCCCTGCCGACTGGTTCAACAGTTCCTATGCCATACATTTCGGAGTAGGTTATCCTTTCTGATAGTACTTAGGCCAACAAGCTTCAAGATATGCACGAAGTACATTTTCATGCTTATTGCTTGCCGGTTCATAGAAGACCTTGCCCTTCAGGGCATCTGGCATAAACTCCATATCGGCAAAATGCCCGGGGTAGTCGTGGGCGTACTTGTAGCCGTCGCTGTAGCCAAGTTCCTCCATAAGTTTTGTAGGGGCGTTCCTGATGGGGAGGGGAACGGGAAGGTTCCCGCTCTCCTTAACCTCCGCCAGGGCCTTTTCTATGGCCATATACGAGGCGTTGCTCTTGGGGGAGGACGCCAGATAGACGGTTGTTTCGGCAAGGGGAATCCGCCCTTCCGGCATACCTATCTTTGAAACCACCTCAAAGCAGGCGTTGGCAAGAAGGAGCGCGTTTGGATTTGCAAGGCCAACATCCTCCGATGCGCTGAGGCACAGCCTCCTTGCGATGAACAGGGGGTCTTCTCCGCCGTCAATCATCCTTGCGAGGTAATATATGGCAGCGTTTGGATCGGAGCCCCTGATGCTCTTTATGAAGGCCGATATTATATCGTAGTGCATCTCTCCGTCCTTGTCATAGATTGCCATATTCTCCTGGATGGAGGCGGTTACGGTGGCGTTGTCTATGACTATGGGGGAGGTGCCCGGCTGGGCGTCTATGACCAGTTCCAGCACATTGAGCAGTTTACGGGCGTCTCCGCCGCTGTATCGCATAAGGGCCTGAGTCTCCCTTACATCTATGCTCTTGTTCTTAAGGAGCACATCTTCCCTGAGAGCGCGGTCAAGAAGCGCCTGCAGGTCTTTCTGTTCCAGGGATTTGAGCACAAAGACCTGGCAGCGGGACAGAAGGGGAGTGATAACCTCGAAGGAGGGGTTTTCCGTGGTTGCGCCGATAAGTACAATGGTACCCGTCTCAACGGCCCCCAGAAGGGCATCCTGCTGGGCCTTGTTGAAGCGGTGGATTTCATCGATAAAGAGGATTGGAGCGCCTTTCTGGTTGAAGAGGGAGCCCTTGCTGGCCTTCTCAAAGATATCCCTCACGTCCTTGACACCCGCAGTAACCGCGCTTAGCGTATAGAAATCCCTGTCAAGGGTTTCCGCTATGATATGCGCAAGGGTGGTCTTTCCAACCCCTGGAGGGCCCCAGAGGATGAAAGAGGAAAGGTTTCCGCTTTCTATCATCTTCCTCAATACGCAGCCCTCTCCAACCAGATGACGCTGGCCCACATACTGATCCAGCGTCTTTGGTCTCATTCTCTCCGGAAGGGGAGGGAGCATTACGGAAGATGCGCTCATCTCTCGATTATTCTACGGGTTTAGTGAAGACTCTTCTACGGCGTACGAAATCCTTCTCGTAGTCGTTCCAGATATTCTGGACGGAAGTGTTGGTTTCCATCTCCGCGTTGGATTCGCCGTATTTGAAGCCGCCCTTTATGAGATTCCCTATGAACTGGTTGAAAAGCATTGCGTGAACGCCCCTGTTACGGTATTCGGGATCCACACCAATGAGCATCAGTTCTATGGCTTTGTCGTGCTTCAGGTACATTGCCTTGATAAGATGCCACCATCCAAACGGGAAGAGGTATCCGCGGCATTTGTGAACCGCTTTTGCTATTGAAGGCATTCCAACCGCAAGGGCGATGAGTTTGCCATCTGAATCCTCAATAGCTGTGACATAATTCATATCCAGAAGGCCCAGGTATGAGTCCACGTACTTGTCCATAACGTCCTCCGGGAGGACGGTGAAGTCATACAGTTGATTGTACGTACGGTTTACAAGGTCAAAGAGTTTCTGGCCGTAACCGCCCTTGGTCACATCACGCTTGGAGAGTTTCTTGACCCTCAGATTGTAGCGCTGGCTTATGAGGTTTGCAATACGGGTGACTTTCTCAGGAAGGGCATCAGGAACGTAAATCCTGTACTCCAGCCAGTCGTTGGTCTTACTCATTGAAAGAGCCTCGAAATGACGGCCGTAGTACTCATAATTGAACCTTAAGGCATAGGTAGAAATCTGGTCAAACCCTTCCACCACGCATCCTTCATTGTCAAAATCCGTAAAGCCGAGGGGACCGGTGACCTGGGTCATACCCATTTCCTTTCCATAGGCCGATACGGCATCTATAAGAGCCTTTGACACCTCCATATCATCTATGAAGTCAATCCAGCCAAAACGGACCTCCTGGTGCTGCCAGTTCTTGTTTGCTATATCATTGATGATTGCAGCCACACGGCCTACTATCTTTCCATCTCTATATGCCAGAAACAGCCTGAATTTGGCGTATTTTGACATAGGGTTCTTTGCGGGGTCCAGGGTTGCCATCTCATCCAGAAACAGCCCCGGGACATAGTAGGGACAGTTTTTGTATAGTTCAAGCGGGAACTTCACAAAGGCTTTCAGTTCCCTTTTTGTGCTAACTGTCTTTACAATTACAGACATTGGTTAAGGTGTTAATAAACGTAATTACAAATATAGCAATTTTTTACGGAAACATAAAAAAACCGCGCCCGAAAGAGCGCGGTTTTTAAGGGATAGGGGAGAAGCCCTCAGAATTAGTCTGCTACAGTCATCATAAAGATAACCCTGCCGTTGAAGTCGTCGGAATTGACCTTGACGGTGAGCCAGGCAGTATTTGCAGTCTGGGGAGCGAATTCGCACTGAGCCTCGGCGTTGAGAATTTCATTGCTGGTACCAATCTCAAGCTTGTAGGTGAAGTTATAGCCGGAAATGCCGCTGATATTTGCCTTGAAAGGATCTGCGCCGGTGAACTCCACAATAAAGGTGTTGGAAGTGGTGAAGCTTACGGTCTTGACATTGTAACCCGCAAGTTTTGCAACGTCAACGGTAACGTTTGCACCAAGTTTCTTTGCCTGCTCAATGAGTTCTTTTCCAATCTGCTCAAGGTTGCAGCCATCCTTTACGAAGCCAATGTTCTTGCCGTCTGCGTTTACGCTGAGGTCTACCTTGTCAATCTTCCAGGTGTGGGCGATATCGCGGGAGAAGTCGTTGTCCGGGAGTTTGGGCTCTTCCTCACCGGTACCGGTAACGGTGACACCGCCTTCAAGTTTAATGGTGAAACTGCCGTTTGAACCAAATTCGATGGAGCCGAAGCCGTCAAGGACATAGACATTGTTCTGGACAGTATAGGTGCCGGTTAAGATTTCAGTGTTATCGTCGGCCTTGGTTTCCTGGGTGCTGCGGGTGATGATGTAACGTCCGCCGTCAGTGAATTCAATCTGCTGGTAACCTTGATCGGCGGCTGTACCGCTCGTAATGGGGGCCGGTGTTTCCGCCGTAGTCAATCTTGTTGTTGCAAGATACGAAGGAGAGTAGGAGAGCAGCAGTTGCTGCAAAAACGAAGAATTTTTTCATAATTATTTGATTTTAAATATTTTAGCCTAGATGATGCGGATAAAGATATTGAGTTTCATAACGGGATAGGCGGGAACCTTTCCGAGGATTTCCAGAGGAGTGGCCAGACCCTTGAGGTCATTGGACTGGGATACCCTTTCAGGGGAGAAACCCACTGCAGTACCGTTGGGATCAAGTGAATAATCGTAGCCAACAAGCACGGGCTTGCCCCAGAAGAAAGCGCCCATATCGAAGGTGACGCAAACCCTTTTATCGGGCCTGACTGCACGGCCGAAACCGATTCCGACGTAAGGACGTACCGGCCAGGCAACGATGCCGGCGCTGATAATACCGTCCTTGGAAGGAGAGATGCGGAATTTGGGATCGTCGTCGTTGAAGCCGAAGTAAACCTCGTTGAATTTTCCGGGAGTGAAACCGGCATCCTTGAGGGCGCCGCTCAGATTTCCGTTGATTTCAAAGATGTGGTCTGCGTTGCCGGGATTAACGAATGCGCCGAAGGTGAAGTGGAAGCCAGTCCTCTTGCCGGGGAAAACGTCCATCAGGAGTTTGAGACCGCCGATATTGGTGCCGAACTCAAACTTGCTGTCGCCGATATTGATCTTGGTGTCGTTGAATTCAATAGTTGTGGGGATATTTGTCCCGGGGGCAACCTGTGAAGCCAGTGCCGATATTTCATTGATGGTAATGCCGGGCATCACATCAAGGAGGGAAAGGGAATATCCAAGGCGGAACTGCAGATAAGGAGTGCAGGTGGTTGCAATCTCAATTATGCCGATACCGTCCGGCAGAATGGGAAAGTCGATGGGAATACCCGCCGCGATGTGATTGAAAATCTGTTTGTCTTCCTTAGGAGCCTCAGTGTAAAGAGGAAGCGGTTCTTCCAGGGCAGGAGCGGGCTCTGCAACTGCAACAGTGTCCTGTGCAGGTTCTACTGGGTCTATTTCCTGAGCCCTGGCGCTGATGAATGCGAAAGCAGTGAGTGCAAGGAAAATGGCAAAAGTCTTTTTCATAGGTGCTGCATTTTAATACTTACTCTACAAATATATGCAATTTTTTCCTAAAACGTTGCTGCAAATCGTAAAATTCCGAGAAATTGATTATTTTGCACTATGTTATACAATTTATATTATGTTAAGTTATACAAATAAATTTGTGTCCCTTCTCATTTTTGACTAATTTTGCAACATGTCAAGAAAAAGAGTTGATCTCCTTCTGGAGAATGTGAAAATTGAGGCCGTTGCCGCCGAGGGCAAAGCCCTGGCGCACGTAGACGGCATGGTTGTGTTCGTGGATTTCGCCGTCCCCGGTGACGTGGTTGACATCCAGGTCTTCAAAAAGAAGAAAAACTATATGGAAGGCTGGATAAAACGGATTGTAAAGCCGTCGGAGCACCGCCTGGAACCTTTCTGCCCGCATTTTGGCGTCTGCGGCGGCTGCCGCTGGCAGCCTCTTCCTTACAGTATGCAACTTGAGGCAAAAAGGCAGCAAGTGGAAGACCAGCTTGTACGTATCGGCCATCTTGACGTGCCTGAAATACGGCCCACACTCCCCTCTCCGCACACTGAATACTATCGTAACAAATTGGAATTCAGCGCTTCAGCATCTCGCTGGATCCTAAATGGAGAGAATCCTGACACCCTTTCGGCCGATGAACGCGTGGGCCTTGGCTTCCACGTGAGCAAATTCTTCGATAAAGTGCTGGATATCAAGGAGTGCCACCTCCAGAAAGAGCCTTCAAACGCCATCCGCCTTTTTGTTAAGCGGTTCTGCCTGGAGCACGGTTATGAATTCTACAACATCCGTGAAAACAGGGGCTTCTTCCGCAATATGTTCGTAAGGACTAATGACAAGGGAGACGTTATGCTCATCCTGTGCTTCGCAAAGCCCCTTATGGAAGAGATAAAAGCCCTCCTGGATGCCGTGAGCGCCCGTTTTCCTGAGATTTCAAGCCTGTGGTACGTAGTCAATGAGAAACTCAACGACTCAATATCGGACCAGTCCCCTGTCCTCTACAAGGGAGAAGACGCCATTTATGAGACTATGGAAGGACTGAGTTTTAAAATCGGCCCCAAATCCTTCTATCAGACAAACTCTGAGCAAGCTTATAGGCTTTACAGCGTTGCAAGGGACTTTGCCGCACTCACCGGAAATGAGGTTGTCTATGACCTTTACACCGGCACGGGCACAATTGCCCAGTTTGTAAGCGGAAAGGCTGCGAAAGTGGTTGGAATAGAGTACGTTCCGGAGGCCATCGAGGACGCGAAGGACAACGCAAAGCGTAACGGAATCACCAATTGCAGTTTCTTTGCAGGAGACATGAAAGACGTTCTGAATGAGGCGTTTATCGCTAAGCACGGAAGGCCTGACGTGATAATCCTTGACCCTCCCCGCGCGGGTATCCACCCTGATGTTGCAAAGGTAATCCTGAACGCCGCTCCCGGCCGTATGGTGTACGTCAGTTGCAACCCCGCATCACAGGCGAGGGACCTTGCAATCCTGTCTCAGAAATACCGCATAACCGCGGTCCAGCCGGTGGATATGTTCCCCCACACCATGCACGTTGAAAACGTTGTGGCACTGGAACTTATTTAGCCTCAATCTCCCTTTCCAGCACACCCTTGCTGCCATCGGCATAACTGATTGTGGCAACTATGGTGTGCCATCCGGCGTCAAGGACTATCTCGGAACCGTCGGAGAACTTCACGCCGTCGAATGTCCAGGCGATGGATTTGATCTGAAGGGCCGGTGAAGATGCAATATCAAGGATGACCTTGTCCCCCGCCTTGAATGGCCCTGGGGCAATATCTATGTAAGGCTGGCCGATATCCGGAAGTCCCGGAGCATAATCCTGGTCAAAGAGGGTTATCATCATAGGGATGTCGTAGCCCTTCAGATAAGACCAGGAGCCGTGTCCTGAAAGACGCAGCGAGGAAGTGTAACTCCCCACCCCGCCGCAGAAGGCCATAAGGCAGTCATAGTCATTTTTCACCACCTCCTCCACTGCATAGCCTATGTAGAAATCTCCTGCGGGGATACGGATTCCCATTTCCGATATGTCAAACGACACAGGCAGGCCAGGTTTTATCTCTGGCGCCTTTACGGCCGTAATACCGTCCTTGGCATCAAGGATGAAATAATATGCCCTGGCATCAAAACAGGTAAGGAAAGTGACGTCCTTCACAAGGAGGCCTTCATACGCGCCCCAAATGTTCCTTGCGCACTGCACGGCGCCCATAAAGGAAGTCTCTTTGTTGTAATCCCCTATTGCATATAAATCCTTGCTGGAAGGGTCTCCGAAGGTGAATTCCCCTGTCATCCCAAACTCTCCAGTCTTTCTGAGGGTGAAACTAACGGCTGTGAACTTCTTTGTGACCTGAACTGTTATGGACTGCCCCACATAGCCTTCCAGGGCTGCGCTGAGGGTATACTTGTCAGGAGCGTCACTGCCGATCTCAAGGCTGAACCTGCCGCTTTCATCCGTCAGGGTTTCCTTCCCGCCGGCCGACAGAAGTTTCCTCAGAATAATCCCGCTGCCCATAGGAGATGATTCCTGGAACGGATTCAGGGCTACTGTCACGCCCTCAAGCGGATTCCCCGATGTGTCTGACACAGTTCCCTCTATGTACCTTGAATCGGTGTCAGGAGTGGCCGTGAAATGGACCTCATTACCCTCCACACGTATTCCAGAGAGGATAAAGGAGGAATCGTTGCCGTCCCAGTCCTTGGCGCTGTATGAATCAACCCCGTAGAATCCGGGAAACACAAGGTCGGAGTAATCGAGTTTGGTGTAACTGTAGTCCGTGGATTCCTGTTTTGACGGAGCGATGATATAAAAACAGGGGTGGGAGGCGTAGTTGTTGATGGAATTTGTGTTCCAGATGGACTCCGCCGTTATTCCGCCTACTATGGTATGGGTTGGAGACCTGTCCACGTGATACACAACCATTCCGGCAGGAAGGGGCGCATCCCATTTATTGCCTGCTCCTCCCCTTTTCTCATAGAGGAAATACTCACCGTCTGCAGTTGCTTCCGTCTTCAAGGCTGCGTTCCCGTCTATGAAAGGAAGCGTGTTCTCCCCTGCCGTCACAGGCCTGATGTCTTCCCTGTCCATCCATCCCAGCATTATCCTTTCCTCCGCATTGAAGTACGGCGGGGTACGGGAGTCGTCGTTGTAAGGGCCGTCGCTCATAGTGGAGAACATATAAAGGCCATATACCTGACCATTATCCTCATAGTCCACGTCATAGAAATCCGGAAGTCCCAGCGAATGACCGAACTCGTGGCAGGTTACGCCGATGGAACACATAGTGTTGTAAGTAGTCGTGCCCTTGAGTTCCGCCGTGCAGAAATAGTTCCCAAGTTTCTTGCCGTCAAACTTATGCGTGCGGGCATCGGAATTCTGGGACCACTGGAGGTTCCAGGAATGCGGCCAGATATGGTGGGAAGGCCACCCTTCCGCCTGGGAACCGCCGGCGTAATAGAACAGGACCATATCCACAAGGCCGTCTGAGTCGTAGTCATAGCCTGAGAAATCAACTGCATCGTCAAGTTTCAGGCAGGCGTCGTAAAGGGCAAGTTCCGGCTGTTTGTCCTCCTGGTCCACGGTTCCGTCAGAATTTTTTGTCTGCTCTCCGTAATACTTGATGGGATTATCCAGCGTTACCGGGCCGAACACGTCAAAAACAGGTTCGAAGGCTCCGTGGGAGTTGTCAAGGTAGAAATCCCTCACTGAACCCGTAGCGCCCGCTCCCTGATACCCGTTGTAGCCTGACTGGTTGAGAAGGGCGTCAAAACAGATTGCCGGAGTGTTTATCTTAAACTTTACGTCACTGAACTCCACAAGCACTACGGGGATGCGCCTGGTGCCGTGGGTCATATCCCTTAGTGCAGGTGTGCCCGTCCTCCTCAGGTTGTTTGCCCGCGCGCGCCTTATGGCGGCATTGCCGGATATGCGTCTTGCAGCGGCCTGGGTTATTGGCTGAAAATAACCGTTTTCATCCATCACAAACCTGTTTCCGGATTTATCCCGGAACCAACTGCCGTATTCGTCGCCCTTCTGCTCAAGGGTCAGAGTCTTTCCGTCTGGCTGGGTATAGGTGCGGAATCCGGGCTTTGCCGGAATGGCGTATGCGCTGAGGGCTATGAAGGCAAATGCCGCAAGTGCAGTGAGGATCCTTTTCTTCATAGCCGTTACTTTTTAATTACGTAATAAGGCCCCTGGCTGGTCTTGAGCCAGAGGGTGTCCCCGCTTACCCTCAAAACCACCGCGGTGGAAGAAAAACTCTTTATCTCCTTTTCAGGCGTGCGTGCCGTGAAAGTGACGTATATGCTATGGCCGGTAAGCGCAACGGAAGGCTTGATTCCGGATACGGTATAGGCCACGCGGTTTGAAGGATCCACCAGGCTGAACGTGACGCTCCTTCCATCGGCCGAATAGTTCCTGGAAACCTGCCACTCTCCCCTTCTGTACGCATAATCCGCACCGTCAATGTTGTACATACCAAGGGTCCTGACCTTTAGGACGGGGTCCGTTGAAGGCTCCTCACTGGAACCATTCTGGCCGGAAGAAGGGTTCTGCTGCTGCCCGGACTCATCTTCCCGTGTTTCCGGGAACAGGATGATCTGGCATCCGCAGAGCAACAGGCCCATAAGGACGACGGACAGAAAACAGCGTATCTTTCTCATTTTATGTTGAATTCTTTTCTTATTGTCTCCGTTGCGCCTGAATTGTATTCCAGGACTGCTTCAAGAACGTGGTATCCACTCTCCAGGACCACGCTTCCACGAGCCTTTTCTCCGTCGTAGAACCACATTACATCTACCTCCGGACCGTTTTCAGGGCTCACAAGTTCAAGCGGGAAAGTATCTCCTTCCTGCCAGTTGCCCTTTCCGGGATTAATATAGAAATACCCCAGGGAGGAAAGGTTCTGGGCCCCTACCTGCTCCTGGACCTGGGCTTCCAGCATAAGGTTCATCGTGATATCGGCCCTCTCTACATACAGCGGGCTCCAGGACGACCTTTCCGTGCTGAAAGGCGCCCAGTAACTGTTTTTCTTGTCACCGGGATATACGGTTCCAAGGTAGAAACTGCCGTCCGGGCCGCCGGTACTGCCATAACCTATGTAAAGGTCCTCCCCTTCCGGAATCACTATGCCTGCGTCCGTGACATCTACCGAATTCTTGAAATAGAGGCCATATACGGGCGTTTCCACAAGTTTTGTGAGCACCCTTTCACGGCCTATGTCAACGGTCACGTAAATCTCTCCCTGGAATGAATTCAGGAGATACGGGAAGAACACTATCTCCTTGAGGAGGCTTCCGGCATAAGGAGCAAGATCTGAGGGAGTGAATCGGACGGCGCCTATGCCGGATTTATTGTAGTAGCCGCGCTTCAGGCGGGAGTCATACTTGGAAAGCGTATTGTCGTCCCCCTCCGTATTGCGCCTGAGCGTTACGGGGACGGAAAGGACCCTTGAACTGCCAAGAGACACCCGCGTGCTGTAATTCCTGTATCCCGGGGCCGATACATTCAGTACTACGGAGCCTCTTTTACCGTCCTCCACGGGGACAAAGAAATGGCCGTCTCCGTCCGACAGGGTCACTTCCTCGCCGACTGAAACATCGGCACCTTCAACAGGATATCCGTAAACGTCTCTTACATAACCGTTTATATTTGGGCCGCAGTCAAACTGCGCATACACGCTCACGCCGTCGGGGGTAAGTTCTATATTGGTGATCTGGCAGGGAACGTAACTTCCGTTCCAGCCCTGGGGTTCAATGGAAGTTGCCTCCGAGATGCCGGGGAAAACCATATTTCCGGCCTCCCTGACACCGTTATATGACGGTACTATGTAGAAACAGGGGTGGGAGGAATCGTCGTTGACGCCGCTGCCGGGAATAATCCAGTTGTCCCACCTTGGGGCATACGCCTCCGACCTGTCAACGTGGTATAGCACCAGGCCTTCGGGAAGCGGAGCGTCCCACATCTTGGAATCCCTGTATTCCAGAAGGAAGTACTCCCCTTCCGTTTCCGTGTGGATGACATAGGCCGTATTATGCTCTATGGCCGATAAGATCTGTTTTCCGGGCTGGAGTTCCTGAAGGCTTTCCCTTGTCATCCAGCCCAGCATCATCCTTTCTTCCGCGGTGAGATACGGCGGAGTGAAACCGAAGTTGTTGGTGGCTCCGTAGCACATAAGGGCAAATTCTCCGGGATCTGCGGCAGCCTGGGAGCCGGATGCCGACTGGTCGTAGAAATCCGGAAGCCCCAGGGCGTGGCCGAATTCGTGGGAGATGTGGCCTATTCCGGAAAGGTTCTTACCGTCCTTGCCCCTCAGTTCCGAGGCGCAGAAATAGCCGTCCAGCCTTACGCCGTCAAGGACCACCTCCCGAAGGTCCTGGCTGGCCGATTTACTGAGATACCAGTTATGGGCCCAGATTGCATCCTGGGGGCCTCCCTGCGACTGGTCAAGGCCGGCATAGATGAAAAGGATCATATCCAGGACGCCGTCAGAGTCGGCATCGTATACGGAGAAATCAACGTCCTCATCCAGGGCGGCGCAGGCTTCGGCCAGGGCCTGGTCTGCGGCGGCATCGGCCCTTACGCCGTCGGTTACCACATCACGGCCATAGAACGCCCGGTACCTTGGAAGGGTGACGGGGCCGTAAACGTCAAATACCGGAATGAAGGCGCCAAGGGAATTGTCTCTGAAATAATCCCTCACGGACCCGGTGGCAAGGCCTTCCCCGGAGAACCCTTCCTCATTGAGGAGGGCGTCAAAATACTCTTCCGGGGCTTCTCCCTCAAACTTTACGTCCGTGAATTCCAGAAGGACGCAGGGCACCTTCAGGGTATCCAGGGCCGCCCATACGCTCAGGACGGCAGACAGTATGAGGGCCGATATCATAACAGGGCTATCACAATGAATGTAGTGTCATCCTTCTTGAGCCAGGCCTTGCCGTCCTTTATCTGAAGGACGGTCATATCATACCTGGCGCTCACGGTGCTGTGGCCCTGCTCAAGAACCCTGTAGAGGAAAGAAACCTTGTTTCCGGCCGCAAGGACCCTCGGAAGGCCCGACACACTGACCACCGTGACTGTCTGGGGATTTATGATGCGGTATGAGCACCCGCCCGTATATTCAAGGACGCTGAACTGGTTTACGGATAGGTCAAAGATGACATCTCCCCCCTCCACACCGTATGCGCCGGGTGTGGTTACCATAGTTATGGGGTCTGGATCGTCCGGAACAGGAGGGTCCGGAGCGGGCGGAGTGGGCCTGTCCGGCGTCTTGGGGATGCAGGAGCAGAGTAACGCTGCGGCAAGCACAGACACGGATATGAGCCTTTTTACGGTCATATTTAGTTAACAAAAATAGCAAAAATAGGAGATAATTGCTAATTTTGTGCTGAAATTTGACAGATAATGGATCCTATATATTTACAGATTATCTTATTCCTTGCGGGCCTCGCCCTTGTGGTGTTCGGAGCGGATTACCTTGTGGAAGGGGCGTCGGCAGTCGCCAGGAGGTTCGGCCTCAGCGAATTCGTCATCGGCCTAACCATTGTGGGAATGGGGACATCGGCCCCGGAGATGGTTGTGAGTTTTATCGGCGCGGCGCAGGGCAATGCCGACATTGCCCTTGGCAACGTAGTGGGTTCAAACATCTTCAACACCCTCCTCATCCTGGGCATAACCGCGCTCATCCTCCCGATGGCCATCACCAGGGAAAACAGGCGCAGGGACATCCCCATGAACATTGTCACAGTGGCGGTCCTCATCCTCCTGGGACTGGAGCGCACCATCTTCGGAATAGGCTCCGACGGCCTTTCGCGCCTTGACGGAGGCATTCTGCTGGCCCTTTTCATAGGGTATATGTGGTATAGTTTCAAGCATTCCTCCCCTGACTCCGATTCCCCCTCGGAGACAAGACAACTTAAAATCTGGCTGGCAATCCTTTATATCGCCGGAGGTCTATCTGCCCTTGTCTTCGGCGGTCGCATGTTCGTGAATTCCGCCGTTTCAATTGCGCATACCCTTGGAGTAAGCGACAAATTCATCGCCATCACCATCCTCGCCGGAGGCACCTCTATGCCTGAACTTGCCACCTGCGTTGCAGCGGCAGTGAAGAAAAAGGGCCAACTTGCCCTTGGAAACATAATCGGCAGCAATATCTTCAACGTGCTCCTTATCCTTGGAGGATCGGCCCTCATCAATCCCTTGAGTTTTGCCGATATTTCCTACATAGACCTTGGAATCCTCCTTGCAAGCGCGCTGGCACTTCTCACCAGTTGCCATATAGGAAAAAAGAACAGCCTTGACCGTCTGGACGGCGCGCTGTTCCTTATTCTGTGGGCCGGCTATATGGCCTGGCTTATTGTGAATCTGTAAGGTTTTCCTTAGAAAGGACGGGATTGCTGTAGATATGCAGCAGGATATCCCTCAGTTCATCCTTGTCAAGGGTGGGTTCCACCTTGCCAAGAAGAACCTCAATATAACCCTTGAAAGCTGTTAACTCTTCCTCAGTGTACTCCGATGAGTATTTGGGCTCACCGCTCACTATGTCATAGGCCATATAATTGGTCTTCCATAGTTTGTATCCCTGTATGATCCTCACGTCCATAGCGTGGCGGATGCTCTGGTAACGGTCATTCTTGTCACAGAGGGAGGCTTGCTCTATCTCCTGGTCCGTAAGGGGTTTCCCAAACTGGATATGGACATTACCCTTGGGCTGCATAATGCCCTGGATAATGCTCTCAAGGTCCTCGGTCTCCGATTTCACGTACTTCTGGGTGCGGGAGATGAGGATTTCCCTGGCCTTCAGGATATCGCAGGGCTCATACTCATAGGAGATGCTTATGGGGATGATGTTCAGTTCCTTGAAATTCTGGGTGAAATCCTTGGTGCCGGACATGTCGAACATCTTCAGAAGACCCTGCTCCGTGGTGTCCAGGCCATCTTTTGTGCGGCCCTGGCGCTGGGCAATCCAGACGGAACTGGTGCCGGAAGTGATGACCTCACGGATGTATTTTGAGAGGAGTTGCGAGGACAGGTACAGTTCACGGGCCGATATTCCCCTTATGACCTTGATCATACGGTTGGAACGGATGAGGAGTTCCACGCTCTTCTGCTTGAGGAGGTTGTCCCCTACGCAGATCTGGGTGTCCGGAAGGCCGTTTTTGAGGAGAATGAGTTGGAGAAAGGCGGGATCCAGGATGATGTCCCTGTGATTGGACATTGCAAGGTACTTGCCTTCAATGGACGTAAGATTCTCAAGGCCGTCATAGGTGAACTCCGTCACGGAGTGGTCAATCACCCACTGGATGGCCTTTGTCATCACTATGGACTGGAATTCGTCCACGGTGTGGATGTTACGGAGTATCTCCCCCAGGAGGGTGTCCGGCTGGTCCGGGAATATCCTCTTGGAAATCCATTTGGTATTTGGATGATTGGACAGGCGCGTAAGCGCTGCCGATGCTTCTTCGTCGTTGAAAGGAGCAATGTCCATATATTCAGTAAGGTCCATACTCAATTCTTCTGATTCTCCTACAAAAATAAGCCAAATTTTTGGATTTACCTATGACCTTTCAAGCAAAGAGGAGTCTCCGTAACTCAGAAAACGGAAACCATTCTCCAGCGCATAATCGTAAATGGCTCTCCAGTTGCCGTTTACGAAGGCCGATACCAGAAGGATGAGGGTACTCTCCGGCTGGTGGAAATTTGTAACCAGAAGGTCTACGATGCGGAAGGTGAAGCCGGGGACTATTATGATGCGGGTTCCGGCGCTGATCTCACTCCTGCCGGTTTTGTCCAGCCAGTCGATAATTGCCTGAAGGGCCTCCTGCGTCGAATAGGAGTATTCCCTTTCATACGGAGCCCACTGGGCAACGTCACGGGGCTCTCCCTCCTCAATTATGCTTACGCCTACATAATAAAGGGATTCCAGAGTCCTTACGGAAGTGGTTCCTACGGCAATAAGGGGCGCTTTCCTGTCCCTGAGTTTCACAAGAAGATCCCTTGTCACAACAAAAGGTTCACGGTGCATAGGGTGCTCCGACACCAGGGAACTCTTTACGGGAAGGAAGGTTCCTGCGCCTACGTGAAGGCATACTTTCTCCATATCTATGCCCCTTGCCTTAATTCCTTCAAGGACCCTGTCAGTGAAGTGAAGGCCTGCCGTAGGAGCAGCAACGGAACCCCTGATACGGGCATACAGGGTTTGGTAACGCTGAGTGTCAATAGCCTCGGATTCCCTGTTAAGATACGGCGGAATGGGAACAGTGCCGGCAACTTCAAGTACCCTTGAGAACGGGCTGCCGTCCTTCCAGGTAAATCTCACCTGCCCCGTCTGGCCGTCCCTTCCCATAAGTTCTGCCCTCAGGTCCATCCCCTCAATCTGAGCGTCTTCGTTGGGATTATAAAGCCTCAGGATATCCTCCTTCCACTTTTTCGCATTGCCGATAACACATTTCCAGGTGGTCTCGGCAGTGGCGGCAAAGGCAAGGTTATATTCAACGGGGGAAACGGGTTCAAGGCAGAATATCTCTATATGGGCGCCGCTTTCCCGCCTGAAATGCAGGCGGGCCGGTACAACTTTGGTCTCATTGAATACCATCATTGCACCTTCGGGGAGAAGGTCAGGCAAATTACGGAAAACGGTATGGGAAACATTGCCGTCCTTATAATGGAGGAGTTTTGAGGCGTCACGCTCCGGAAGAGGGTATTTCGCTATCCTGGAGTCCTCCAGGCCATAATTGTAGTCTTCTATATGAATTTCGGGTATCATCAGAATTCGTTTTTCGGGGCAAAGTTACACTATTAATCACAAATTGTGAAATCTTCCGCAAAACAGTTTTTCCCTTTCCCGGAATTATACAAATGTGAAATGCGCTAAACGGGCAGGATGTTGACATTTGTAAATAACGCGTCACTTGTTTAACATTCCGAAAAGGGCGCTGATACTTTTTTGCAAAAGTGTTCCACGCTTTTGTTGATATGCTAACTATTTCACGGAAAATCAGCATTTTATATTACTTTATATATAATATAACTTTAACAAAATGGGGATATAAAAACAAGGTGGCGGCCAAAATGCTGTTTATAGGGTTGTTTATAAGATACTATATCTAGGATAATCAGCCATTTATATATGATTATCTAAATAATATTTTAGGTAAATATTTCAATAATGTCACCTGCCCTTCCCTGCCTGTTCCTCAGTAACGGCATTTGGATGTTTCACATATTGTGTGTATATTTGTAACAACAAAATTCAGGAATATGAATCGGCGTCTTTTACAGTTTTTGCAGGCGGAAAATCTCACGCAGACTCAGTTTGCAGACACACTCTCCGTTGCGCGCGGCAGCGTTTCCCATATTCTGTCCGGCCGCAACAAGCCGGGCTACGATTTTCTGGAGAGCCTGATGCTTCACTACCCCGCGCTGAACCTTGAATGGCTTCTCACCGGAAGGGGCAAAATGTACAAGGAAGCGTCGTCAGAGGATGCTGAGGGCAGCATTATGATGGATCTTTTCCCGCAAAAGACATCGGATTCAGGCCGTAAAGCGACTAGAATCCTGGTTTTTTACTCCGACAATACCTTTGAGGAGTTCCATCTTGAAGAATAATTTATTATTTTTGCATCCGTATAGAGATTATCGCAAGGATGCTGTTTTTCAAGAAAAAACTGGAAAAAGTTCCAAAAATTGAATTCTCAGGCGTTACACTTGGGAATCCACTTGGCGCTTATGAAGACATAAACGGCTCTGTTTCATACAGAATGCCGCATCCTGCGCCCGGTTTTCTCACCCTTACTCCCCCTAAGGACGGAATACTTGAATGGATTTCCGGACTGCAGTCATTAAGGAAGGAAACTGTCCTTGCCGTTAATCTCAAGAGAGATACCCAGCGTTCCTTTGCCCTGCTGTATGACTTTGTGGATTTCCTCATCGTGGATACAGGCTGGGAAGATGGCACCCAGGAAGTTTCCGACATTACCGCGCTTCTTGACGAACTCCTGAGCCTGAGGCTCTGCTACGAGCGCTATACGCGCGTCCTTGTCCGCATCACAGACGGCCTTACAAAGGATGAAATCGGCCCACTTCTTGACTACTGCCGGCTTTCGGGCATTGACGGAGTCATAATCCACGGGGTAAAGCGCTTTGAATACGCCCAAAGCGCCACTCAGGGGCGGCTTCCGCTCATATTCAATACGGATTCTCCCCAGGAGGCGCTTGATTTCTGCAGCCGCGGAATCCCCGTAGAGACCTCTCTGGGACACATCCAGCGCATCAGAATCCTAAAATCACTGAACAAATAATATGCTTACCGCAAGTATATGCACAATTGGCGATGAGATTCTCATCGGCCAGGTTACCGATACCAATTCCGGCAATATTGCCAGGGCCCTGGAAGAGGCCGGCATCCACGTCAGGAGTATGGTCTCCGTGGGTGATGCCCCTGAGGCCATTGAAGATGCCCTGAGACGGGAAATCGGCCTCAGCGACATAGTCATCACAACAGGAGGCCTTGGCCCCACCAAGGACGACATAACCAAGGCTGTGCTGGCGCGTTTTTCCGGCAGTAACGGCTACAGGGAGGATCCCGGGCAGTTGGAGATGGTTCATAAGATCCTCAGAGGAAGGGGCCTGGACGTGCTTCCAATAAATCTAGCGCAGGCGCAGGTACCGGAAAAGGCGGAGGTCATTGTGAACCGGCTTGGAACGGCCCCCATAATGGTGTTCAGAAGCCTTCTGGACAAGGCAACGCTCTATGCCCTTCCCGGAGTACCCCACGAGGCCGTGGGCGCAATTCCGGCCATTTTAGAGGACATTCTGGCCCATTTCAAGCCCGGCCGCATCATTCACCGCAACATTATGGTGTACGGGATGGCGGAATCTGCCCTTTCGGAAAAGATTGCCCCCTGGGAAGACGCCCTTCCCAGCAATATGCACCTTGCTTACCTTCCCAACACCCTTACAGGAATAAGGCTGCGCCTGTCCTCTTACGGCTCAGATGAAAAGAGCCTTGAAGCGCAGTTGGAGACTCTCAAGGGCCTTCTTGGGTCCCTTGTCTACGCATCGGAAGACACCACCCTTGAGGCCGCCGTTGGAAAACTTCTGAAGACGCGCGGTGAAACTGTGTCGGCGGCCGAATCCTGCACCGGTGGAGAAATAGCCCATCTCTTCACTTCGGTTTCCGGATCATCGGCCTATTTCCTTGGCTCCGTCACCTCCTATGCCGTATCCGTGAAAGAGAACGTGCTTGGCGTTCCGGAGAGCGTCATCACGGAGAACGGAGTGGTCAGTTCCGAGGTTGCGGCGGCTATGGCGGAGGGCGTGAGGCGCCTTATCGGAAGCACATATTCCGTTGCCACAACCGGCCTTGCCGATAAAGACGGAGACGGGAAAAATCCGGGCGGGACAGTATGGATTGGAGTGAGCGGGCCACGCGGTACACGCACCGTAAAGTACTGTTACAAAAATGACCGCGCGCGTAATATTGAACGCTTCGCGGCCTCTGCACTCAACTTCCTGAGGCTTTACATAGAAAATCAGTTATAACGCTGATTTACAATAAAAGTAACAAAGATGTTAGATTTACTAACATCTTTGTTACTTTTAAGCCTAATGCTCTAATTCAGAGCAGTTTATGACTCTTTGGAAGACATCCATCAGATTCCTGCCTGAAACCTTGTCAATGGCGTCCTCGGAGTACCCGCGGCGGCGCATTTCCTCTGCCACGGCGCCTATCTTGGAGACATCTTCAAGACCCTCCGGCCCTACGCAAATTCCGTCAAAATCGGAGCCCAGTCCAACGTGGTCTATGCCCGCAAGTTTCACCGCATAATCTATATGGTCCACCACTTCCTTCACACCGGGACGCCAGATCTCAGTCTTCAGGCGGTCCTGGATTTTGTGCCAGGCTTCCGTACGTCCGGGGTCCGAGGGGCAGAGCCTCCAGTACTGGTCCGTCTTCTCCGCTTCATCCAGAAGCGCGGCTTCCGCGGGGTCTGAGCCAAAGCGGTCACTCAGGAAAGCCGGGTAGAAGTTTATCCCCACATATCCGTCCTTCTCCCCCAGGGCCTTCAGCATATCGTCCGTGAGGTTGCGCCTGTGGCCGCACAGGCTTCGGCAGCAGGAATGGGTGGCAATGATTGGAGCCTTTGAAGCCTCCATGCAGTCCCAGAAGGTTTTGTCCGAGGCGTGGGAAAGGTCTACCATTATACCCAACTTGTTCATTTCCGCTATGACTTCCCTGCCGAAGGGGCTGAGGCCGTTCCACTTCTTTCCCTCCGAGGCGGCATCGGCAATGGCGTTGTCCCCGTTATGGGTAAGGGTGACATAACTCACGCCAAGGCGGTAGAAAGTCCTGAGGAGCGACAGGTTCTCCTGGATGGGAGATCCGTTCTCCATACCTATAAATATGGAAATAAGGCCTTCCTTGCGGTTTTGGGCGGCCTCCTCCGGGCTGAATGTGATTGCCGCAAGGTCTGAATTGCGCTCTACGGCGTCATAGGTTGCCGACAGCATCTCCAGGGCATAGCGCGTGGCCGCGTCTGGCGCCATCTGCGGAGGCGTATAAAGCGCAAAGAAAACGCCGTCCACCGCTCCCCTCTGGAGTTTAGGGAAGTCTACGTGGCCGTATCTGTTGTCTATATCCACATTCCTCAGCCTCAGAAGTTGGGAAGGGGTATCCATATGGGAATCGTAAATCATTATCTTGAACTTGAGCCGTAAGGAGCCAGGGTTGAACGAACGACTTTGCCGATTTTGAACACGGGATCTCCGGTATAGTAGAGCGTGCTGCCGCCCACAAGATTGGCGTCCAGGTTCTCCGAGACGGTGATATTGGCCTTCACGGAACCGTTAAGGTCCACGGTTGCGGCCTTGGTGTCAAACGCCGCGGCCTCGATACTTGAACTCTTCTCTCCGCGGACGGAAAGAGCCTCTCCCTTACCTGAAAGATTGACGCTGGCCGATCCTGACGCATTGACCACGGCCTTCTCTCCCTCGAATGTAACCACGGTCTTTGAACTGCCCGATCCCGAGATTGTCGCGTCCACGCCCTTGGAGGTAATGGCAATCTCCGAGGAACTGGCCGCGGCTGAGATTATGTCGTGGGCGTTTACCGTGGCCCTCAGGTTGGCATTGCCCTCGGTCTTTAGTTCGGCCTTGTTCACGGCATCTATGCTGATGGCAGCCTGAGCCTGCTTTTTCATATTGACGTTGACGGAGCCCGCCTTGATGCTGAGGTTCTTGAGCTGGGCTTTGTCCTGGATATCGATATCGGTGGTAAGTTTACACTCAAGGACGTCTCCGCAGTTAAGGACCGCATTGCCCCCAAGGAAGACGGAAGAGAGTTCAGGCATAGTGATACTGGCCCTGAAAACGGGCTTGGGGGCATTACGGCCCTTGTATAGTTGCCTTACGTCCTTGGGAACGGCCTTGCTGTCATATGTAATGTGAAGCACTTTGCCGCGCACATAAACCTGCACGTAGGGAGACAGCATCTTGTCTACGGTTACCTTGGCAACGCAGGGGCCGCTGGAGAGGGTCACCTCAAAGTCACCGGCTACCTCAATGCCTGAGAAGTCCCCCACGGGGATGGTCTTCTCTTCCAGTTGAGAGGTGAACTGGGCACGTGCAGCGGGGGCTGCCAAAAGTAAAGTGATACTTGCAATCGCAAGAACCAACATTTTGTTAATCAGCGCTTTCATATTACAATACTTTTACTGGTTTTCTATCTGTTCCATCAAGGAAGTCCACTCAAGGGTCTCCTCATCCACAGTCCTCTTGTGCTCCAGATAATCCCTTGTGAGGTCCAAAATATCGTCATTATTTCCCGGATTAGCAAGGATTTTCTCTATTTCCGCCATCTTTGCCTCGTGGGCCGATATCTGCTTTTCCAGGTAATCTATCCTGTTACGGATCTTCCTCTCTTCCTTCGAGACCGCCTTCATCTTCCGGAATTCTTTCTCCCCCTCTGATGCCCGGGCCGGGGCTTTCTCCTGCACGGGAGCCTTTCTTTCAAGTTCCTGAAGGCTCTCAAGTTTGCGCCTTCTGAGGAAATCGGCCACAGTACCGAGGTGCTCCGTAACCTTCCCGTCCCGGAACTCGTAGAGTTTGTCCACCAGGCCGTCAAGGAAGTCTCGGTCGTGGGATACAACAATAAGTGTACCGTCAAAGGATTTGAGCGCCTGCTTGAGGATATCCTTCGACCTGATATCCATATGGTTGGTGGGTTCGTCCAGCGCCAGGACGTTGTACGGGGAAAGCATGAGTTTAGCCATTCCAAGCCTTGCACGCTCCCCGCCACTCAGTACGGAAACCCTCTTGTCAATGTCCTCTCCCTTGAAGAGAAATGCCCCCAGGATATCCCTGAGGCGGGTTCTGATATCTCCAACGGCTATCCTGTCCAGGGTTCCGAAGACTGTTTCAGAAGGGTCCAGGATGTCCTCCTGATTCTGGGCGTAATAGCCGATGCTCACGTTGTGACCGGTCTTTGCCTCTCCCTCCAGGGGATAGAGTTCCTTCATTATAACCCTCATAAGGGTGGTCTTGCCCTCGCCGTTACGGCCGATTAGCGCAACCTTCTCTCCCCTTTTGATCTCAATATCGGCATTGGAGAAAACCACCTTCTGAGGATATCCCACGGTGATGCCCGTAGCCTTGAACACCACGTCTCCGGAACGCTGGGCGGGCGGGAAACGGAGGTTGATGGACGCGTTCTCGGTCTCGTCTATCTCTATCCTGTCCAACTTCTCCAGCGCCTTTATGCGGGACTGTACCTGGTTGCTCTTGGTGGGCTTGTAGCGGAAGCGGTTTATGAAATCCTCCGTCTTCTCTATCATCCGCTGCTGGTTCTCATAGGCGGCAGTCTGCTGGGCGATCCTCTCCTGACGCAGGGTAACGTACTGGCTGTAGGGCACCTTATAGTCGTGGATATGCCCAAGGAGTATCTCCACGGTGCGGGTGGTGACATTGTCCAGGAACTTCCTGTCGTGGGAAACCATCATAAGAGACCCGCGGAATGCCTTCAGATAGTCCTCGAACCACTCTATGGATTCAATGTCAAGGTGATTGGTGGGCTCGTCCAGAAGTAGGACATCCGGCTTTGAGAGAAGGATCTTCGCAAGTTCTATGCGCATATTCCAGCCCTGGCTGAAGGTTTCCGTATTGCGGGAAAGTTCCTCCTCCTTGAATCCAAGGCCGTAGAGCACCTTCTTAGCCTGCACCAGCGGGGATTCGCCGGTTTCCAGGGCAAGGCGGTCGTTAAGTTCGTTAAGCCGCGTTATGAGGGCTTCGTATGAGGCCGATTCATAATCGGTCCTCTCCCCCAATTCGGCCGTAAGCCTTTCCAGTTCCTCCTCCATTGCCCTGAGGTGGTCGAACACTGTCATGACTTCCTCTATCACGGTCCTGCCCCGGTGATGCTCCATTATCTGGGGCAGATAGCCGATATTGAGCCCTGAAGACATCTCGATGCTGCCGGAAGTGGGTGACTGCTCCCCGGTTATCAGTTTCATAAGCGTGCTCTTCCCCGCCCCGTTCTTGCCCACAAGCCCTATCTTGTCCTGCTCGCTTATATGGAAACTGATGCAGTCAAGAAGGTTGAAACTCCCGAAGGATACAGTGACATTGTTAACGGAAATCATTTCTTGCAGAGAAGGACAGAGAGTTCAAAGAGGCCGTAAAGGGGTATGGCCAGAACAAACATGGAGAAAGGGTCGCTGGGGGTAATGAGGGCCGCCAGGATAAGCACAACCACAAAGGCGTATTTCCGCCAACTCTTTAGTTGGGAACGGGAAATGACGCCGATGGAAGACAAGGCCAGGATTACCGAAGGAAACTCGAAGAGAATTCCTATTAAAAACACCATGGAGGTGAAAAGGGACATATAAGAACTCAGGGAGATGGTGTTCACTATGGCATCGCTCACGGAAAAGTTCACAAAGAACATAAGACACACCGGAAGCACCACAAAGTAGCCCACGGCAACTCCAAGGTAGAAAAGGGCCGATGAAAGGGAGAATGCTCCCCTCACCGCCTTTTTCTCGTTCTCGTAGAGAGCCGGAGCCACAAACTTCCAGATTTCCCATATCACATACGGGAATGCCACCACAAGGCCGCAGAGGACGGAAACCTTCAGATAAACGAAGAACTGTGCGGATAGTTCTATGTTTACAAGGTCCATCGAAAAGTCTATGCCCGGAAGCCTGTAGAGGGGGAAATCGGCCTGAGTGGGCCAGAGGACGGCGCTGAAAAGCGCCTTTGGGAAGCAGAGGAACGCTACCGAAGCCAGCAGAACACCCAGCACCGAGCGCCAGATAGTGCCTCTCAGTGCCTCAAGGTGGTCCCAGAAGGACATCTCATTGTCCCCGGGAGCCACGCTATTCCTTGGTCTCGGGGGTGTCCTTGGAAGAATCTTCTATCTCCTTCTCCACCTCATTCACCCCTTCCTTGAAACTCTTAACGCCTTTTCCAAGGCCTTTCATAAGTTCGGGGATCTTCTTTCCGCCAAAGAGGAGCAGGATTACCACCACTATGGCGATAATCTCCCAATGACCTATAACAAGAGGAAGCATATACTAACTGTTTAATTGAGTGAATTTTTCAAAAAGGTCGCAGATTACCTCCGGGCAGCGCACCGGGGTGAAGGTTTTCCTGTCCAGGAAGCCGAGGACCACCTCTCCTTCCGCGCACAGCACCCCGTCCTGGTTCACCACCTCCTGGTGGATACGCATCTTGGCCATAGGCGCCCTGTCTACCCGGGCCGATGCAGTGAGGACGTCTCCCATCCTTGCAGGATGCCTGAAATGGCATTCCACGGACACTATGGGCACCAGAACGCCTAACTCAGCCTCGCACTTTTCAATGGGAAATCCCAGTTGGACCATCATCTCGTCGCGCGCCAGTTCAAAATAGCGTATATAGTTTGAGTGATGGACAACGGCCATCTGGTCTGTCTCATAGTACCTTACGGGGAATGTTGTCTTGAAAACGGCCATACCTTCTAGTTGTTTTTGAGGGCCTCGATCTTTGCCTTGAGGCTTTCAATCTTAGAAAGGGAATCGGCCTCCTTCTTTCTCTCAACCTCAACCACGGCGGCGGGGGCGTTATTCACAAAACGCTCGTTGGAGAGCTTGGCGCGTACGCCTGCAAGGAATTTCTCCTGGTGTTCCAGTTCCCTCTGGGCCTTGTCCAGTTCCTCTTCCACGTTGATGAGGCCTTCCATTTCCACCTGCATCTCTATGGTACGCACCATAAATCCTACGCCCTGGGAGCCGAATGCATCCACAATGGAGACCTCAGCGTTTGAAAGTTTCTCCACTACTGGAATCACCGCCTGAGGGAATCCTGCGCCCTTGATATGGAGTTTCAGAACCTCCTTGGGGGCGATGTTACGCTGGCTGCGTACGCCACGGACGCCATTCACGGCCTCCTGGGCCAGTGAAAAGTTCTCAAGTACCTGAGGGTCAAAGGAAGCCGCCTTGGGAGTGGGAGCATACATAATGGTCTCCCCTTCCTTACGCTCTGCGATGTCCTGCCAGAGTTCCTCCGTGATGAAGGGCATGACGGGATGGATGAGTTTAAGGAGGGCCTCAAAGAATTCCAGCGTAGCCTTCTTGGTTGCGGGGTCTATAGGCTGTCCGTATGCGGGCTTGATGGCCTCAAGATACCAGGAGCAGTAGTCGTCCCAGAAGAGTTTGTAGATGGTCATCAGGGCATCAGAGATGCGGAATTTTGAGTAATGGTCCTCTACGGCGGCAACTGTGTCGGAGAGTTTTGCGGCAAACCATTCAACCGCAAGGCGGGCCGATGCTCCCTGCGCAGCGGAGGCGTCCACCTCCCAGCCCTTCACAAGACGGTAACTGTTCCATATCTTGTTGCAGAAAGCGGCGCCCTGCTGGATCTGGGCTTCGTCGTAGAAGATGTCGTTGCCGGCGCTGGAGCAAAGGAGCATACCTATTCTCACAGCATCGGCCCCGTATTTCTCAATGAGGTCAAGAGGGTTGGGGCTGTTGCCAAGGGTCTTTGACATCTTGCGGCCGATCTTATCCCTCACGATGCCGGTGAAATACACGTTTGAGAAGGGTTCCCTGCCCATAAACTCCTCTCCGGCCATAATCATACGGGCCACCCAGAAGAAGATGATGTCCGGGCCGGTCACGAGGTCGTTGGTGGGATAATAGTAGGAAAGGTCCCTGTTGGGCTTGTGGTCGGGATGGCCGGGCTTTTCAGGGTCAAAGACGGAGATGGGCCAGAGCCAGGAACTGAACCAGGTGTCAAGAACGTCCTCGTCCTGCTTAAGATCCTGCATAGTCAGGGCCGGATTGATGGCCTGGGCGGCCTTCAGGGCTGCCTCGGGGGTGGCCTCAACCACGTATGAGCCGTCCGGCAGATAGTATGCGGGGATACGCTGGCCCCACCACAGTTGACGGGAGATGCACCAGTCACGGGCGTTCTCCATCCAGTGGCGGTAGGTGTTCACGTATTTCTCAGGGATGAACTTGGTGCGGCCGCTCTCAACGGTTTCAAGGGCGGTCTTTGCAAGTTCCTCCATCTTCAGGAACCACTGGGCGCTGAGTTTGGGTTCTATGACTGCGTCTGTGCGCTCTGAATAGCCCACAGGGCTGGTATAGTCTTCCACTTTCACAAGGTTTCCGGCCTCTTCCAGCATCTTCACTATCTTCTTACGGGCCACAAAACGGTCTTCGCCCACAAGAATCTGCGCCTTTTCGTTGAGGCGGCCGTGGTCGTCTATGATTTCCAGCACGGGAAGGTTATGCCTCAGGCCGATTTCGTAATCGTGGACGTCGTGGGCCGGGGTCACCTTCAGGCAGCCGGTTCCAAAGTCCATCTCCACGTAGTCGTCCTCGATGACTGGAATCTCACGGTTGATGAGCGGGATGAGGACCTTCTTTCCCTTGAGCCAGAAATGACGCTCGTCCTTGGGGTTGACGCAAATTGCGGCATCGGCCATAATTGTCTCAGGACGCGTTGTGGCAATGACAAGGAACTTGTCCGTAGGGTTTCCGTTGCCGTCGGAGATGTAGTACCTCAGGTGGTAGAAATGGCTCTTTGTGTCCTTGTGGATAACTTCGTCGTCAGAGACGGCGGTAAGGGCCTCGGGGTCCCAGTTCACCATTCTTACGCCCTTGTAGATCCAGCCCTTCCTGTAGAAATACACGAAGGTATTGATAACTGCATCGCTGAGGGCGGGCTCCATAGTGAAACGGGTGCGGTCCCAGTCGCAGGAGCAGCCCAGTTTACGGAGTTGCTGGAGGATTATTCCTCCGTGCTCCTCCTTCCACTCCCAGGCGTGCCTGAGGAACTCCTCACGGCCGATATCCTCCTTATTAATACCCATTGCCTTCAGTTTTGCCACCACCTTGGATTCAGTAGCAATTGAGGCATGGTCCGTTCCGGGCACCCAGCAGGCGTTTTTGCCGTCCATACGGGCTTTGCGGATAAGGACGTCGTTAAGGGTGTTGTTGAGCACGTGGCCCATATGGAGGATTCCCGTCACGTTGGGCGGCGGAATCACTATGGTATAAGGCTGTTTTTCATTAGGTTCGCTGTGGAAGAACTTATGGTCCAGCCAATAGGCATACCACTTGTCCTCCACCTGCGCTGCGCTGTACTTTGCGGCAAGTTCTTTCATATCTCTTTCTTTAATCCTACAAAAATAGGGATTTTTTCCTTGGATTACAAAAAATGCGGTTCCTAACCCCTCAGATTGCTCTATTCAAATTTAATAGTTATCTTTACTCAATCAAAATAACATATCGCTAAATGAAAAGAATCGGCATCATATTGTTTGCAGCCGCCATTGCGGCCTGTTCACAGAACAGCGTCGCTGTCAAAGACCCCATCAACGTATCTTCTCCAACCCCTTCCGAGCAGATCACCAAGGTATCTCTCAATGAGGCGCAGCAGGGTTATATGGAAGCCGGAAACGCCATGGCCTTCCGCTTTCTGGAAAGGATATATAGTGGGAAGGACGTCATCGTATCGCCGCTCAGCCTTCAGTATGCCCTTGCAATGACTGCAAATGGCGCAACCGGGGAGACCCTTCAGGAGATTATCGATTTTCTGGGCTATGGAGAAGACGGCATCGCTTCGCTCAACGCCTACTGCCGATTGCTCCTTGAGCAGCTTCCCGCAGTAGATCTTGACGTCACGCTCAAACTGACCGACGCCCTGCTGGTAAATGACCAGTTCCCTCTCCTGCCCTCATTCCAGAAGACCGTCAGGGAGAACTACTATGCCGCCGTGGAGAATATGGATTTCTCTGATCACGCCCAGGTTGCCGCCACCGTCAACGACTGGGCCCGCCGCAGCACCAACGGGTTCATAGACAAGGTCCTGGAACCGTCTGAGATATCTGACCTTGCCGTAGCCTACATAATGAACGCGCTCTATTTCAAGGCCAAATGGGCGGGAACCGATTACGACCCTATGTTCCGGGATTATGCCACCAGGGAGGAAGCCTTCACCCTCTCTGACGGGTCCACCAGGCAGGTCCCGATGATGAACAATATGCGCTATCACCCATATGCCCAGATGGATGGTTACAAGGTCCTCGCTCTCCCCTATTCCGGAGGCAAGTTCTTTATGTATATCCTGCTCCCTGACGGTAATGACCTTGACGGTCTTGTAAGAAAACTCAAGGAAACTTCCTGGAAGAGTGTCCTCAGTAACTTAAAGACCGACGCCGAGGTCTATGTGAAACTACCAAAGTTTGACGTTGAGAACAAGTTCAATCTGAGCGACGCCCTGAAGGATATGGGTGTAAAAAGGGCATTTGTCAGCGGAGAGGCCCAGTTTGACGGTATGTTCCAGCCTAAACCCGGTTGGTATTACTGGATAGAGAAGGTCATCCAGAAGGCCCGCATTTCAGTCTCTGAGTGGGGCACCGAAGCCGCTGCCGTCACAGTTGTGGAGATGGCAGGAAAGAACTCTGCCGATTTCGGAGAGCCCAAACGAGTCTACTTCTATGCCGATCACCCGTTTGTGTTCCTCATAGGTGAATCCACATCCGGCGCCATCCTGTTCGAGGGCGCATATACGGGAATAGCAGCAAAATAAGTCCGATTACCTGCATACTTGACCGTGGAGATAAAGAATTGACAATTAGCGCTTTACATAAAAAGCTTAACTTTGCAACCTCTATGACCCCCAAGAGGTTTCATATTCTTTTCTTCTTGCTGACAGCTCTGCTGTCGGCCTCTCCCTCGCAGGCTCAGGAGACTCTGAAGGCATCGAGGATAGAAGCCAAAGGAGCGCGGCGGTATCTCCCCTCCCTCGGGCTTCCACGAAGGGCCGACGGCGGCATTGACAGGCTCATCAGATATGACATCCCGATATGGACAGGAAGGGAGGATGTAAAAGCCACACCCAACTGGAATATGTGTGAGCTTAGACCGGGGAGTATGATTCCGGCAGGTGTCCCAGGAGAGGTTGCTGAAATATGCCTGCAGTGGCTCTCGGAGAGTCCCAAAGGCAGACTATCCATTGTCTTCGGCCCTTTATGGAGGGGTACTTATGTAGCGCTTTGCAGGAAATCAACCAAGAGTCTTGGCTGGAAATCCATCTGCTTCCTCATCCCGGAAGGGGGAGTTGTCAAGGGTATCAGCATCTACAGGTACTCGATGAGTGTCAACCGGCTGGAGCATATGACGGGATATGATTTCTTCCCGGGTCTTCCTTCGCACCTTCAGGAGATCATCGAGGAGATGACCTCATCGGAGCTGCTGTCCCCCGTCCAGGAGTTCGACATCCCGGAGGCAGATGGCGTTGAACAGGAAAGGGACTGGGATATGGAGGAAGATTACAGGGAGATGGGCTGAGAACCATCACTCCGGGAAGGAGTCATAGCGGTCCATCCACTCGCGGGCGCTTGCGGTGTCGCCCATCTTGTAGTAGATCGAGGAGATCTCGTACATGATAGGCTTCGGGTGGATATTCGCTTCGACAGACGCTACCTCCATGTTCCCAAGGAGGAATGGGCCGGGGCCGTCATACAGGCCATAGACGCCGAAGATTTTTGATATCCCCAGAAGAGACAGGGTCTGTCGTTTGCGCATCGGTTTTGCACAAGCAGGGATTATCTTTGTGCCGGGTAACCTTTTTTTGTTAAATTTGTAAAGCACATTTCTCCAGACAAGATGACAGATATCTTCAAAGGTCTCAACTCCCGCCAGAGGGAGGCCGTGGAAGCGACCGAGGGCCGCATCCGCGTCGTCGCGGGTGCCGGTACGGGCAAGACCAAGGCGCTCACCCACCGTTACGCATACATCGTCAACGTCCTGGGCATCGACCCCGCCAATATCCTCTGCCTCACCTTCACCAACAAGGCCGCGGCGGAGATGCGGAGCCGTATCTCCGAGATGGTCCAGAGCGGGGACTACAACGACTTCGTCTGCACCCTCCACGGCTTCTGCGTCAAGTTCCTCCGCCAGGAGATCTACCGCCTGGGATTCCCCAAGTCCTTCACCGTCCTGGACGAGGAGGACTCAAAGGCCATTGCCAAGCAGGCTATGGACGAGATGGGCATCAAGCGCTCGGAGAAGACCGTGAAGCAGTTCCTGGAGGCCGTCGGGGCCGATAAAGCCCTGTTGGGCTATATCGACACCTATATGCTCCCGGGGTGTGTTGTCACCGACGAGATGAGGCGTTCATCCCGCCTAGCCGGGTACGTCTCCCGCCAGATGAAGCACTACGCACTGGATTTCGACGACCTCATGAACGTCACCAAGTACATCCTGGACCACTTCCCCGAGGCCGCGGAGAAGTGGCAGAACGCCCTCAACTATATCATGGTGGATGAGGCCCAGGACTGTAACCTCGATGACTGGGACCTGGTGGAGAGGCTGAGCGCGAAGCACCGTAACCTTTTCGTCGTCGGGGACCCCGACCAGGCCATCTACGAGTGGAGGGGCGCAAGGCCGGACCTCTTCGTAAACTTCGCCGCGGAGAGGACCATCGTCCTGGATGAGAACTACCGCTCCACCCCTAGGATCCTCGACATAGCCAACTGCGTCATATCAAACAATAAGAACCGCATCCCCAAGGACCTCTTCACCAGGAAGGCCGATGGCAAGGCCGTCATCCACTTCCACGGCAAGAGCGAGAAGGAGGAGATGGAGTGGATAGTCTCGCAGATAAGGATGATCCTCGCCGGCGGCGCGGGAATCAACGACATAGCCATCCTCTACAGGAGCACACACCAGTCGAGGGCCCTGGAGCAGGAACTCCTTAACGCCCACCTCGACTACACCATCTGGGGCGGAACGCGCTTTTTCGAGAGGCGGGAGATAAAGGACGCCCTCAGTTACCTCCGCCTGGTGAGCAACCAGGACGACGACATCAGTTTCGAGCGCATCATCAACGTCCCATCCCGGAAACTCGGCAAGAAGTTCCTGGACTCCGTGAGGGACGCCGCCGCCAGGAAGGGTGTCTCCCTCTACAGTGCCCTGCAGATATACTATCCCGACAAGGCCGAGGGCTTCATCGCCCTCATCGAGGATGCCAAGCAGTTCGCCCGGGAGAACCGCGTAAGCGACCTACTCAACCGTATCCTCGAGGCCTCCGGCTACAAGAGGATGGTCCGGGAGGACCAGGATGAGGACCGCCTGGAGAACCTTGACGAACTCCTCTCCTCCATCCGTTTCTACGAGAGTGTCCGCACACCCGACGAGAGCACCCTGGCCGATTACCTCCAGGACATAGCCCTCTACACCAACGACGACCACCGGAGGGACACCCCCACCCTTAAACTGATGACCATCCACCAGGCCAAGGGGCTGGAGTTCTCCTATGTCTTCATCACCGGCCTCAGCGAGGGTATCTTCCCCAATATGCGCACCATCCGCGAGGGCAAGAAAAACGGCGAGGAGGAGGAGCGGAGGCTGATGTACGTGGCTGTCACAAGGGCCGAGAAGGCACTTTTCCTCACGGAATCCGAAGGGTACAACATCTCCACCAAGACCAACAAGTACCCTTCCCGTTTCCTTGCGGAGATCCGCCGCGACCTCGTTGTCACCGAGGGCGTCATCCCCCCGGAACTCTGGAAGGGCACCCGCAACCTCTCCCATGTGCTTGACGAGGAGACGGATCCCCACCGTCCCATAAGGCTGGATGCCGATTTCGAGGAGGAGAGGGCGGAGTACAACAGCCCCTTCAAGGTGGGAGACAGCGTCACCCACCCCGTCTTCGGGGAGGGCGTCATCGTGAGCACCAACAAGGACTGCTCCAGCTTCGAGGTGAAGTTTGACAACGGATCGACACGTACCCTCAGGGCCGGATTCCTGAAGCAGTCCGACCTCTAGAAGGTCACAAAAACGCCTGCAGGTGCTCCCAGACCCTCTGGACCGGGAAGCCCACGACGTTGAAATAGGAGCCCTCGATGCGGGTGATGCCGATATGGCCTATCCACTCCTGGATGGCATATGCCCCGGCTTTGTCAAAGGGCTTGTAAGTTTCTATGTAATAGGAAATTTCATCCTCCGAAAGGGCCTTGAACCAGACTTCGGTCGTAGCCGTGAATGTGTCCTTACGGGCATTGGAGCGGATGGTGACTGCGGTAGTCACGTGGTGCTTCCGGCCGGAAAGGTCACGGAGCATACGCGCGGCATCCTCCGCATCCTTTGGCTTGCCAAGGATCTCACCTGGACGGCCACCCTCCGGAGGGAGTATTACCATAGTGTCTGCAGTGATGAGGATTTCATCGGCCTCCAGGGGCCGATGGAACCCCGCAGACTTCCCTTCAGACATAAGGACAGGGACATCCTCTGCGGGAGTATCAGGGCTAAAGCATTCCTTGAAGTTATTGCCTGTATCTACCGTGAAATCAATATCCAGTCCCTTAAGCAACTCCCGCCTTCTGGGGGAGCCGCTTGCCAGGATTATCCTCTTGCCGTGAAGGTCCATTCCCTAGAACAGTTTCTTGTAAGTTCCGGCGTTGAACTCCCATTTGCCCTGCTCCCTGAGAGTCCTTTCAATGGCCTCCCTGAGGCACCCCCTGCCGCCGGGACGGGAGGTAATGTAATCGGCAACGGCCTTAACCTCATCCACCGCATCCGAAGGGCATACCCCGCAGCCGCTCATCACTATGCAGTCTATGTCCGGGACGTCGTCGCCAAAGTACATGATCTCCGACGGATCCAGGCCGTAACGCTGGGCGAACTGATGGAACTGCTCCCTCTTGTCACGGCAGTGAAGGAACACGTCCTCCGGCTTTACTCCGCTGGTAACCATACGCTTACGTATGCTCTCCGAACTGCCGCCGGTGATTACGGCAACGGGATAACCGTTCATCACGGCCATCCTTATGGCAAAGCCGTCCTTTGCGTCGTAGGTGCGGAGAAGGTCCCCGTCACTGAAGCAGAAGACTCCGCCGTCAGTGGCTACCCCGTCTATGTCAAAGGCAAAAGCCCTGATCTTAGATAAATCCATACTAGTTCTTGCCGCCGCCGAAGGGACCGAAATCGGCCAGATTGAAGGTGCCTCCCTGCTGGGGGCCCTTTCCGCCAAGATCTATCACACCAAACTGGGCCTCGTACTTTGAAACGTTGTCAAAGAGGGCGTTCATAAGGCGTTTTGCGTGCTCCGGAGTCATAATGATGCGGTCACTCACAAGGGCCTTGGGAAGGCCGGGAAGAGTGGTTGCAAAATCCAGGACAAACTCGCTTCTGGAATGAGATATGATGGCAAGGTTTGAATAAGACACCTTGGTGGTCTGGGGATTGAGTTCTATGCTCAGTTGATTCTGGGGTTTGGGTTGGTTGTTATCCATAAAAACAAATTTACCTGCAAAATTAACATTTTTTATAATACCAATCCACAAAATCACGGATGGCATCATCTACGGGAGTGAGCGTATACCCAAGTTCCTCTCTTGCGCGGGCGCTGCTGTACCACTCCTCGTACAGCAACTGATTCACGTTGTGTGGATATAGTTCAGTCTTTATCCTGAGGAATCTGAGGAGCGATCCTATCACGCCCAGAAGGCCCGCCATCCAGTTTGGAAGGGCTATGCAAAGTTGCCGATAACCTCCCACACGCGCCTGAATGCGGAAAAACTCCTTCAGAGTCAGGCACTCTCCGGTGAGAAGGTACCTGCCCTCACCGCTGTCCAGGGCATTTACAATGGCCTTGGCGGCATCCCTCACGTGAAGGATGGACTTTGCGCCGCGGGTAACAAAGACAAGGGGCTTTTTCCATCCCAAAAGGACCATCTGGCCCGAGGAAGGCTTTGAGTCATAAGCCCCAAGCATAAAACCCGGATTCACAATCACAATCCTCAGTTCAGGATGCGCCGACGCATATTCAATGAGGGCATCCTCCCCTGCCTTCTTGCTTATGGCGTAAGGAGACCTGTCATAAGGCGGACCAAAGGGGGCCGATTCATCCGAAGGCCGATCAGGGGTACCTGTAACAATGGTATTTGCCGTACTGGTATGTACCATGACCTTTATTCCGGAAAGGGTTGCAACATCGCATAACATAGCCGGAAGGTCCCTGTTCACTGGAAGGAAATCCTCCACTGAGGGTAGCGTCATATCAGTGGTTCCGGCGCAGTTGATTATTGCATCGCAGCCATCGGCCGCCTTCAGAAGATCTTCCCGGGAAAGGATGCTCCCCTTAACAACTTCCACACCCGGCACATCAAGCGTGGAACGAACTAACGCGCGTACCGGAATCCCCCTCTCCAGAAGTACCTGGAGAACGTTTCGGCCCAGAAGACCGGTTGCGCCAAGAAGGAGGACCATCGTCAGTGAGCCTTATGAGTGTGATGGGAGAAAAGCCGCTGGGGAATTTCCATCGCAAGGATGATCCCCAGGACTATGGAGACAGCCACCTTTATGGCCATAAAGCCGCTTCCAACCGCCAGGAGAAGGTCTCCGGAAGTGAGATAGTAGGAGAACCAGAAGATACCGGCGCCGGGAACCAGCGTGAAGATTCCGCAGATTATGAATATCTGGGCCGGGCAACGCGTTGGAACCGCGCTGAAACGTGACAGCAGGCACACCATAAGCGCCGCAAACATAGCGGAAACCGGGGCTCCTACGCCAAGGATCCTGAACGCCACAAGATAAGTGAGCCAGCCAATTACGCCAATTGCTCCGGCCGTAAGATACTGCGGCCTGTCTATCCCGTAAAGCACCGCAAACCCCACCGTCCCGATGAATGAAGCAATTGCCTGCGCAAGATAACTCTGAGTCTGAGGATTGGGCTCATAACCGGTAAGTTTAAGCATACCCCCAAAGACGGCTCCGTCCAGAAGGAAGGCCGCCGCAACGCCCATCGCTATGCAGAAAAAGCCCAGCATGGCATCCGTCATACGGGTTATGCCAGCAAGGTAATCTGAATTTGCAAGGTCCCGGACGCCGTTGGTGAAAGGCACCCCCGGAATAAGCGGCATCACTGCGCCAATGATTATATTGCTGAGGCATATGCCGATACCCACCCTCCAGCAAAGGATGGAGATAAGAGTCACCAAAAGGGCGTTGCAGATTCCGCCCACAATCTTTGAGAGGAACCTGGAACTCACAAAGGACATAAAGAGGAAAAGGACGGCGCCGGCAATTCCCGCCGCCGTGCAGTCAAGGAAGCCTCCTCCAAACACGGCGGAAAAGCCTGCAGCGCTGAGGGTTGTAGCCACAAACTGCGCCCAGAAGGGCTTTGCGGGCATATTCTTGATCCGGGCAATCCTCTCCTTAGCCTCCTGAAGGCTGCATTTTCCGGCCGATATATCATAACTCAGGCGGTTCACCGCCGTCACCTTGCAAAGTTGGACGCTACGGATGGGGATGAACGCCACATTTGCATAAGTTGAAGCCTGTCCGCCGGATTTGGAAACTTTCTCTGCCTGACCTGTTGTGAATATGCCGTTTGAGAGCACGAAGAAATTGCTGGAACTGACGCCAAAATGAGCGGAGATCCTGCCCATAATATCCTCTACGCGGGAAATCTCCGCGCCGTTCTCCAGAAGGATGTGCCCTGCCTCGGAGGCAACCTCCAGGACTTCCGCAAAATCAGGCTTTTCCATCAAACAGCTAAAGTTTACCCTGCTCTCCCAGGTGGGAATCCTTGAATCCTATGAAATAGAGGACGCCGTCAAGGCCGATTGTACTGATGCTCTGGCGGGCGCTTTCTTTCACGCGCGGCTTAGCGTGGAAGGCAATGCCAAGGCCGGCCTCATTGAGCATAGGAAGGTCATTGGCGCCGTCTCCGACCGCAATGGTCTGTGCAAGGTTCACGTGCTCCGTCTGGGCAATCAGTTTAAGGAGATCTGCCTTCCTGCGGCCGTCCACAACCTCTCCAAGATACCTTCCGGTGAGTTTTCCGTCCTCCCCTATTTCCAGTTCGTTCGCGTAGACGTAGTCTATTCCGTACTTCTTCTGAAGGTACTCCCCAAAGAATGTAAAGCCGCCGCTGAGGATAGCGATCTTGTAGCCGCAGGTCTTGAGGACAGACATCAGGCGGTCTGTTCCTTCCGTTATTGGAAGATGCTCTGCAATATCCTGCATCACAGATACATCCAGGCCCTTAAGTAAAGCAACCCTTTCAGTGAAACTTTCCTTGAAATCTATCTCTCCCCTCATTGCGCGCTCCGTGATTGCAGCCACTTTGTCATACACTCCGTGGCGCCTTGCGAGTTCATCTATGCACTCTGCCTGGATGAGCGTGGAATCCATATCGAAACAGATGAGGCGGCGCATGCGGCGGTACATATCGTCCTTCTGGAAGGAGAAGTCCATCCCCGCCTCCGCGCTCATTGACATAAGGTCTTTCTGCATGGCGCTCTTGTCATCGGCCGATAAGAAGCCGCGCACGGAGAACTCCACGCACGCGCGGACGTTGTGCTCCGGATGCTTGATGCTCATACGGCCGGTGAGGCGCTTGATGACGTCTATGTTGAGTCCGTAACGGCTTATAACGTCCGTGGCAGCCTGGATCTGGGCGGCGCTGAGGCTGCGGCCGATAATTGTAAGGATGTAGCGGTTACGTCCCTGGCGGCCGGCCCAGGCCTCGTAGTCGTCGTCGGAGATGGGAGCAAAGCCGATGCTTATGTTCCCGAGTTCCGTGGTCTTGAAAAGGAGGTCCTTCATCACCTGGCCGGAGTGGGGCTCATCTATCCTGATGAGGATACCCATTGAGAGGGTGTTGTGAATCACGGCCTGGCCAAGGTCCAGGATCTGGGCGTCGTACTTGGCCAGAATGGCCATTATCTCCGCGGTAAGGCCCACGCGGTCATTACCGGAAATCCTTATTAATATCTGTTCTTGCTTCATATTGTGCAAATGTACGGATTTTTCCTTATTTTTGTAAGTTAAAACTTGAAAATGGGCTTACTTATATTATATCTCCTTCTCACAATGGGCATCTCATTCCTGTGCTCACTGCTGGAATCCGTGCTTATGTCAACTCCTATCTCCTATATCACAATGAAGGAAGACGAAGGAGACAGGAACGCAGCCCTCTTTATGAAATTCAAGCAGGACCCTGACCGCCCCCTGTCGGCCATCCTGTCCCTCAATACCATTGCAAACACCCTTGGCGCCGCGGCGGTGGGCCACCAGGCCACCCTCCTTACCGGAGACCACTGGTTCGGGATAATATCGGCCATAATGACCATCCTCATCCTGGTTTTCTCTGAGATTGTCCCCAAGACCATCGGCACATCCCACTGGAAAGACCTCCTCTGGCTCTCCCGCGTGATGAACTTCCTGGTGTATCTCCTCTTCCCCATCGTGTGGCTCATTGACAAACTCCACAACACCATTTCGGACGAGGACCCGGATCTTGGAATTTCCAGGGAGGAAGTATCGGCAATGGCTAATATCGGTGAGGAGGAAGGCGTCCTGGACAACAGTGAGAACAAGGTTATCCAGAACATCATAAAACTGGACGACATAAAGGCCTATGACGTCATGACGCCCCGCGTCGTGGCGGCCATAGCCCCCGAATCAATGACCCTCAAGGAGTTCTACAAACAGGAAGAACTCTCCCACAACTCCCGTATTCCCGTGTACTCAGACTCCCCCGAATTCATCACGGGGTATATCCTCCGCTACGACGCCCTTGAGAACCTGGCCGAGGACAAGTTTGACATGCGCCTCAGGACCATCAAGCGCAAGATTGCGGCCTTCCACGAGGAAACAACGGTGAGCGACATATGGGAAAGCCTCCTCAAGACCAAGGACCAGATTGCCTGCATAATTGACGACTACGGCTGCTTCCAGGGCATCATCACGCTGGAAGACATTATGGAAACAATCCTTGGTATGGAGATCATCGACGAGAACGACACTATCACAGATATGCAGCAGTATGCCCGTGAGCGCTGGCTCAAGCGCAAGAACCAGTACAAGCAGATAGTGCTCCCGGAAGAGGACGATGAATAGGAGGATCTTTTTCAACCCTATAACAGGTCTTTTTTTCCGCATCAAGGCAAGGCCCAGACGCAAAGCCCCGGTGAATGCGGAGGTTGAGAGGCTTCGGGCACAGGCAAAGGAAGAACTGCCTCTACGGCTTGCGGAACTTGCCGCGCAGCACGGTTTCCATTACAATAAGGTATTTATCAAGAACAATTTGAGTAACTGGGGCAGTTGCTCTTCCCTGAAGAACATAAACCTGAATTTACGGCTTGTGACACTTCCTGACGAGTTACGGGATTACGTTATGCTTCACGAACTCTGCCACCTGAAGTACCTTAACCACGGTCCTCAGTTCCACGCCCTTTTGGAAAGCGTATGCCCCGGGCACAGGGACCTTGCCCGCCGGATGAAGGAGTACAAGATCAAATGAAAACGGTTGCAATCATAGGAGCCGGAGCCGCGGGGTGCTTTTGCGCCGCGGAACTGAGGCGTATGGCTCCTGATGTTGCCGTGACCGTGTTTGAGGCCGGACCAAGGCCGATGGCAAAACTTGCAATCACCGGCGGCGGCAGGTGCAACCTCACCAATGACTTTGAGGGCATACGTTCACTTTCCGATGCCTACCCACGCGGGGAACGCGTGATGAAACGCGCCCTGAAGGCATTTTCCAACGATGATACCATCCGCTGGTTCACGGAGCGCGGGGTTCCCTGCACCCTTCAGGAAGACCACTGCTGGTTCCCCTGCAGCCAGGACGCAATGGACGTTGTCCGCTGCCTTCTGAGCGCAATGGACGGGGCCGATATCCGGCTAGGTACTCCTGTGAGCAGCATAAAAGAACTTCAGGATAGTTTTGACTACGTTGTCGTGACAACCGGAGGAATGAGCAGAGGAGCATCAATGTTTGAAGGCCTGGACCTTGAAATAGTGCCGCCTGTCCCCTCCCTTTTCACCCTGAATATCCCCGACAAAAGCCTCACGGCCCTTATGGGCCTAGTAGTGGATGCATCAATAAGTATCCCGGGAACGGCATTCAAGGCCGATGGTCCCCTGCTCATCACTGACTGGGGCGTAAGCGGCCCGGCTACTCTTAAACTCTCATCCTACGCCGCCCGTTATCTCGCAGAGTGTCAGTACAAGGCCTCCGTGGCCATAAACTGGCTGGACCGTAGTGAGAATGAGGTGAGGGAGATGCTTAAGGAATCGGCCTCTCATAACCCCCAGAAGCAGATTTCAAATACTCCCCTTCTTCAGCAGAGGCTGTGGGAGCACATCATTTCAAAGGCCGGTCTGAGGAGAGACATCCGCTGGGCGGAACTTGGTTCCAAGGGCCTCAACCGCCTTACCGCCGTCCTCACCCAGGACTCCTACCCCGTTTCCGGCAAGGGAAAGTTCAAGGAGGAGTTTGTTACCGCAGGTGGTATAGGCCTATCAAACATAGATCTCTCAACCCTTGAGAGCAAGAAGTACCCGGGACTCCTTTTTGCCGGAGAGGTCCTTGACATAGACGCCATAACGGGCGGATTCAACCTCCAGGCCGCCTGGAGCACCGGTTACGTCTGCGCACATTCAATACTTAACAGCCTATGAACACTTACACCATAGCCATCATCGTTGCCTTAGCGGCAATCGCCATCACCGCAGTTATCACCTACCTCATCATGCACGCGCAGCAGGTGAATGCCTGCAATGCCCTTGAGAATGAACTCATTCAGGCAAAAGCGGCCCTGGAGAACGCAGAAAAACTCCGGGAACTCCAGCAGGAATCCTTCTCCAGCCAGTTGGAACTTGTCAAGAGCCAACTGACTGCAGAGACGGAAAAACTCCTTGCCCAGCGGGAGGAAGCCCTCCAGAAGAAGGCGGAGGAAACCTTCAAGTCCCTTGCCGGTCCCCTTGGACAGAACCTCAAGGCCATGCAGGAGAGTTTCGAGGCCCAGAAGCGCTCCCAGACTGAGGGCACCGCAACCCTGAAAACGGCCGTGGAGCAGGCTGTGAAGCATCTACAGGACCAGACTCAGTCCATTGGCACAAAGGCCGATAACCTTGCCCAGGCGCTCAAAGGCCAGAACAAGATGACCGGCACATGGGGTGAAATGATCCTCTACAACATCCTTGTGAACGAGGGTATGGAGGAAGGCCGGGACTTTGACCGTGAGGAAACTCTCCGTGACGCGTCAGGGGCAATTGTCCTCAACGAGGACAGCGGCAAGCGCATGAGGCCGGACTACATTCTCCATTATCCTGACCGCACTGAGGTTATAATTGATGCAAAAACCTCAATGGAAGCGCTCTCGGACTGGTATTCGGCTCAGGATCCGGCTGTAAAGGAAGACGCCGCACGCCGCAATCTCCAGGCTATCCGCGCCCAGATAAAGAGTCTCTCCACAAAACGTTATCAGGATTACATCAGGGAGGGCTACAAGACCCTTGACTACGTGATAATGTTCATCCCCAACTACGGAGCCCTCCAACTTGCAAAAACCCTTGTTCCCGGTATCTTCCAGGAAGCCTACCAGCAGGGCGTCCTCCTCACCACGGAAGAAACCCTGATGCCCTTCCTCAGGATGATACGAGTTGCCTGGACCAATTATGAGCAGGCCCGTAACCAGGAGAAGATCATCAAGGCCGCCCAGGCAATGATAGACCGTGTGGCCGATTTCTCCAAGGCCCACGCCGCAATGGGAGAAAAACTGAAGGCCGCGCAGGAAGAGTACGACAAAGTATCGGCCAAAATCTCTGATTCCGGTCAGTCAATACTTGTGAGCGCCCATCAGCTCATCAAGCTGGGCGTTCCCAAAAATCCCAAGAAACCGCTTCCGGAGATAGATTAGGAAGCCATTACTGCCTTTGCCAGGGCCTCCAGGGCAGGTTCATCGGAGGGAGTCATAACGCTCCTTATGGAGACAAGGTCCCCAACAAGGGTGATGTCCTTCATTGCGGCAAACATCTCCTTCATAACGCGGCCGGCGGTGGGTGCCCAGGTGCCGTTTTCAATGAGGGCCACACGGCGCTTCTGCCAGCCTTTCATCTGGAGGGAGTGAAGGAAATCGTACGCGGGAGTGAAAAGCCCGGCGTCATAACTTGCAGCGGCCATAACAAGCGTTCCGTAACGGAAAGCGTCCTCAATGGCCTCTGCGCGGTCATCGCGGGTGAGGTCCGTAAGGACCACCTTAGGGCAGCCCTTAGCCTTCAGAAGATCCGCAAAATGCTCTGCGACGGCCTTTGTACCGCCGTGGATGGAGGCGTATGCCACCATAACGCCCTCCGACTCAACCTCATAGGCGCTCCACACCTTATATAGATTAAGGTAAGGCGTGAGGTCATTTCTCATAAGAGGGCCGTGGAGCGGAGCAATGAGTTTTATAGCAGGGAGTTTCTTAAGGAGGGCTCCTACCTGGGGGCCATACTTACCGCAGATGTTGAAATAATAGCGGCGGGCTTCGCAGGCCCAGTCGTCTTCATCGGCCCAGAAGGCAGTCCTGGAAATGGCCCCGAACTTACCGAAGGCGTCTGCGCTGAAAAGCGTGCCCGTAGACTCTTCAAATGACACCATCACCTCCGGCCAGTGCACCATAGGGGCGGTGAAGAACCTGAGCGTCCTGGCGCCAAGGCTGAGGGTATCACCCTCCTTCACGGCCTGCGTCCTGAAGGATTTTCCGGGATTGAACTGCCCAAGGAACTTTACGGCCATTGCGGTGGCAACGATGGTAATCTCAGGATAGAGTTCAGTAAGGCGGCCGATAACCCCAGAGTGGTCCGGCTCCATATGATTCACTATTAGGTAATCCGGCTTCCTGCCTTGAAGCGCCTCCTGGAGGCCTTCCAGCCAAATATCGGCCTTACGGGCATCTACGGTGTCAAGAACTGCCACCTTCTCATCCAGGATAAGGTATGAATTGTAGGACATCCCCTCCGGAATGACGTACTGGCTCTCAAAAAGGTCAAGGTCAAGGTCGTCAACGCCGATATAACTGATTCCGCTAACTATTTCTTTCATAAAAATGTGCTTCTAAATCACACAAAGATACGAAAAAAATGCGTACATTGCGGAAAATTATGAGACTATGATGTGGGAAGATATCAAAAAGAGAATCCGCCAGTACACCTACATATATGACCAGGTAGACACGGACTCCGCAGCAGAGAGGATAAAGTCCTCCATCTGGTTCAAGGGGCCCAACGCCTGGATCCTTGCATTTGCAATAGTCCTTGCCTCAGTAGGCCTCAACGTCAACTCCACTGCCGTAATCATCGGCGCTATGCTTGTGTCCCCCCTTATGGGCCCCATCATCGGCGCAGGCCTTGCCCTGGGAACCAATGACACTGACCTTCTGAGGTCCGCCGCCAAAAACCTCCTTGTGATGGTGGGCATATCCCTTCTGGCTTCAACGGTGTTTTTCCTTCTGTCTCCGCTTTCTCTTGTGAATCCCACGGAACTTGAGGCGCGCACCTCCCCCACCATCTACGACGTCCTCATAGCCCTTTTCGGCGGCCTTGCCGGCATACTTGAAAACAGCCGCAAGGAGCGCGGAACCGTGCTTTCCGGCGTGGCAATTGCCACTGCCCTGATGCCGCCCCTGTGCACCGCCGGCTATGGCCTTGCGCACCTCAACATGCACTTCTTCTTCGGGGCCATGTACCTGTTTGTCATAAACAGCGTATTCATAGCCCTGGCAACGTTCCTGATGGTGAAATACCTCCGTTTCCGCACCGTCACGGGAATATCGGCCGAAGTTTCCGTCAAGAGAAACCGCATAATGTCCATAGTGCTGGCCATTGTGATTATCCCCAGCCTCTGGACTGCTTTCAGGCTTGTTGCCCAGAATAATTTCGAGCGCAATGTCCACGACTTCGTGGAAGAAAACCGCCTGGTGGGCCGCTCATACCTCTACGATTATGAGATTGAAGGCCGCTCCGTCAACTTTTCCTTTACCGGAGAAGCCCTCACAGATAGTCTGAAGGCCGATTTTTACGCCCGTGCCGCCGAGTATGACCTGAAAGAGAAGAATATCGGCATCACGGAATACCACCTTGGAATGAGCCAGAGCGAGATGGACGCCATCCTCACGGACGTCTATTCCAAAGCCCAGGAGGAGCGTGAGAAAAACCAGGCCTCGCTGGATTTCCTGCAGGCCCGCCTGGATTCCCTCACCCTCCGACTTGAAACCCTGGAAGCGCTCCGGCAGCCCTCAGACTCCGTTTCCGTGGAACCTGAGGAGTATATTCCCCAAGACGCAATTTAATTTTGCATATTCCAAAAAACCTAGTAACTTTGCATTCCCTTTGGTGCGATGGCCGAGTGGTTAGGCACAGGTCTGCAAAACCTGCTACAGCGGTTCGATTCCGCTTCGCACCTCCCCGGGAAGAGCTCTCAGATATCTGGAGGGCTCTTTTTATGCATAAATATGTCACATATTATTTGACAATTCAAAATAATTGTTTTACATTTGCACTTGAAATAATGATTGGAGTGAGTACTCTAAAAAACGGGCGCCTATCCACTAAATAGGTGTCCGTTTTTCTTTTTCTGAAATCCAGCCGAGGGGAGGTACTGAAACAGGGAGTCAAATGTTCTACACTCAATCCATTTTAATCATTATTTCATTATGAGAACATTTTGTAAGGCTGTCAACATCTCCATTAGAGTGGAAATAATCAGACTTGTCAAAGTACGTGCGTACAACCGTATCCGAAATGGCAAAATCGAAAGAGTCCGCAGTCACTACCGTAGGTATTAGTGGTACCGAAAGTTGATAATAGGACTTGAGCCATAAGGCACTCTAACTCTATCCCCTCGGCTTTTTTTCACATCTGCTTGAATGAGACTGCAAAGCCTCCTCCTGGCGCAGCCGTGACTTTCAGGTTGTCACCGGCCGATACGGTGATCTTCTCTATGACGTATGCCTGAGGGTTGGTCATGTAATGGGCATCTTCAGCGTCCCGGTATAGCGTCGCCTCAAATGTTGCCCCTGGTTCAAGGAAGGAAAGAGGAATATCAAAGTCCCGTTTCTGCTCGTCTACAACGCCGCCCATGAACCATTGCCCCGTGCCTTTGGCTTTTCTGGCAATGACGATGTAATCTCCAGGTTCAGCCATCAGATAGCGGCTTTCTGACCAATCTATAGCTACATCCTTGATGAACTGGAAAGCATCCATGTGCTGCTCGTAGTGCTCCGGCAGGTCAGCTGCCATCTGCAGAGGAGAATACATGGTGACATAAAGTCCCAATTGGTTGGCGATGGTTGCATTCACATGAGAATTATTGTCGGCAAAGGAGCTTAAATTCATTTCGAATATACCTGGAGTAAAATCCATCGGCCCACCGTTCAGTCTGGTAAACGGAAGGATAGTCACATGTTTGGGCTGCGTGCCGCCAAATGCCTGGTATTCCGTTCCCCGGGCCGATTCGTTGCCGATAAGGTTCGGATAAGTCCTGCACAGACCGGTGGGCCTGACTGCCTCGTGAGCGTTGACCATAATGTGATGCTTTGCCGCTTCTGTAACAGCATAGAGATAATGGTTTACCATCCACTGTCCGTAATGGTATTCGCCACGAGGAAGAATATCGCCGACATAGCCTGATTTCACGGCATCATATCCATACTGGTTCATCAGCTGGTATGCCTTTTCCATATGACGCTCATAGTTCCGTACAGAAGATGAGCTCTCATGGTGCATAATCAACTTG
>ONOQ01000027.1 GCA_900319485.1 uncultured Bacteroidales bacterium | reverse complement strand
GATTTCCGTCACGGGCCTTATCCGCTGCCGGGTTATCTGCATAAGCCCGAACTTTGTGAGCGGAAGCACGTTGTGCTTGGCCCTGTCATTTTCCATAAGTTCCTGCATATACTTGTGGAGGGCGTTCTTGTGGTCATTGGATTCCATATCTATGAAGTCCACAATCACTATTCCTCCCATATCACGGAGCCTTAACTGGCGCGCTATCTCTTCTGCGGCTATCTTGTTTACCTCGAAGGAGTTCTCCTCCTGGTCCGAGGTCTTGGTCCTGATGCCGCTGTTTACGTCAATGACGTTCAGCGCTTCCGTGGTTTCGATCACCAGATATGCGCCCTGCCTCATGGGAACCACCTTTCCGAAGGAGCCCTTTATCTGCCTTGTGACCTCAAAGTGGTCGAAGATGGGCTGCTTGCCTTCATAGAGGTGGACTATCTTTTCCTGCTCCGGGGATATCAGGGAGACATACTTCCGGGCTTCTTCGGCCACCCTCTCATCGTTGATCCAGATATTGGAGAAGGAATCGTTGAGAAGGTCCCTCAGGACGGTAGTTGTCTTGCTGTATTCCGTGAAGAGCAGTTGGACGTTTTTGGAAGTGGCGATCTTTTTCCAGGAACCCTCCCACTTCTCTATGAGGGATTCCGTCTCACCCACAAGGGTGGCGGCGTTCTTGCCCTCTGCGGCGGTGCGTATTATTGCACCGTAATTCTTGGGGAGGATGCTCTTTACAAGTGTCTCTAGTCTACGTTTCTCTTCCTTGCCGGCAATCTTCTGGGAGATTGACACCTTTGAGGCGAAGGGGAGAAGTACAATGTTTCTTCCTGCCAATGAAATTTCCGCGGTAAGTCTTGATCCCTTGGTGGATATGGGCTCCTTTACTATCTGGGCCACTATCATCTGGCCGGGCCTGAGGATTTCCTCTATGCGCCCCTCCTTTGGAAGAGGGTCACCTGTCCTGATTCCGGAGTACAGGTCCTTCAGGTTTGTGTTCTGGTTGGACTCCCGTACAAATTGGTCGAAGGCGTGGAAATACAGACCAAGGTCCAGGTAATGTATGAAGGCTTCCTTTTTGTCGCCGATATCCACGAAGGCAGCATTGAGATTGGGGAGGATCTTTTTCACCCTTCCAAGGTGAACGTCTCCTACGGTGAACTTGTTCCCAGTGCTGGACTCTGCAGAGTACTCTATCAGCCGGTGATTTTCCATCAGGGCGATATGTACCTGAGTTGGCGTTACGTCAACAATTAAATCCTTTTCCGGTTTCGTAAGGCCTTCCATTTGGAAATTATTGGTTTTAAAAAAGGGCTTTGCGAATCACTCCGCAAGCCCTTAACTTTAAGAAGTTGTTACTTCTTCTTGTGGCGGTTCTTGCGCAAGCGCTTCTTGCGCTTGTGCGTTGCCATCTTGTGCCGTTTATGCTTCTTACCGTTAGGCATAATTAATAAGTTGTTTAAGATTATTTCTCCTTAACAGCGTTGACAAACGTCTTGGCGGGCTTGAAAGCAGGAATGTCGTGGGCGGGGATGGTCATAGTGGTCTTGCGGGTAATGTTGCGCGCGGCCTTCTGAGCACGGTGCTTGATGATGAAGCTGCCGAATCCACGAAGATAAACGGGGTTACCTGCCACAAGTGATTCCTTCACAGCCTCTGTGAAATTCTCTACTACTGCAAGTACCGTTGCCTTTTCAATTCCTGTAGCCTTTGCTACTTCGTTTACAATCTCTGCCTTAGTCATAGTTATTAAGTTTTAAATTTAGGGTTTCCCGAATAACTCGGCAAAATTAGGCATTTTATTCTAAATATCAAAATGATAGGACAATTTTTATTCTTGGCACGGAGATTGACCATATATATATAATTTGTGTTTTCTGACAATTTGTCAGTATTTTTGCGTGTCGGAGCCCTGAAAGGGCGACAAAGCCTCCTGCCCCTGAGGGGAGGAGGTTTGGAGGAGGGGGTAACGTTGGCATAAATTTTATAAAAGTATTTTATGAAATTACAAGATATGATTGGCGCCCAGGCGGGCGTGGAAGTGAACATAATGCCGGTTGTGGGAGATGCCGGATCACTTAATTTCAACCCGGCGGAAATCCCGCCCACTATCCCCCTCCTGCCCCTGAGGAACGCCATAGTGTTCCCCGGGACGGTATTTCCTGTCACGGTTGGCAGGGAAAAATCCATCAAACTGGTGGAGGCTGTTGAAGGTGGCAGCGGCTGGCTCGCGGCTGTCCCCCAGATGGACGTTGCCGTAGAAGACCCCACGGAGAGCGACCTAGCTCCCCGCGGCACCGTCTGCAAACTCATCAAAACCCTTGAAATGCCGGACGGCACCGTCACCGCCATCCTTCAGGGCGCATCCCTCTGCCGCGTTGAAGAGGTTGTCAGTTACGACCCCTTCATCACCGCGCGTGTCACCTGCCTTGAGGAGTTCATGCCAAAGGATGCCGATGAAAGGGAACTCCACGTTCTGGCGGAATCCCTCAAGGAAAAATCGGCCACCATTGTCAAAACCTCATCCTTTGCGCCAAAGGAAGCCGTGGGGGCCCTCAGGAGCATCGACAATTTCCATTTCCTGGTGAATTTCATCGCCACTACCATTGAGACGGAGAATTTCTCCGAAAGGGCGGCGCTTCTTGACATAGAGAACATCTATCTCCGCGGCCTGGAACTGCTGAAGGTGCTTGACACCCAGATCCAACTCATCCAGATAAAGCAGGAGATAAACCAGAAGGTCAAGACTGACATAGACCAGCAGCAGAGGGAGTACTACCTCAACAACCAGCTCCGCACCATCCAGGAAGAACTTGGTATGGACGAGGGCGAGGAAATGGAGAAGATGAGAAGGAGGGCCGATGAAAAGAAGTGGTCAAAGGAAGTGCGCGCCATCTTTGACAAGGAGATGAGCCGCCTTGAGAAATTCAACCCCACTTCCCCGGACTACAGCATTCAGCTCAACTTCCTCCAGTTTATGCTGGACCTTCCCTGGGGAGAGATGAGTGACGACAACCTTGACCTCAACAACGCCCAGAACGTTCTGGACGAGGACCACTTTGGCCTTGAGCAGGTGAAAGAACGTATCATTGAGTACCTTGCTGTGCTTAAACTCAAGGGCAATATGAAATCCCCCATCCTGTGCCTGTGGGGCCCTCCCGGAGTGGGAAAGACCTCCCTCGGAAAGTCCATCGCAAGGGCACTCGGCCGCAAATACATCCGCATCTCGCTTGGCGGCATGCACGACGAAGCGGAAATCCGCGGTCATCGCAAAACCTATGTGGGAGCCCTTCCGGGCCGTATCCTCAGCGGAATCCAGAGGGCCGGAACCTCCAACCCCGTAATTGTGCTGGACGAGATTGACAAACTGTCACAGGATTTCAAGGGAGACCCTTCAAGCGCTCTCCTGGAGGCCCTGGACCCGGAGCAGAACAACACCTTCCACGACAACTACCTGGACATTGACTACGACCTCTCCAACGTCCTTTTCATCACCACGGCAAACGGCATAGGGACCATCCAGCCCGCCCTCAAGGACCGTATGGAGATGATAAATGTGAGCGGTTACCTGGCAGAGGAAAAGCTCCAGATAGCAAAGATGTACCTTGTCCCCAAGCAAACCCGCGAGCACGGACTGAAGGCCGATGAACTGAGCATTTCCGACGATGCCCTCAAGGAAATAATTGACAAGTACACCCACGAGAGCGGTGTCCGCGGCCTTGAGAAGCAGATTGCGAAGATTGCCCGCGTAACCGCAAAGAAGATTGCTATGGACGAGGAGCGTCCCGCCTGCGTGGGCCCGGAGCACCTCCGCGAATACCTTGGCCTCCCCACCTCCTTCCACGACGACGTAAAGGGCAACGAAGGCCCCGGCGTTGTCACGGGCCTCGCCTGGACGGAAATGGGCGGAGAGATCCTCTTTGTGGAAAGCCAGGTATCGGCCGGAAAGGGAAACCTCTCAATGACCGGAAACCTTGGGGACGTGATGAAGGAGAGCGCCCAGATAGCCTGGCAGTACATAAAGGCCCATTCTGAACTGGCCGATATTACAACGGAGCAGTTTATGGCGAAGGACATCCACGTCCATGTACCGGAAGGCGCAGTGCCCAAGGACGGCCCTTCCGCAGGTATCACCCTTGTCTCCTCCATAGTTTCCGCACTCCGCGGAAAGGCCCCCAAAACCGGCTACGCCATGACTGGAGAAATGACCCTGAGGGGCCGTGTGCTGCCGGTTGGAGGCATCAAGGAGAAGATCCTTGCGGCCAAGCGCGCGGGCGTGCATACCATTATTATAGCTGAAGAAAACAGAAAAGATGTTGAAGATATAAAGGAAATTTACGTAAAAGGTCTTACCTTTGTCTATGTAAAGACAATTGCCGATGTAATAGCGGCAATCTTTTAGACAATGGACGTAAAGATAGAAAATACCTGGAAAGACGCACTGGCAGCAGAATTCGAAAAACCGTATTTTGCAGATCTGGTGCGCTTTCTGCATAGTGAGAAACGGGCCGGGAAGGTGATATACCCTCCCGGGCCTTCCATTTTCAGGGCCTTCGACCTTACTCCCCTGCCGGATGTGAAGGTGGTAATCCTGGGGCAGGACCCCTACCACGGCCCGGGGCAGGCCATGGGCCTTTCCTTCTCCGTCCCTGACGGCATTCCCGCTCCCCCGTCCCTGAAGAACATCTTCCAGGAAATTGAAACGGACCTTGGAGTGAAGATGAGCGGCCGCCCCAACCTTGAGGGCTGGGCACGCCAGGGGGTGCTCCTCCTCAACAGCGTCCTTACCGTAGAGGCAGGGCAGCCCACATCCCACAGCCGCATAGGCTGGATGGAGTTTACTGACGCCGTAATCCGTACCATATCGGAGCGCCGTGAAGGGGTTGTGTTCCTCCTCTGGGGCAGGTTCGCGCAGGAGAAATCGGCCCTCATTGACACCACAAAGCACCACGTGCTTATGGCTGCGCACCCCTCTCCCCTTGCCCGCGGAGCCTTCTTCGGCTGCAGGCATTTTTCAAAAGCAAACCAGATTCTTCTCTCCGAGGGTCTTGAACCCATACAATGGCAATTATGAAACGAATAGCACTTTTCCCCGGATCTTTCGACCCCTTCACCGCAGGCCATCTCAACATCCTGAGGCGCGCCCTCACCATGTTCGACGAAGTTGTGGTGGCTGTGGGCATCAACCAGGACAAGAGGGGCTTCTTTGATATGCCAAAGCGCCTTCAGATCATAAACCAGGCCACTTCCGGCATCCCCGGAGTGTCCGTAATCCAGTACGACAGCCTCACAATTGACCTTTGCCGGAAACTTGGAATAAGGCATATCGTTCGCGGCGTCCGCAATATGATAGACTTCGAGACGGAGCGTTCCATTGCCGATGCAAACCGCCGCCTGGCTCCGGACATCGAGACCATCATAATCCCTACGGCGCAGGAGTTTGCGCATATCTCTTCATCGGCCGTGAGGGATATCCTCAAGCACGGCGGAGACTATTCCGCATTCATTCCAAAGGGGGTAAAGTTATGAAAAAGTTTATCCTTGCTATATGTGCGGGCATCATCGCCCTTGGAGCGCGGGCCCAGGAGTATCCTGAACTGGGCGCCAAACTGGAGCAGTATTTTGCGGCTCTTGCCGGGGAACCCGTGAGCGTGCAGAACAACGAGTGCGACTTCCTCATAGAGTCCTGCCGTGACTCCCTTGTACGCCAATACGTGGCCCTGAAAATCTACGACCACTATCTCCGTTCCAAGATTATGGGAGATGACGCCGTTGCGGTGCACGTTGCAGATAAATGGTTCCTCTCCGGAAAGGTTAAGATGCATTCCGATGAAGATTTACGGAATGCCGATATCTACGCCACGTTCAACCGTGGTTCTCTGATTGGCCAGCAGGCGCCGGCAGCCACCCTGAAAGACCGTTCCGGGGCCGCCGTAAGTGTTCCCGTGAAGGGAGAATACACTGTCCTTTACTTCTACGCCCCTGACTGCAGCACCTGCAAGGCTACATCGGCCGAACTTAAGAAACTGGCCGATTCCGGAGAATACGCTTTCCGCCTTGTGGATGTAAACGTCAACAATCCCGGTCCGGACGAAGACTGGCAGATGAACTACGGCGTGCTTAAAACCCCGTGGATGTTCCTGATCGGCCCTTCCGGAAAGATCCTTGGCCGCGGGCTTGACGTCCCGTCCCTCAGGATGCTGCTTGGGCGGGAGTTCTCCACCGGCACTTACGTCTATGGCTCCGACATCCAGATGGAGCGCTACGCCCAGATGTTCGATGCCTACGGAGACACCCTCAAAGTGTCTGACGTCCTTGATGTGGCCGATTACCTTGCCGCCCGCACCTTCGGGGAGGGAGACATAGATTCCTTCAAGCAGGTGGAGGGAGACCTCCTTTACTTCCTTGCCGGCCGCCGGGAAGAGGTTTACAAGGACGCCATCATCCCCTTCAGGGACAAGTTCCTGAACGTTCCGGACGTATGGACGGAGCCTTCCGATACGGCAAACGTGATATCCCTGGGGCATTTTCTTGCCGATGTAACGTCCCGCACCCCGGTGGGGAGCCTGGTTCCTGACCTCAAGGTTCCGGGAGTTCTCCGCAGAAAGCCCTGCCTGTTTGCCCGGGATGGCAAGGAAGGAGAGTTCGCGCTCAGGAAACTGAAGGGAAAGCCCGGATATGTGGTGTTTTACACCGGCGGCTGCAATGCCTGCAAGGAAACCCTGGACGACGTTTCGGCGCTTGTAACCTCAAAGCCCAAGGTGCGTGTGCTGCTCATAGATATGGATGAGCTGATGTCATCCAATCCTGATTTGGCAGAGACCCTTCTTGAGACATTCGACCTTACCGCAATGCCGTTCATCCTGGAACTGGACAGGAAGGGTGTCATAACCCACAGGTACGTGGATCTAAGCAAATAGTACTATGGCCCGCAGAAAGAAAATACCGGGTGTGGATCCCCTCTACCTTGAGAAGCAGAGAGAGATGCTCTTAAGGCGCAACCGCCACGTGCTTCTTTTCAACGACTCCGAGATGGCGGCCATAGACGAGTACTGCTCCCGCTTTGGCGTCCGTTCCCGCAGCGCCCTTTTCAGGGAGGCCATAATGTCAAAAGTTCTCTCGGAACTGGAGGAAAATCACCCTACGTTGTTTTAGACAACAAAAGCCAGGCTTAGGGCCTGGCTTTTATGTTGAACTGCAGCGATTCGAACGCTGACTGAGGGAACCAAAATCCCTAGTGCTACCATTACACCACAGTTCAATCTTGGGGTGCAAAGATACTACTTTTTTTTATTATTTCAATCGTTTGCGGGGGCGGAAAATGGCGGCTGCGGCAAGGAGGAGGAAAAGGAACACGGATACGCGGCCCACAATGTCTCCGTAGCGCACAAAGAAGGTTTCACCGTCAAGAAGTTTCACGCTGCCGGAAAGGACGGCCTGCCGCCACCATGGAGTGCGGTCAAGGACGCGGCCTGAAGGGTCTATGACGGCCGATATTCCGGTATTGCCGCAGCGTGCAACGTAGCGGCGGGTTTCAATGGCGCGGAGGCGGCTGTAGGAGAAATGCTGCTTATAGCCGGGAGTGTTCCCCCACCAGGCGTCATTGGTGATGACGGTAAGAAGCCTGGCTCCCTTACGTACATATCCGGCGCAATACTCTCCGTACACGGACTCGTAGCAGACCGCCACACCTACGGGGATATCATTCACGTGAAGGCAGGAAATCTCCTTCTGGCCCACGCATTTACCCATAAGGTTTCCGCCAAGGAGTTTCTCCAGAGGAACAAAGAACTTGGGGTAAGGAGTGAGTTCAGTCCCCACCACCAGTTTTGACTTATGGAAGAGTTCGTACCGCCCGGTAGTGTCCGTTGCAACCGCCGTATTGTGGCTGGTAAGCCATACGTGACGGCCCTCGGAATCGGCCTTCCCCTGGTCGTAGGAAAGGATGGAAGGCGCGGAATATGAGACGTTTACATCATAGGCCGATGCCCCGAAGATAAGCGTTGCATCCGGATGCTCCCGGAGCCAGGCCTGATACCGCTGGAAACTCCTCTGTCCACGGACGTTATCAAGCATAAAATACCCTGTAAAGGTTTCAGGGGCAAGGATAAGGCAGGGGCCGTCAGGGACGCCGGCGCTGTCCAGAAGGTGAAGGAAACGGGCGTCCTGCTCTTCCTGCGTAAGCGCCCCGAACTTCTCATAGGGATCCAGATTGGGCTGGCCAGCCATAACCTTGAGTGACGGCGCATCCGAAGGAACCTCATAGCGGAGGCAGGAGGACCAGATCATCGGCCCGAAAAACACCAGCGCAAGCCCGGAGAAGGCCGCCACGCGGGCTTTGGCATTCCACCCGCCCATACGGCCGTCAGAGAGCGCCACCATTATGCCGAAGACGGCAAGGTTTGCCGCCATCACCCACAGGGAGCCGCCAAGGTGACCAAGGACGGAATACCACTGGATAAGGCCGGTAGTTTCCGCAAAGGCGTTGCCAAGCACCAGCCAAGGCCAGGAAATCTGAGCCACTGAAAGGTAGTACTTCTCCCAGGCCAGCCAGGCCGCCGCCAGATATATATAGGGAAGCACACCGCCCGTGCGGCGCTTCACTATGCGGAAACTCTCGAAGACTAGGCTCATCTGGATGGCATTGGCAAGGATGGCGAACACCGCCCCTCCAACCGTTGCGCCGGCAACCCACCACGTTGTGACGGCATTCCAGAGCACAAATGCAAGATAATGCCACCAGAAGAACCGGCGGGTTTTCCACTCCGTAGCCAGCCGCTCCATAATGAGCAGCGGCACAAAGCCCAGAAGCGCCGTCCAGCCCATATGCGGGACCAGCCACGGGATGCTCATGAGGACCGTGAAGGCCAGGGTAAGCCCTGCGAATATGCCGGTGCGGTTTTTCATAACAAACAAAGTTATGAATAATTTTCGTAAATTTGTGGGTTAAACAGAACAAACTATGGCTTTCAAGGATAACTGGATTTTAAAGAACCTCATAGGTGCAGTGATATTCTTCGTGCTGCTTCTTGTAGGAGCGGCCGTGGGGCTCAACCTTATCACCCGTCATGGAAAGACCGTGACCGCCCCGGATTTCACTAACCTCAGTCTTATAAGGGCCGATTCCCTTGCCAAGGCCGGCGGAGTTGGCATAAAGGTGGTGGATTCCGTCTTTGTGAAGCGCCTTCCCGGCGGTGTGGTTTACAGGCAGAACCCCAAGGCCGGGGCAAAGGTGAAGAAGGGCCGCAGCATCTTCCTTACCATCAACTCCGTTGTGCCCCGCAAGGTTGTTATGCCAAATCTCTACGGTTATTCTGTGACAGAAGCCCGCTCAGAACTTAAGAATCGCGGCCTTAACATAGGGAAACTCAATTATGTGAGGGATATAGCCACCAACACCGTCCTTGGCCAGTTCTGCGACGGCCGTGAACTTGCCGCCGGAGACCTTGTGGTTAATGGATCGGACATAGACCTCAAGGTTGGAGTGGGCAGTGAGGATAACACCACCGTGGTGCCCCGTGTCATCGGGATGAAATATGTAAGTGCCGTAGATGCCATTCACGACCGCTTCCTCAATACCGGCAAGGTTACCTTTGATCCCAACATCAAAACCTACGCAGACTCCGTAGACGCAGTTGTTTACAAGCAGGACGCCATTGGCGCCACCAAGAGCCTGGGCTCTCCCGTGAACATCTACCTTACCCTTGATCACTCCAAGCTTCCCGCCCAATGATAGATAAGGCCGAAGAGATTGCCGGTCTTGCCGGCAATGACGTGGAATCCCTCTTACCCGGCAATGACGTGGAATCCGTCATGCCCGGCCTTGACGTAGAATCCGTCATGCCCGGCCTTGACCGGGCATCTTCCGACGAGATGTTTGAACATTTCCGGATTTTGGTTGACAAGGGCCAGGAGCCGGAAAGGATAGACAAATTCATAGCGTCGCATCAGGAGGACACTTCCCGTAACAGGGTGCAGCAAGCAATAAAACTTGGCTATGTGCTGGTCAATGACAAACCCGTCAAGGCCAACTACATTGTGCGTCCCTGCGATGTTGTGAAGTTTGTGATGCCATATGAGAGAAGGGGCACGGAGATACTTCCGGAGAACATTCCGCTTGACATCACGTATGAGGACGACGACGTCCTGGTAGTGAATAAACCCGCCGGAATGGTGGTCCATCCCGGGCACGGGAATTATAACGGCACCCTTGTAAACGCCCTTGCATATTACCTGCACCTCAGTCCTGACGTTGATGATGAGCGTATGGGTGTTCTTGTGCACCGCATAGACAAGGACACAAGCGGGCTTCTTGTCATTGCAAAGAACCCGGCTGCGCAGCTCAATCTTGCCGATCAATTCTTCGTCCACTCCATTGACCGCATCTACACGGCGGTAGTCTGGGGCAATATCCAGGAGGATGAGGGAACAATTGAGGGGACTATCGGCCGTGATCCCAACGACCGCCTTCGTTTTCGCGTATATGACGACCCTGAGAAAGGCAAGTGGGCCGTTACCCACTGGAGAGTCCTGGAGCGCTACGGCTTTATCACTGTGGTTGAATGCCGATTAGAAACCGGCCGCACGCATCAGATCCGCGTGCATATGTCTTCAATCGGCCATCCCCTCTTTAACGATGAGCGCTATGGCGGCTCCGAGATACGTCAGGGCACCATCTACTCCAAATACAAGCAGTTCATCCAGAACTGCTTTGCCATCTGCCCCCGCCAGGCCCTCCACGCCCGCACACTGGGCTTCACGCATCCCACAACAGGGCAGCGCCTACATTTTGAGGCTCCGCTCCCGGAGGATATGCAGGCGCTTATCTCCAAGTGGAAAAACTACCTGGCCGCTAAATAACTGACCATCAACGCCTTACGTATAGACGGGTGCACCTGCAGGTGCACCCGTCTATACACAACACACTGTGTATCAAACACTTATATGCCAGCCGCTAGAACGGCCGGCGACCGCCGGGACCGCCCATACCGCCGCGGGCGCGCATCTGCTCTCCGGCCTTGCCGAAGTTGCCGAACCGCCAGGTGAAGGACAGCATGATGTATCGGCCAAGGGTGTTGTTACGCACTTCCTGGTGGTAGTTGGCGGTATCCGTAACGGTGAGGTTCTTGGCCTGGTCCAGGATATCGTAGGCCTTGAGGGAAATAGTTCCGCGGCGCTTGAATACCTGCTGGGAGACGGAAGCGTTCCACACAAACTCTGAAGGCTGGTCCGTTGTATAGCCACGGTACCAGTTGTAGTCGGCATCCGTTGAAACTTCGAAGCCGCTCTGGCCCACGGTCCACTTGAAGGATGCGCTCACCTGGTTGGCCCAAGTAGCAGCAACGGCAGCCTGGACTGTGTACCAGGGCTTTGACATACGCGTACGGCCGCTGAGCATAACCTCAACGTCATCTGAACGGTAGGTTGCGCGAAGACGCTCCGTGAAGCCGAGGCTGCGGGTGGAGTTGTTCAGGAAATCGGCCGCCCATTTCTCGTTCTGCTTACCGGACTCATCAAAGTAGTTATTGTGGAAATTAGCATACTGGAACACTGCCGTTGTCTCATCGTAATACTCCGACATATCCAGGGAAGCCGCTCCGATGTAACTGCCGCTCTTTGAGTAAGACAGGCGCAGCATATTGGAGATGGAGAAATTGCTCTTTGCGATAGGAGCATTGATCATAAGGCGCATATTGGCCGAGTAAGAATCCTCTCCGTTTACAGGCAGGGAGAATGTGCGTCCGGCAAGGTCGTACCAGATGGCGCTCACAATTGGCGTCCTGGTATAGTCTCCTTCAACGTGAAGGCGCATTGTGAAGAAGGTCTTCTTGTTGGAGAATTCAAGGTCACTGCGCAGTCCGTGGCCGAAGTAAGGCCTGAGGTAAGGATTACCCAGGGACACGGAAAGAGGGTTGGAATTGTCGGCCACAGGCATTAACTGGGAAGTAGACGGCTGGCTTGAACGGCCCCAGTAGAACAGGCGCACGTTGGAGTTATCGTTGAAATCGTAGAACAGCATTGCGCGCGGGGAGAAGTTCCAGATGACGCCGGGGTTATACTCTCTGTCGTTGGTCTTGTTGTAAGTACTTGTAGGGATGGCCGATGCACCAAGCTGAGCACGCAGCTTCTCATTCTGATACATAAATGCAAGGCCGATATTCTGGTTCAGGGACCTGTTGAGGATGCTGTTGGAATACGTTGCATCCGGCGTTTCCCCGGCATTGACATACGCCATGGGAGTACCCACTGCCCTCATTGCGTCAAGGCCTGCGAACTCAGGGGAATAATCGAAGGGATTACCGCTGTTGAACACATCCTTCACGGAGGTGGACTGGTTGAAGTTTATGTTGTAACTTCCCTCCATGTAGAAGTTGCCTCCAAGGGGCTCCGTATAGACCAGGCGGCCTCCCACGCCGCGGGTGCGGGAAATCTGGGCAATTCGCTGGTTCACTATCTCGCTGCCGGCGGGATCTATGGATTCATCGGCCCCGAAGAGAGTGTTGGTGATGGACTGGTTATATCCGTCCAATGTGTTGTTGGAGATATTCCAGTTCATATTCACGGAGATGGTACGCCCCGGGATGCCAAGTCTCTGGCGGAAGAGCGCCCAGCCCCTTGTCTGCCAGTTGGTATTGTTGCCAAGGTTGTTTGTGTAACCGTTGTTGGTGCGGCCGATGGAACCGTCCGCGGCCTTGGTGCGGGTATCAAAGAGGGACTGCTGGATATAACTGCCCCGGCCGAAGTTGAACTGGGGCTCCACAAGGATTGAGGTGTTCTCTGAGAATTTGTGCTCCAGGCGGATACCAAAGCGGTGACCGTCCGTGAAACGGTGGCTGTAACCGTCAGTGCTGGAGATGAGGGTGGTTCCGTCGTTACGGAAAGTCTCCTTGTAGGATTCTTCCAGGACATCAGTGGAAGTACCGTTGTAGAGGTAGTTTCCGCCAAGTTCCATCTTCTTGTCCAGAAGGTCCCAGACGCCGTTTACGCCGCCCATCCAGGACGTGACAACGCCGTTGGAATTGCCCCAGCCACCGCCGCCGCGCATACCCATTCCGCCGCCGCCTCCCATCATGGAACTCATCATAGAGCCGGAGAGGTCGTTGAAGCCGCGGTTGTTGGTGTTGTTGGCATTGGCAATGATGCTTATCTGACTGTCTTCCGCAAACCGGCCGCCCATAAAGGCGCCCTGCCAACGGATATGGTCTCCCACCGGAGTATAATTACCGGAAGACGGAAGGTCATAACCGCCGCCCGCCATGGCGTTTCCAAAGATGCCGTTCATCATTCCGGGCTTAACGCTGAGGTCTATGATGGTTTCATCCTCACCGTCGTCGATGCCGGTGAATTCCGCCTGCTCGCTCTTCTTTTTCACCACCTTCACCTTGTCCACAAGTTTTGCGGGGATGTTCTTGGAAGCAAGTTGGGGGTCGTCCAGGAAGAAGGTCTTGCCGCCGATTGTGATCTTTGTGATGGTTTCACCGTTAGCGGTAATGGTGCCGTTCTCATCCACCTCCACGCCCGGAAGTTTCTTGAGGAGGTCTTCAAGGACGTTGTCGTCACTGATCTTGTAGGACGATGCGTTATACTCAATGGTATCTTTCTTTACGATTATGGGGTTACCCGTAGCGCTCACGGAAGCGGCATCAAGGACCTGGGTGTCCTGCTCCATCTTCACGGTGCCAAGGTCAAGGCTCTCCTTAAGTTCAATGGCCTTCTCAAAGGTGACGTAACCCATTATCTCAGCCTTGAGGGTATACTTCCCCGCGCGGAGTTTTTCCACAGTGGCAGAGCCGTCGTGGTTTGTGAGGGCGTACTTGGGGTCTCCCTTTTCAGGTGTGGCCGATACAGTGGCAAAGCCAACAGGCTCACCGTTTGTGGCGTCCTCCAGTTTAAGCGATATCTTGTAGTTCTGGGCAAAGAGGGTCCCTGCCACAAACAGGGCCGCAAGGGCTGCTAATATTCTTCTAACCATAGGTTTACTTTACACGATCCGGGTTTTCTTTCAAAAATCGTTCCCAACCGCCTTTCCCCTTGGCGGATTTAATCGGAGAAGTAGTTTCATAGTGGTGGCATAGGGCAATGGCAAGGGCGTCTGTGGCGTCAAGATGGCGGGATTCCAGCTTTACGCCAAGGGTTTTTTCCAGCATCAACTGGACCTGCTCCTTGGACGCGGCTCCGTTTCCCACAATTGCCTCCTTGGCCTTCCTGGGGGCGTATTCAGTAACGGACTGCACGCCAAATTCCAGCGCTGCAATCATTGCTGCTCCCTGGGCGCGGCCAAGTTTGAGGACCACCTGGGCGTTCTTTCCGTAGAACGGGGACTCGATTGCAAGTTCCGTGGGGCTGTAACTCTTGCAAACCTCCGAGATGCAGTCATAGATGGCACGGAGTTTTGCATAGGGGTCCTTCTCCTTCCGGATGTCAAGGACACCCATATCCACGTACTCCGCCTTCTTCCCGGCGCTTCGGATAATACCAAACCCCAGCAACTGGGTGCCGGGGTCTATTCCAAGTATTACGCGCTCAGAGTCCATTGCGTTGCAAAGTTACAAAAAATGTTACAATGACTGTAAAAAATGTTACCCCTGTAACAAATGTGACATAGATTGCAACATCTGTTGCTGGAGGTCAAAAGCCCTATACCTTATATTTGCATGCGGTCCGAAAGGCCCGCCGCACAAAGCACTACTTAACCAATAATATATGTTCAAACTAAAGTCATTCTTAGTATCGGCCCTTCTGCTTGCAGGCCTTACGGCCTTCGCCCAGCAGATTACGGTTACCGGTGTGGTAACGTCGTCGGCCGACGGCTACGGTGTCATTGGCGCCGCAGTCGTAGAAAAGGGTACCACAAACGGTACCGTCACAGACTATGACGGAAACTTTGTCCTTACGGTAAACAAGGGCGCCGTCATAGAGTTTTCATCCATCGGTTATGTCACTGTTGAAATGCCCGCCGCAGAGCATATGGAGGTTGTCCTTGATGAGGATTCCCAGATGCTTGAGGAGGTTGTGGTCACCGGTTACACCGTCCAGCGCAAGGCCGACCTTACCGGTGCCATCTCCACAGTGAACACCGAAGACCTTGCAAAGCAGAATGAGAACAACCCCGTAAAAGCCCTCCAGGGCCGTGTCCCCGGCATGAACATCAGTGCCGATGGCTCCCCTTCAGGTGCTGCAACAGTCCGTATCCGTGGTATCGGCACCCTCAACGACAATGATCCCCTGTACATCATTGACGGTGTTCCCACCAAAGCCGGAATGCATGAACTCAACGGTAACGACATCGAGTCCATCCAGGTCCTCAAGGACGCAGCATCGGCCTCCATCTACGGTTCACGTGCTGCAAACGGTGTTATCATCATTACCACAAAGGGTGGCAAGGAAGGAAAGGTAAAGGTGGACTTTGACGCAAGCGTCTCTGCCCAGAGTTACGTAAACCGCATGCAGGTTCTCAACGCCGAGGAATTCGGCCGCGTAATGTGGCAGGGTTACGTCAACGACGGCCTCAACCCCAATATGAACGCCCTCGGATACATTTACGACTGGGGATATGACGCCAATGGCGTTCCCGCCCTCCACAATGTTCGCATGAACAAGTATCTGGATGCGGCAGGCACCACTCCTGCAAGCGACACAGACTGGTTCAAGGAGACAACCCGCACCGGTCTCATCCAGCAGTACAACCTGTCCCTGAGCAACGGCTCCGAGCGCGGCAACTCCTTCTTCTCCCTGGGTTACTACAAAAACGACGGTATTATCAAGCACTCCGACTTCGAGCGCCTGAGCGCACGTATGAATTCAGAGTATAAACTCCTCAAGATAGATGACAAGAACATCATCACTATCGGAGAGCACTTCACCCTGAACCGTACAACCGAGGTCCAGGCCCCCGGCGGATTCCTTGAGAATGTCCTTCAGTTCAACCCTTCAATTCCCGTTTACACAACCAGCGGCGAATTTGCAGGACCTGTGGGCGGTTATGCAGACCGCGAGAATCCCCTCGCCCGTCTTTCGAGGAACAAGGACAACCGTTATTATTACTGGAGAATGTTCGGTGACGCCTACCTTAACGTCAACCCCCTGAAGGGCCTCAACTTCAAGACCACCTTCGGCATTGACTACTCCCAGAAGATGCAGCGTATCTTCACTTATCCCGTTACTGAAGGAACCGTAGCCACTACCACCAATGCTGTGGAAGCCAAGCAGGAGCACTGGCTCAAATGGATGTGGAACGCCCTGGCTACCTATAATATGGAAATCGGCCAGCACCGCGCCGACTTCCTCCTGGGTACCGAAATCAACCGTGAGGATGACACCTGGTTCAGCGGCAAGGCCTACGACTTTGCTGTCCTCAACACTGATTATATGTGGCCTGACGCGGCTGTCGGTGAGGCCGAGGCCTACGGTAAGGGAGGCGGATTCACCCTTGTCTCCTTCTTCGGAAAGGCCAACTACAACTTTGCCGACCGCTATCTGGCAAGCGTTACTGTCCGTTATGACGGTTCAAGCCGTTTCGGCCGCAACAACCGTTACGGTCTGTTCCCCTCAGTTAGCCTTGGCTGGCGCATCGACAAAGAACATTTTATGGAAAACGTGGACTGGCTGGAGAATCTCAAGCTGCGCGCAAGCTGGGGCCAGACCGGTAACCAGGAAATTGACAATATTGCCCGCTACACCATCTTTGAGAGCAACTACGGTGAAGCCGGATTCGGCGGCCAGAGTTACGGTACCAGTTACGACATAGCAGGTACCAACGGCGGCAGCACACTTGCAAGTGGCTTCAAGCGCAATCAGCTGGGTAATGACAACCTCAAATGGGAGACCACCACTCAGACAAACATCGGCCTTGACTTCGGCCTGTTCAAGAGTGCACTCTATGGTTCATTCGAGGCATATTACAAAAAGACCACGGACATCCTTGTGTTCATGCCCGGCATCGGTGTGATGGGTGAAGGCTCTTCACAGTGGATCAACGCCGGTGAGATGGACAACAAGGGTCTTGAATTCAACTTCGGATACCGCGGAGAGATTGGCGACTTCCAGTACGACATTGCCGGAAATATCGGCACATACAGCAATACCGTGACCAAGCTTCCTGAGACCATCGCAGCCAAGGGAACCTTCGGCGGCAACGGTGTTGAAAGCGTTGTTGGTCATCCCATGGGCGCCCAGGTTGGTTATGTCTACGATGGCATCTTCAAGAGCCAGGACGAGATTGACAACCATGCTGCCCAGGGCGGCGCCGGTCTTGGCCGTATCCGCTGGAAGGACCTCAACGAGGACGGCGTAATCAACGAGAAAGACCAGAAGTGGATCTACTCCCCCGTTCCCGATTTCACCTGGGGTCTGAATATCTACCTCCAGTACAAGAACTTTGACCTCACTATGTTCTGGCAGGGTGTTCAGGGCGTTGACGTGATCAGCGACTTCAAGAAGCAGACGGATATCTGGAGCGGCCTCAACATCTCCAATCTCAACAAGGGCCGCCGCATCCTGGATGCCTGGAGTCCCACCAACATGGCCTCCAACATCCCCGCGGTGAGCACTATGGACAACAACAACGAGAAACGCGTTTCCTCATACTTCGTGGAGAACGGTTCCTTCGCAAAGCTTCGCACTATCCAGATAGGTTACAATGTACCAAAGAGCATTTGTGAAACCCTTCATATGGCACGCCTGAGGGCTTATGTATCGGCCCAGAACCTCTTCACACTGAAGAGCGCATCATTCACCGGCGTGGATCCCGAGAACCCCAACTTCGGATATCCTATCCCGGTTAACGTGACTGCTGGTATCAATGTGTCATTCTAAAGAAAGAATTGCTATGAGAAAGTTTATCTCCATAATGTTTACAGGCCTTGCCTGCTGCATGGTTCTTTCCTGCAACAAGCTCCTCTCCGAGCAGGTTCCCCAGGGCACCCTCAGTGACGAGCAGGTAAAGACTCCCGCCAACGCCGAGGCAATGGTGGTGTCGGCCTATGCAATATTCACCACCGCGGAAGACATCAACTCTTCCTTCTCCATGTGGAACTTCGACGTCCGCTCCGACGACGCCTACAAGGGCGGCAACGGAACCTCCGACGGTGACGTATTCCACCAGCTGGAAGTCCAGCAGGGCGTCCTCACCACCAACTGGAACATCAACGACATGTGGGTGCGCCTCTATAACAGCCTTTCCCGCGTGAACAGCGCCATCGCCCTCCTGGAAGAGTGCAACGACTCTTACGCCATGAAAGAGCAGCGCCTGGCCGAAATGAAGTTCCTGCGCGCCTATGCACACTTCCTCCTCAAGCGCCTGTACAAGAACATACCTTTTGTGGTGGACACCCATCTCACATATGAGCAGTATAACGAGCTGTCAAACACAACCTACACCAACGACGAAGGCTGGGGACTCATCATCAAGGACCTTGAGGATGCATTCAATGTGCTTCCTGAGGTTCAGGCCGATAAAGGCCGCCCCACAAAGGCATCTGCAGCCGCCTTCCTCACCAAGGCATATCTGTATAAGGCTTATCATCAGGATGACGCCAAGTCTAATAAGGTAACTTCCATTGAGAAGGCCGACCTTGACAAGGTTATCGAATACTCCGACCCCAAGTACTACTCCAACTACGGCCTTGAGAAGGACATTCACAATAACTTCCGTCCTGAGGAAATGTACGAGAACGGTATCGAGAGCCTTTGGGCAATACAGTACTCCCGCAACGACGGTTCCACATTCGGAAACCTCAACTGGAGCTACGGCCTCATCGGCCCCGGCATCAACAATGTGACTGACGGCGCCTGCGACTTCTACAAGCCCAGCCAGAACATTGTGAACGCTTTCCGCACCGGCGCAGACGGTCTTCCTTTCCTTGACGGCTTCAACGACAAGGACTACGAACTGACCGTAGACAATGCAGACCCCCGTCTCTTCCTTACCGTTGGCATGCCCGGACTCCCCTACATGTTCAACAAGAAGTTCATCCAGGATGAGACTCAGCAGTACAGCCGCGGCAACGGTTTCTATGGCTACTACATCAGCCTCAAGCAGAACGTAGATCCCGGCCTTGTGGGTGAATACCTCATCAAGGGTTCATACTGGGCATCATCAATGAACCGCATAGTTTTCCGCTATGCCGATGTCCTTCTGGAGCGTGCGGAAGCCTATGCACAGCTTGGCGAGTCCGACAAGGCCATTGCCCTTGTCAATGAGATCCGTACCCGTGCCAAAGGTTCCACTCAGATGATTTCAGACTATCCCTCACGCTATGGCGCCAAGATCTATATGGCCAATTACAATGGCACCTATGACAAGGATACCGCCATCAAGATCGTGAAGATGGAACGCCGCCTTGAAATGGGCCTTGAATGCGAACGCTTCTTTGACCTTGTACGTTGGGGTGATGCGGCAACAGTCCTCAACAAGTACTTTGCAGAGGAAGGTGACAACTGCGCCATCTATCTGTCGGCCCAGTTTACCGCCGACAAGGATGAGTATCTTCCCATCCCCGCAGAGCAGATGGCTGCTTCCAATGGCCATTACACTCAGAATATAGGTTCCTGGTGATAAATGACAACAATTATGAAATACAAGTTATTATATATCGCGGCTGCCGTGCTTTGCCTTGCAGCCTGCACAAAAAAGCAGACCAGCGATCTTCAACTTAAAGGCGACTGCCTGGTTGAATCCGTTGCGCTGGACGGGTATGAGGGCAATATAAACCTCGCTGAGCGCAGCATAGTGGTGCGTCTCCCTGAAGTGTATGAAACTTCAGCCATGGAAATCACAGCCCTCAAGGTTTCAGAAGGTGCTGCCTGCAATGTCCAGATTGGTCAAAAACTGAATATGGACGCCGCCAAGGTGCTTCATGTAACAAATGGCGATGCCGCAATTGACTGGACCATCAGCGTCCTCCACGACGAAGCCAGGATCACGCACTTTGTAGTGGCCGATATCTATCAGGGCATCATCAATCAGGAAGCATTTACAATTGACGTATTTGTTCCCGGCAGCGTGGACGTAACTTCACTTGCACCCGTTGTCACAGTGAGCAAGAATGCAACTGTAACACCCGCTTCAGGTGCCGCACAGGATTTTACCAATCCCGTTGTTTACACCGTGGACAATAACTCCGCTCACAGTGAGTACACCGTGACCGTCACTGTCCTGAACAAGCCCAAGGCCCTGTTCCTTGGCATCCCCGGTACAATGGACGAACTTGACCCCGAAGCCAAGGAAGCCTGCATGTGGATGCTTGCAAATGTTCCTGGAGCACAGTACGCCAGTTTTGAGCAGATTAAATCGGGAAGCATCAATCTTGATGAGTGCAAGGTAATGTGGTGGCACTTCCACATGGACGGTGGCGTAGACGGACACGACGCATTTGTAGCAAAAGCCCCCGAGGCAATTGATGCAAAGAATCAAATCCGCGAATTCTACGAAGCCGGCGGAGCACTCCTCCTTACCCGGTATGCTACCAACCTTGCATCCTTCATCGGCGCCACAGGAGATGACGAGTGGACTACTCCCAACAACTGCTGGGGCCAGAACGAGGACAGCGCAGAACTCTGCGGCGGACCTTGGGACTTCCGCATCTACGATGGCCAGAGCGGCCACGCGCTTTATGCCGGCATCATTATGGGTGACGATCCCGCCAAGGTTCTCTGCACGGATGCAGGATACCATATCACCAATTCCACCGCACAGTACCATATCGGCACTGACTGGGGTGATTATGCCGACCACGCAGCCTGGACCGGCCGAACCGGCGGTACCATCCTTGGCGTTGGCGGCGACGGAGCCGTCGTAGCCTGGGAGTATCCTGCAAAGGACGGCAAGGGCGGTATAATCGGCATAGGTTCCGGTTGCTATGACTGGTACTCCTATACTTTCGAAGCCGGTTATGAGGAGAACTACCACAAGAATATCGCCATCATGACTACAAATGCTATTAACTACCTGACCAAGTAGAGTTATGAAAACTTTTTCCAATATAATTCTTTTCGCAAGCCTTATCGGCACGGCATGTCTTTCCTGTACCAAGGAGAGTTATGGCGACACCCCCAAGAATTGGGAAGGCACCAGCGAGTACTTTGCTTCGGCCGATGAAAAAGGCTTCGGCACCTTCTATACCCCGGCCATCGGCCGTTGTGGAGACCCCATGCCTTTCTATGACAGCAAGGCCGGCGAGTTCAAAGTGCTCTATCTCCAGGAATACGAGATAAACAGCACATATAACTTCCACCCCATCTGGGGCGTAAGCACCAAGGACGGCGCAAACTACGTTTCCCTTGGGGAGGTCCTTCCTACCGGAACGTCCATCCTTGAGCAGGATGCCGCTATCGGCACCGGCTGCTGCGTGTACAACGAAGCCGACCAGCTGTACTACATCTATTATACCGGTCACAACGGTAACTGCACAAACCGGGAAGTGGTGCTCCGCGCCACCTCCCCGGATTTCAAGACCTGGACAAAGGACCTTCTGTGGTCACTCAAGGGTGACACCGACGGCTACTCCAAGACCGATTTCCGTGATCCCCAGATCTTCAAGGCCGATGACGGCAAATGGCATATGGTGATCTCCAGCAACCTCAAGTTTGCGGATTATGTCTCCGACAACCTCAAGGACTGGACTCACGTAGGTTCCTTCAATATGGTTTGGGACCGCATGTGCGAGTGCCCCGACGTATTCAAGATGGGAGAATGGTGGTATTTCATTTACAGCGAAGGCTACCGCGCCCCCTGGAGCCGCAAGGTCAAATACATGATGGCAAAATCCTGGAATGATCTCAAGGCCTGCTTTGGAGACCCCGGCGCCCACTGGCCGGCCGACGGCAAGGAAGGCATCCTTGACAGCCGCGCTTTCTACGCAGCAAAGACCGCTTCCGATGGAACCGACCGTTACATCTGGGGCTGGTGCCCTTACCGCATAGGTTCAGACATTCACGAGAAGAACATCAACGTAGGAGCCGATTCAGAACCCGCCTGGTCCGGAGCCCTTGTGTGCCACAAGATCATCCAGCACCCCGACGGCACTCTGACCGTAGGCGCAGTCCCCGCCCTTGATGCAAAATACAACCAGTCAAAGGAAGTTACCATTCTGGAAAACGGAGACGGCTTCACCCTTTACAACCGTCTTGGCGCCCACAACCACATTTCCTTCACCGCTACAACCGAAGACAAGTTTGGCGTGTCCCTGGTCCGTGGTTCCGACTCCAAGAAGTACTACACCATGGTAGTGAATCCCGAAGACGGCGGTGCTAACCGCAAGATCAACTTCGAGCAGGAAGGAGAGGAAGGTAAAGGTTTCATCGAGGGTGTTGACGGCTACAAATTCGCCAGCCCTGCAGATAAAAAGTACAAAGTGGACATCTACACCGACAATTCCGTTGTCGTGATGTACATCAACGACGTATGCGCCTACACCAACCGTATCTATGGTGTCCAGAAAAACTGCTGGAGCATCAATACCTATGACGGTGAGGTCAACGTGGAAAACATCAAGGTGTCACAGTACTGATTTTTTGCTATCTTTGGGATATGAAAAGATTGCTTTCAATATTGGCTCTGCTGCTTCCGGTCCTTGCCGGGGCGCAGAGCCTTACAATCAACCACATCTCCGACACCCATACCATGGTGAAGGTGAGCGGAAAAGACCGCTATGTGATGCTTCCTGTGCAGGAAAATGCACCTGAAGCGCGCGTAAAGGTACTTTCCAACGGCAACGAGGTCCTTTGGGCAAACGTGTGCCTTGCTATTGACAAGACAGACTACCTTGTTCCCCTGGACCTTGGACAGTGGGGGGGCAGTTCAATTATCCTTGACATCAAGATGAACCAGGGCCGCAGCCTCAGGCGCGACCCCTCCGATGACGTATGCTGGAGTGAGATGACAACCGTACCGGTTCCGGATCTGACCAACAGTGAAAAGAAATATCGGCCCATATATCATTTCTCCCCTGAATGGGGCTGGATGAACGACCCTAACGGTATGGTTTATAAGGATGGCGAATGGCACCTTTTCTATCAGTTCAACCCTTATGGCAGTTTCTGGGGCAACATGCACTGGGGGCACGCCGTCTCAAAGGACCTTGTAAACTGGGAGAATCTTGGCATAGCCATTGCTCCGGACGCCCTTGGCGCCATTTTCAGCGGTAGCGCCGTTGTAGACAAGGACAATACCGCCGGATTTGGCAAAGACGCCCTTATTGCAATGTACACTTCCGACGGAGACAACCAGACCCAGAGCATAGCCTACAGCCTGGACAACGGACGTACCTTTACAAAGTTTGCCGGGAATCCAGTGATCATGGCCGCAGACACCCCGGATTTCCGTGACCCCAAGATCTTCTGGCATGAGGAGTCCAGGCAGTGGAAGGTTATCCTTGCCGCCGGCCAGGAAGTCCAGCTCTACAGCTCCGACAACCTCAAGGACTGGACATATGACAGTTCATTCGGCCTTTCATACGGCAACCATAACGGCGTGTGGGAGTGCCCGGACCTTATCCGCCTTCCCTTCGAGGGCAAGGAAAAGTGGGTCCTTATCCTCAATATCAACCCCGGCGGTCCCTTCGGCGGCAGCGCCACACAGTACTTTGTGGGCAGCTACGACGGAAAGGCCTTCAAGTGCGACGACCTTCCCACGGTCACCCGCTGGATGGACTACGGCAAGGACCACTACGCAACCGTTACCTGGAGCAATGCTCCGGAGGGCCGCACAGTGGCAATTGCCTGGATGAGCAACTGGCAGTACGCAAACTCCGTTCCCACCAGGCAGTTCCGCAGTTCAAATTCAGTTCCCCGTGACCTGAGCCTTGTGAAAAAAGGCAAGGAGGTCATCCTTAAGAGCACACCATCAAAGGAAGTTGAGGCCCTTCGCGGAAATCCCGTGCAGTTTGGCCTCTCCACGGCACCCGTGGAACTCTTTGACAACGCCCGTAAGGCATATGAACTTGTAATCCGCTTTACCCTGTCAAAGAAAGACGGCGCCACCTTTGTGCTTTCCAACGAGTCCGGAGAGCAGGTTGTCCTCTCCTATGACGCAGCCGTCCAGACATTCTCAATGGACCGCCGCGGCAGCGGAAACGTCAAGTTCTCAAAATCCTTTGCGGCAGTTACCACCGCCCCCACCCGCGTGGGCGGAAAGATGGAACTGAGGCTCCTTGTTGACAGCGCCAGCATAGAGGCATTCGGAGAAGACTTCTCCATGACCAACCTCGTGTTCCCGTCATCTCCCTACAACACCATTAAGATGTATGGCAACACAAAGGCCGATGTAACCCTTTATCCCCTTTCCAAATGAATAAGAAAATACAACTGATACCGGTGATGCTGTGCTTCTTTGCCATGGGGTTCGTAGACCTTGTGGGCATCGCCTCCAACTATGTCCAGGCCGACCTAAACCTCAGCGATTCGGCCGCCAACATCTTCCCGTCCCTGGTATTTTTCTGGTTCCTCATCTTCTCCGTTCCAACGGGCATCCTGATGAACCGTATCGGCAGGAAGAACACCGTGCTCCTGAGCCTTGTGGTCACCGTCATCTCCCTCATCCTCCCCATCTTCGGAGAAAGCTACGGCCTTATGCTGGCGGCATTCTCCCTGCTGGGAATAGGCAACGCCCTGATGCAGACATCGCTCAATCCCCTTATCACCAACATCATCAAGGGTGACAAGCTGGCAAGCACCATGACCTTCGGGCAATTTGTGAAGGCCATCGCCTCCTTCATGGCTCCTTACATCGCCATGTGGGGCGCAACTGCAGCCATGCCTTCATTCGGCCTTGGCTGGAGGGTTCTGTTCCCGGTTTACGGCATTATAGGCATCCTGGCAGCCCTTCTTCTGCTCCTTTCCAACATAGAGAGGGAGCAGGTGGCCGACAAAGCCTCCGGTTTTGCCGAGTGCTTCAAGCTCCTCGGGAAGCCTATCGTCCTCCTCAGCTTCCTTGGCATAATGTGCCACGTGGGAATTGACGTGGGAACCAACACCACGGCTCCAAAGCTCCTTATGGAAAGGGTTGGCATGACCCTCACGGAGGCCGGATTCGCAACCAGCCTGTACTTTATCTTCCGTACCATCGGCTGCCTCTCCGGATCCTTCATCCTTTCCAAGTTCAGCCACCGCAAGTTCTTCATTGCAAGCGTCATAATGATGGCCCTTTCAATGTGCGGAATGTTCTTCGGCACCACCAAGGCCGTCCTCTATGTTGCTATCGCCCTTGTAGGTTTCGGTAACTCCAACATCTTCTCCATAGTGTTCTCACAGGCCCTCCTTGCAGTGCCCGAGAAACAGAACGAGGTTTCCGGCCTTATGATCATGGGCCTTTTCGGCGGTACCGTGTTCCCTCTCCTCATGGGCTTTGCCTCCGATGCAGTGGGCCAGGCCGGTGCAGTTGCCGTGATGACAATTGGTGTAATCTATCTTTTCACTTATCTCTCAAAGGTTAGCAAGTAATTATGGATAAATACGTAATAGGCATTGGCGAAGCCCTTTGGGACATGCTCCCGGAAGGCAAGAAACTTGGCGGAGCACCCGCAAACTTCGCGTATCACGCATCCCAGTTCGGCCTTGAAGGCATGGCCGTGAGCGCAATCGGCCAGGATGCCCTTGGCGAAGAGATTGTGGAGGCGCTGGAAGAGCACCATCTCCCCTACCATCTTGACCGCGTGGAATACCCCACCGGCACCGTTCAGGTAACACTGGACGCCCAGGGAGTTCCCCAGTATGAGATTAAGACCGGCGTGGCATGGGACAACATCCCCTACACAAAGGAGCTGGCCGATATAGCCGCCCGCACAAAAGCCGTTTGCTTCGGTTCCCTGGCACAGCGTAACGCCGTTTCAAGGGAGAGCATCGGCCTCTTCCTGGAAGCCGTTCCCAAGGACTGCCTGAAGGTGTTTGACATCAACCTCAGGCAGGACTTCTTCAACAGGGAAGTGCTGGAAGAGTCATTCCGCCGCTGCGACATCCTCAAGATCAACGACGAAGAACTTGTGGTGATTGCCCGTATGTTCGAGCTCCCCGGACTCGCGCTGGAGGAAAAGTGCCGTCACCTTATCAAGACTTACGGCCTCAAGATGCTCATCCTCACCTGCGGCGTAAACGGCAGCTACGTCTTCTATGAAGGCGGAATGTCCTTCCTGGACACTCCCAAGGTGACTGTGGCCGATACAGTGGGCGCCGGAGACTCCTTCACAGGAGCGTTCGTGGGCTCACTCCTTAACGGGAAAACCGTCCCTGAGGCTCACAAGACAGCCGTGAAAGTATCGGCCTACGTATGCACCCAGAGCGGAGCCATGCCGGTAATTCCGGACAACCTCAAATAGAGTAGATGAAAAAAGCATTCCTCCCCATCATATTATCAGTGCTTCTTCTCACCGCTTGCGGCGGCGGGAAGAAGTCGCTGGTTATAGGCGTATCCCAGTGCAGTGACGACATCTGGCGCACAAAACTGAACGAAGAACTATCCCTTGCGGCTGGTATTAACGACGTAAGGCTTGTGTTCTCATCGGCCGATGACGACAGCCAGAGGCAGATGGCCCAGATCCGGAAGTTCGTAAAGGACAGAGTGGACCTTCTCATTGTGTCGCCAAACCAGTCCCATACCATTACGCCTGCGGTGGAGGAAGCTTATGATGCCGGCATTCCGGTAATCCTCTTTGACAGGAAGATCGATTCTCCCAAATACACTGCCTTCATAGGGGCCGACAACGTTGAAGTGGGCCGCATTATGGGCCAGTTCATTGCCGATTACCTTGACGGAAAAGGGAAGGTGGTGGAGATCCAGGGCCTTGAGGGTTCATCCCCGGCCGATGACCGCCACAGGGGCTTCAAGGAGGCACTTGATGGCTATCCCGGAATCTCCCTGCTGGCATCTCCTTATGGCGGATGGCTGGAAGAGGGAGGCCGGGAAGCCATGAAAACCCTGATGGCGGAGGGTGTGCGCCCCGATGCCGTCTTTGGCCAGAATGACCGCATGGCAGTCGGAGCGCGCGAAGCCCTCGGGTGTCCATCTGACATTCCCTTCTTTGGGGTTGACGCCCTCCCGGATGCCGGTCTTCAGGACGTCATTGACGGAGTCCTGACGGCATCCTATCTTTACCCTACCCGCGGAGACCTGGTGATGGAGCTTGCGATGAACATCCTCACAGGAAAGCCCTTCCAGAGGGAAACTCTTCTGGAAAGCGCCCTCGTGGACAGCCACAACGCCGGAATGCTCAAGATGCAGGAAGAGGAGGTTGCAAAGCAGCGCGCTATGGTTCAAGACCTCAGCGGCAAACTGGATACCTTCCTCCTCCAGTACAACACCCAAAGAATCATAATGTGGATGGTTATTGCCTTTGCAATCCTGCTTGTCGTGATAGCCGCCCAGGCCTACTGGGGCTATACCAATTCCAGAAGGCTCAACGCCGAACTTATGGAACTGAGCCGTCAGCTGGAAGAGAACACCCGGGCAAAACTGGACTTTTTCACCAACGTGAGCCACGACCTCCGTACTCCCCTGTCCCTTGTGGCCGGGCCCCTGGAACACGTCCTGGAAGGTCCGCTTCAGGATGACCAGAAAGAGACCCTGCTTCTTGCCCGCCGGAACGTGGATATCCTCCGGAGGCTGGTAAACAACATCCTGGACTTCCGTAAGATAGAGAGCGGGAATATGCCGCTGACGCTCTACCGCTTTGACCTTCCCTCCGCTGTGAGGGAATGGATGAGCGGATTTGACGGCACTTCCAGGACCATCCGCTATGACGGAGCCCAGTCCCTTGAAGTCGAGGCCGACATGAGACTCCTTGAGTGCATCCTCTTCAACCTTCTGGGGAATTCCATAAAGCATACTTCACCGGAAGGCGAAATAACCGTTTCCGTGCAGCAGGAAGGGGCCGATGCAATCTTAACCGTAAAGGATAACGGAGAAGGCATCCCCCGGGAGAAACTCCCCTATATCTTTGACCGCTTCTACCAGGCCGGGAAGCATACTTCCGGCACAGGGATAGGCCTTGCCCTTGTAAAAGGCATAGCGGAACTTCACGGAGGCTCTGTTTCAGTGGAGAGCGTGCCCGGGGAAGGAGCCACCTTCTTCATCCGCATTCCAATCCGCCACGAAGGCGCAGAGATCCTGGAAAGCCGTGACGCCGCAGAATTCACGGAGCGCTTCCAGGATGTATACAGAGCCGCCGACTCTTCCCTGGAGGAAGCAGCCACAAGCGTAACTGAAAGCGACCGCCCCACCATCCTTGTGGTGGATGACAACTCAGACCTGAGGGAGTTTATCGGCACCCTTTTACAGGGAGAATACCGTATA
>ONOQ01000067.1 GCA_900319485.1 uncultured Bacteroidales bacterium | reverse complement strand
CGTAGGGAAATGCTGCTCATCATCCCACAGATCCCGGATTTCTTCCAGCGAATAACCCATGCTTTTGAGTTTGGTGATGCTGAAGATCTTCTGTAACTGACCCACGGAATAATAGCGGTACCCGGTATCCCGGTCCACAATCTCCGGAGTAAGCAGGTCTATTTCCTCGTAATGCCTCAGCGCCCTCACGGTCACTCTGCCCAGGCGGGAAAACTCCCCGATTATCAACTTGTTTTTACCCATAACAATTCGTGCACTTTTGTTATTCGCCAGCAAAGATAATACATGCCGTAGGGTACGAGTCAAGAGAAAAGTTGAAAAACTTGCTTCTTTCTGATGAAATGCCCCTCCTGGACGGCGGCAAAAGTAGCCAAAGCAGCAACTATGGAAATCGGAATCATTGACCTGAACATTGTCGGCACCGTCAGGAAAAGCAGGAAACCGGTCAGCTTGTTGGCCCATGTATGAGGAAAACAGAATCGTTTGAAGACGGCCAGGGCTGATACCTGGTTCACCATCTTGATGAAGACAATCACCCCGGCCCAGATACAAAGCCAAACGGGAATCTCCAGTACAGGAAACAAGCGAATGGCGCAACATGCCACGAATACGATGTCGGATACACTATCCAAGACGGCTCCAGTTTTGCTTTCTGCGTGGAGTTTCCTGGCCAGCCAACCGTCAACCATATCACTGATGCCACACAGCGCATAGAGCGCCCAAAACAGCCATCCGGCCACATCGCAAAACAGCAGGCCGATGGAGCCTGCTATCCTGAGTACCGATATGACATTCGGCAATCGCTTCATACCGGATGTCTTACTATTCTGAAAGTGCATCGTTCGCCCCCTCGGAGTATCGTATTCACAATCCGGACATCGAACCTACTGTCAGGCTCAAGCCGCGAAAGAATGAATAATATGCTTTGCCGGGAACACTCACATTGCTCCGGATTGCTCCTGAGCCCGCACTTCACCTTGGGGCAGGAACATTCCAGATAACTCAGTTCATAAACCTTCCCTGGCTCAATCACCCTGCCCTGATACGACTTGCTGTTGTACCCTTCCGAGTAGATCCTGTCGAAATCCCCTCCATACTTGGCATATATTTGCTGATGGATCGGGAGGACACAATCTTTAACGCATTCTATGGCTTCTTCGCGGTAATCCATATAATTAGATTATGGCGGAATTTATAAATATCAAATTATCTGACTCTCAAAGGTAATCATTATCCCGTACAAAGTGCGGGTGATGTGCCGAAAAAAGTCTCATCACCGGCAAAAAAGGCCGATTTTGCGGGAGATGTGCCACAAAAAGTCACATCACCCGCACTAGCCGACAAACGGATACTGGATTTCGTCAGTCAATTACAAAACTGCGGGGATAGAAATCGCTGTAGAATCGGCCGTCGGTGGCAGTGAATTTCAGGACACAGTAGTTAGGGTCGGTGACGCCGCCGGGATAGTACTGCGTGTCACCCTTGCGCCAGATCATTTCCTTCGAAGCGGCGTCCGTCAGCACCTCCATGGTGCCTCTGAGCATCATGCCCTTGAATCCTTTGGCATCGCAGAAATAGACGCTTGCCTTAGGGTTTGCTTTGTATTGAGCTACACGTATCGAGAAGGTGTTGGTGGTGAAGTAGAAGGTTTTGATCCCCTCACGCTTACGTGGCTTCAACATAGCCTTGGTCCAGGGAAACCCGTCCTGGTCAACTGATGATATGTAAGCGACGGGCAGTTTATCGGCCATCTGGCCGATGAGTTCCTTCACTCCGGCAAGAGCGGGATTCTCCGGCATGGAGTCTGCAAGTGTCAGATCCTTGCGCCAACGTTTCAGATGCGGAAAATACATCTTCATCTGGCCGATGTATTCTTCCTTGGTGATGGGATTCGGCAGCCCTTTGTTCACCTCGTCCACAAACTGGGCGCAGTGCTGAATCATTTCTTCCATCGTGCACTCCTGCAGGAACTTCCCGTCCTTATAGCAGTAGATGCAGTAATCTTCATTCCTGGTTCCATCGGCATTGGTGCCAAGGATTTCATCCGTGAGCGGCATCCCGCAACTTTGACAAAACTTCATTTCCATATGACACTTTACTATTTTGCGTTTCAAATATAGGAACTTTTTTACATTCTGGCTTTGCTGTCGGCGCCGGCGCCGGTGCCGCGGTACTTGCTCTGGGCGGTGTTGAAACTGTAACGGACGGAGAGTTTGACTTTCTGCATATCCAGCAGGTTGGTCTGCATGATGGTATGGCTGCCGAAGTCGGAATAGGGGCTGAAAAATGCGTTGCGCGTAAGGTCTGCTCCTTCAAGGCGCAAAACAAGCGAACCGTCACGGAGCAGCGTCTTCTGCACTGCGGCAGTGAGGTTAACGAACCAGTTGGTCATATACAGGTTCCGGGAATAACCGGGACTCATAAACACTCCTCCAAGTTCAAACTGCCATCCACCCTTCACGGTGAAGGTATTGAAAAGCTGGGCAAAGAAGATGGGCTTGTTGTTGAACGTGGTCACTCGTACGCCGGATTCTTCACGGGGATCCGGAGCATTAATAGTGAACCACTGAGGCAGGATACCCAAAGTATAATTCATATTCCAGGGACCCACGGTAGGGGTCAGGTTCACATAGGCCGACATCATGCGGAAAGGCGTTTCAATGTTGCGGGGCTTTACCAGCACCACGCCTTCGTCGCCGTACGGAGCCGACCAGGTTACAATGGCGTCGTCGGTACGGGTGTAGTTGACCATAAACGTCACCCATTTCCACACGGCGGTAAGGCCGATGTTATGTGACAGTTCCGGCTGCAACTGAGCATTGCCGCTCTGCCAGATATATCGGCTGTTATAGCGTATTGCGCTGGACAGATTTCCATAATGAGGACGGCTGGTTTTGGTGCTGTAATTCAGCATCACCTGGACAGGGTTCTGGGTATTCTGGCCGATAACTCCCGCATAGGAAATGTTGGGGAACCAGTTTCCGTAGTCCCTTGTGATGTTGTTTGCCGGCGTTATGGCATCCTCATAGGCGTAGTGGACGTATTCGTAACGCACTCCGGCGCTGAACTGGCCCACGGCGGGGATGTAGCATCCGTAGGAAGCAAAACCGGCAATGTTGTCTTCCTTCACCGATGCCTCTGACGCAGGAATAGATATTCCCGCAATTGAGTAATTGTCCGTGCGGCGGGAGAAGGTCTCCTCCGTTCCGGCCTGAAGCTGGCCCATCCAGATGGGATATGAAAGCACCGCCTTGGCGGCGTACATACGTCCCGCGTTGTTGCTGCTGCTCCGGATGGCGGCATCGTGTGTCATTTCGCTGGTTTCCTCTGAGGCCGATTTTGAACTGTCGTCAGTGCCGTAGTAGTCAAGGTTGATGTCAATCCCGAGTTTACCTCCCACAACACCGTTATAGTAGATGTTGGCGCCAAGATTATACGGGATCCTGTCCCCTATTATGTCCTCTGAGACCGTATTCAACTTATCTGTCTGCGTCCCGTTTTCAAAGACGTTGTCGTTCACTTCAGTACGGACATTGTATGTAAGGTGCCGGCCCCACTCCACCTTGCCGCCAAGGAAATGGTTATCGGCCATCTGCCAGTTCACGCCAGCGTTGCCATAAAGGGTGCTGCCGATGTATTCGTTAAGGAGCGTACTCTTGTTCTCGAAAAGCCAGTCATCCCCCGCCTGTGTCCTTCCGAAGGTCTGCTTTTCCAGATTACTTTCCTGCCTGGACGTGTTGCGGGCATAGTTGATCCCGCCGAAGAAGTCCAGACCGCCCGTACGGTAGTTCACATTGATGGCGCCGAAGGGGTCGTTGCCCTTAGCCCAACGCAGTGACTGGGCGTCAGAAGCATTCAGATTAAAGCCGAAGCCGTCGCCCTGGCGTTTTATGGTCCTGATGCGCACCACCGACTTCACCGTGGCGTCGTACTGGGCGCCGGGGTTGGTGATAACCTCCACGCTCTGGATCTCGTTACTCTGGAGACGGTCAAGTTCCGAAGAGTCGCTCACACGGCGCCCGTTGATATACACCATCGGGGAGCCCTTCCCTATTACCTCCAGACCATTCTGTCCCTTGATTATGCCGGGGGTCTTCGCAAGGACGTCGCTGGCCGATCCCGCGTTCTCCAGCACGGAGCCGCGTACATTTGTCTGCAATCCTTCACCCGTCAGTTTTGTTTTGGGCATGACGGCGCTTGCAACGGCCCCCTCCAGCATCTGCGAGTCACCTGCAAGGGTAATCACAGCGCCGTCTACGGGTGCAAGATAGAGCGTCTTGTAGCCAAGCATTGCCACCATCATGATGCCGTCAGTCTCACCGGTCACTATATTGAAGGTGCCGTCCTCCTGGGTCACCACGCCGCAAACTACGGTAGAATCGGCCTTTGAAAGCACGGCCACGTTGGCATAAGGGACCGGTTCCCCATTTTCATCCACCACTTTTCCCCTCCAGTCCTCTTTTGAAAAGAGGGGAAAGGAGACCATTGCAAGCATCAGAATCAAAATAAAGCGTTTCATTTTCTGTCCATGTTTTTTCACCTGCAAAGTTATGGTATATTCCGTTCCGAAATAAAAATCCATGTGGACAATGAAGTGGACAATTGGCCGATTAAGGCGTGGGCGCTATTGGACAACAGGGGAACAATCCTTACCTTTGCCATAAACAATCACGGAACAACCGTTATGGCAAGACCTGTTACTGTCACAAAAGAAAGAATCCTTTCCGCAGCCCTTGATCTGGTGAGATCCGGGGGCCTCCCGCTCCTGACGGCCCGTAGCCTCTGCGCCCGCCTTGGCTGCGGCGCCAGCGCCATCTTCTCCTCTTTCGGATCCATTCAGGGAGTCCGCGATGCCGTCCGGGAAGAAGCGCGGAAACTGTACCGGAAGCGCGTTGGTGACGGATTTGCGCTCAATCCCCCGTTCAAGGGTTTCGGGATTGCCCTTATCTGGTTTGCCATGGACGAGCCGCAGCTGTTCTCACTTGTTATGGAATCTGAGACCCGACCTTCTTCATACAAGGAATACATAGATTCCTATGTAGGTTTCAAGGCGGAGAGCCTTTCAGCCATAGAAGAGACCTTCGGCCTTCAGGAGAAAGAGGCCGAAATGCTTTATTATCAACTTGTACTGGTGGCCCTGGGACTTGCCTCAACCTGTACCGTGGGCTCAAGCCCGCTCACTATCCAGCAGGTGAGCGAAATCCTGGGGAAGAATGTCAGGGCCTTCCTGATGGTCATCCACGCCGGAAAGGATGTGCGGGAGGGATTCATCCCCAACGCCGGCGGGGGGCCTTCCGGAGAGGTAGATTCCTATGTGCTGATGCAGGCGCTGGTGGGGCAGAATCACCTGCTTCAGCAGCTCCGCGCCAAGCCCCGCTATATCCAGGATGAAGAATGGACTGAATTGGAACGGATGCTCCGTAATTCATCAGACTTCAGGCCCGAATCTCTCCGTGAAGAGCATCCGGGCCTGACAAAAGGCGATATCCGCGCCTATATTCTCTCGCATCTGCAGTTCTCGGTATCGGAGCAGGCAATCCTGCTGGGAATCTCTCCCGCCTCCGTCACCAAGGCCCGCCAGAGGCTCAAGGCAAAACTGTTGCCAACCTCTTAAGCGTTACTTCTTCCGCTGTTTTCCGAACTCCCGGGCAACAAGGAGGAGGTCGTCCAGGGAATGGTCGTAGACGGCATCGGCGGGGAGAAGGCGGAGGCGGAATTCGTCGTAGTCTCCAGCACTCAGGATGCAGTCTTCTCCGGGACGGAGGATACCGGACCATTCATATCCAAGGAAACCCACATCTATCCTGTAACTGCCGTCTCCCAGGTCTGTTTTCTCGTATGGATGGCTGTCACAGTCATAATAGGATACGGCAGGTGTGCCTGGCACCATCTTATTGTCCAGGTCAAAGTCGCTCCAGAAACGCGGGCCGTAATCGGCCGGAAACCAGCGACGGTTGCTGAAAACCAGTTCCGGCTCTTTTTTCTCGCCGTTATACGGGGTCCAGTCTTCAACAAAAGAGGCATAGGCATTGTTCCAGTGCCAGTACAGACCCGCCAGAATTTCCGTCTCTATTTGGAACTGGTGCTGCTCCATCTCAAGCGGAGCCTCTTCCCAGAATTTATCGTTAAGTGTGGGGTCTTTTTCGCAGGCCGATATAACCATCAGAGCCAGCGCAGTCCATAGTATCTTTTTCATACGCGAAAATCTTTAATTGAGCCTCACCATTGTGGTTACTACCATACCAGCGTTGCCGTCACTGCCTACGTTGGTTTTGATGACGCCTCTATCGGCCCCGGTAACGGAAGTGTAGAAGTTCAGCTGGGTGCCATTGGTCATGTATGCCACGAACTTGAGGGTAAGTGACGCCGCTTCAAAGTGCTCCAGCCTCAGGGTCCCGGGAACAATCTTGCCCTGATATTCAGCCGCGCTGCTCCAGTCAAGAGTCACGTATTCCGCCGCATCCTTGGAAAGGTCGCACTCCCAGTAGCCGGAAGTGCCGTCGATGGCATACGCAACCCCGTCCACATACTCTCCCTGATTGGAAGGATAGTGGTCCGGCAGTCTCCTGGAGGAAACGGTGCCGGCCTTGGGATCAAAGGTATTGATCACGGCTCCGTCATAATCATTGCCACCCCACCAACTGAGTTTTTCAGACGTGGACATATAAACCCCGCCCGGGTCCATTCTCTCGTTAAATGTGCAGATAAGGTTTCCAAGGGACACTGAACTTCCGGAGACGGCGAGGTTGTAGATGTCCGTGCAGTCTTCGGTTCTGGTCCAGTTATCTTTACCATCACCCTCCTGGATTTCCTTCTGATAGGTTTGAGCATAATACAGTTTCCCGCCTACGGAAAGGAGGAAAGACTCTTTGCTCCCTTCCACCTGGAGAAGCACGGGTTCGAAGGAAGGAGGGGCGATTATTCCCTGCATTCCTCCCATTGCTCCGGGATAACCGAAAGTCCCACCCAGGCAAGAGCCTCCGGCAGGATAGAGTTTCCAGCAGGAGATATTGTCCCCCAGCACGTTTACCGCATCCAGCGTGTTGCCATTGTCCTGCAGACGGATAAGAGACGGAAGGCCTCCGTTTATGCCTTCATAATTCCAGCCGCCGGTCCTCACAAACAGGTCCTTTCCCAACTGGTGAAACCAGCCGTTAAGGAAAGTGGGCTGCTTGAAGCCGTCGTCCATTCCGTCCGGAGCTCCGGCCTCCAGGGTCCATTCGAACAGGGCGCCGTCGCTCTTGCGGATGAGGTAGTGGGCGCCGTGGCGGTCGTGGTATTTCTCGTTGTGCCCGTTGATGATCTTGCTGAGCGCACTTCGTGCCGGCCCCTGGGGAATGGTCCCGTTGGACCAGCCGTCCTTAACGTCCAGGGAGCAGTTGGCCATCCACAGCCATCCCTCATCCACGGGGAAGATGAAATTCGGGGAGATAATAAGGTTCGCCCGGATGGTTTCGGCTACCTCACCGTCGGCCCCTTCTACATCCACATTATAGCTTACCTGCACCATGGTGCCGTCTTCAGAAACAGTATAAAGGGCCTTCGGGCCCACGGTGATGTCTCCTTCGGCCTTTGTTGAGGCGCCTCCCTGGGCGATGGCCAGCATGGGCGCTCCTCCTATATTGGCTTTACGGAAAGTGACATTGGCATTGCCGTCGAAGCC
>ONOQ01000033.1 GCA_900319485.1 uncultured Bacteroidales bacterium | reverse complement strand
CCGAGATGATTGCATCCTCAGGGCCGAAAAGGGGCTCGAACACGCCGCCGTTTGCATCGAAGCAGGCTGCGTAGAGGATGGTGTCCTCTGTCTTGAAATACTCCGACACGACCTTTTCAAGTTCCTTGTGGATGTCCTGGGTGCCGCAGATGAAGCGCACGGAAGACATACCGTAGCCGCGGCTTTCCATTGCCTTTTTGGCGGCCTCGGCCAGGCGGGGGTTGTCGGCCAGGCCAAGGTAGTTGTTGGCGCAGAAGTTGAGCGCCTTGCTGCCGTCCTGGAGCGTTATTTCCGCGCTCTGGGGGCTTGCTATATTCCTTTCATTCTTGTAAAGTCCTGCATCCTTGATGGCCTGAAGCTCATCCTGAAGGTATTGTTGAAATTTTCCGTACATAATAAATAATAGGTTTTATGCTTTCAAATATAACTCTTTTATGTTGAAATTCCACCAAAATTGAATAAATTTGTACAATCTTTAAGCAGAATATGAAAAACGTACTTGTCATAGGCTCAACTGGCCAGATTGGCTCAGAGCTCACAATGAAGATCAGAAGGGAAATCCCCGGTTCAACGGTAGTGGCAGGCTATATCCCCGGCGCAGAGCCCAAGGGCGTGCTCCTTGAAAGCGGTCCCTCAGAGATTGCCGATGTCCGTGACGCGGCTGGCCTTGCCGCCATTGTGGACAAGTACCATATAGATACCATCTACAACCTTGCAGCGCTGCTTTCCGCAGTTGCAGAAAGAAAGCCCCTCCTTGCCTGGGACATCCAGATGAACGGCCTTCTCAACATCCTTGAGATTGCCCGTGAGAAGGGCTGCGCAGTGTTTACGCCCTCTTCTATCGGCTCTTTCGGCCCTGAAACTCCTCATGTGGGTACACCCCAGGACACAATCCAGCGCCCCCGTTCAATGTACGGCGTCACAAAGGTTGCTACGGAGCTCCTCTCTGATTATTATTTCCATAAATACGGCGTAGACACACGTTCCGTGCGTTTCCCTGGCCTTATTTCATATACCACACTTCCCGGTGGCGGCACCACTGACTATGCCGTGGAGGTGTATTATTCGGCCGTAAAGGGAGAGGAATTCGTCTGCCCCATCGCGCCAGGCACCTTCATGGACATGATGTACATGCCGGATGCCCTTCACGCCGCTATCCAGCTTATGGAAGCGGATCCCTCGCGCCTGAAACACCGCAATTCCTTCAATATCGCCTCAATGAGTTTTGAGCCGGAGCAGTTATTTGCCAAGATCCGCGAGTATATCCCCGGCCTCAAGGTGCGCTATGAGGTAGACCCCGTGCGCCAGGCTATCGCAACGTCCTGGCCTGATTCCATGGACGATTCCTGCGCCCGTGAGGAATGGGACTGGAAACCCACCTTCACCCTGGACCAGATGACGGTGGATATGATTGAGAATCTGCGCAAGCGGCTCCTGTAGTCTCACTATCAGATATTTTGCTTATCTTTGTGGCTATGAAAAAGATGAATATCCCCCTCATTGCCACATTGCTTGGCCTGTCACTGATTGTGTGCCCCCTCCTTTATATATATGTAGGGCCCGCACTGGACGATCTCCAACTATCCACCTTCAAGACCCTTGGCATCATTGCCGGATGCAGCGCGCTGTACTGCTTCATTGCTGGTGAACTCACCGGAAACAATTCCCAGATGGACAAGATCTGGAGTATCCTTCCTGCAGTCTATGCCTGGGTCATAGCCGCAAACGGCGGTTTCAGCGCCCGTCTTATAGTTATGGCAGTCCTTGCCACCCTCTGGGGAGCCCGCCTCACCTTCAACTTCGCGCGTAAAGGCGCCTACAGATGGAAATTCTGGGAAGGAGAAGAGGATTACCGCTGGGGTGTTCTCCGTGAGGGGCCGTTCTTCAACGGCAATCGCTGGGGCTGGATGCTCTTTGACCTCTTCTTCATCTCTGTATACCAGAACGCCCTGGTGCTTATGACCACCTTCCCCGCCCTGGTAAGCATGAATTCAACCGTCCCCTTCGGCGTTGTAGATATCATCGCTGCCGTGCTTATGCTTGGATTCATAGCCTGGGAGGCCGTGGCCGATGAACAGCAGTGGGCTTTCCAAACCAAGAAGTGGTCCATGATCAAAGCCGGTCAAAAACTTGAGGACCTTCCGGAGCCATACAACCTTGGTTTCAACACCCGCGGTCTGTGGGCAATCAGCCGTCATCCCAACTACCTTGGGGAACAGGCCATCTGGATCTGCTTCTATGTGTTCTCCATTGGCGCCGGGATTGGCATTTTCAACTGGAGTATCATAGGCTGCCTGCTTCTTGTAGTGTTGTTCCTTGGCAGTTCTTCACTCGCAGAAGAGATAAGCGGCGGCAAGTATCCTCAGTACGAAGCATACTGCGCCCAGGTGTCCAGATTCATTCCCGGCAAACGTTTTCACAAGTAATATTTCTGATTGAAATTTACAAAATACTTAAAAGTTACGGATTGTAAGCATTTGCTTGCAATCCGCTTTTAATTAAAAACAAGCTCTTTATTTCGCGCCGTTTCGATATTTTGTAACTCGCTGATTATCAATAATAAAATACCCCATAACGATTTAGCCTATTTCGGTGTGTCTCGGAGTTTCACAAAAATTTCTTATTGATTATCAACGACTTAAATATATTTTGAAAAATTTTTGTAAAAAATCTTTTGAAAAAATTTGCAAATCAAAAAATTTGCAGTACCTTTGTATCCGGATTGAGGAAGTGAGGTTCTCTCATCGGAATCAATCTATTGGTTATTAGTTTTAGTGTTATTAATTATGTGGTTAGTAGAGCGTCCGCCTGTGAAGGCCGACGTTTCTTTTTTATTACCCCTTAGATCTCACGGTAACGTGAAAGCAGTTTTGCTTGCGCTCGTATTTGACGTAGCAGAGGCCCTTGTTGTGGATATCGCGGAGAACCTGGCCCAGGACGGCGCGTAGATACTCCGGAGGGACGTCCTCATAAGGACGGCCGCGGAGCTCCTCAACCTTCACGTAGCGCCAATAAGAGAGATCGAAGGTGGTGCCGTAGCGGTGCGTGGAGTTCTCTGATGCGTTTGTATTGCGCTTTCTGAGTGCCGCAACATCGGCCTCAGTACGCAGGACGGAAGTTATCACCAGTTTGTTGGGATTTAGCCCGTGGGATGAGAGGGAATCCTGGAAATTCCGGCCTATAAGGTCCAGCAGATCCTTGGCCGACGGCACCAGATACGGAATGGAGTGAGTCAGTTCCCGTATCTCATAGAGGTCACAGTCCTCCAGAAGGACCAGTTTATCCTTCATCTTTTCCGCCTCTTCCCTGTCCTTCACGGGCGGCACCCCGATTGCCTGCGCCACGTTTAACTGGACATCGTTCATATCGTTGAACTCACGGGCATACTTCACGTCATATATGCGCACGGGGTGATTCTCAATGGGGCCGAGGGCCAGCCAGCGCTTTTCACGGACGCAGCTTCTTACATTGAAAAAGGTATACAGGGCAAGTCCTGAAAGTACAACTATACCCGCAAGGAGAACTACTGACTTAGGTTTCATAGCACAAAGTTAGCGTTTTATCCTGTTTTTTTTTAACTTTGTAAGTTAAAATAACTAAAACCTATGTCTGAAGAGAAGAAACAGGCGGCAAGAATCCAAACTTCAATTCTTAACCCGCTGGAGAAGAAAGTACTTGTGTGGCTTGCAGAGCGTATGCCCTCCTGGGTTACCTCCGATATGCTCACCTTAGTTGGCTTCCTTGGCGCCATTGTGATGGCAACGGGTTACGCCCTTGCAAACCTTAACTTAAACTGGCTGTGGCTCTCCTGCCTGGGCCTTATGATCAACTGGTTCGGAGACTCCCTGGACGGGTCACTCGCGCGTGTCCGCAATACCCAGAGAAAAACCTATGGCTTCTACATAGACCACAACGTGGATGTTATCAATGAAACCATAATGTTCGTGGGCGTCGGCCTCAGTCCCCTTGTGAATATGAGTTTCGCCATGTTCGCCCTGGTGGCTTACTTTATGCTCAGCATCTACGTGTACATAGACTGCCACCTGAAAGGCGAAATGCGCCTCACATACGCTGGAATGGGCCCTACGGAGTTCCGTCTCATCCTTATCATCGTAAACATCTGCTTCATCTACATCCCATGGCTGTCGCAGTGGAAAAAGCCCATCACCATATTCCACAACGACTTCCAGGTAGGCCTGTTCGATTACATCGCCGTAGCAGCGGCACTTGCAATCTTTGCAGCCTATATAGTAAGTTTCTTCAAGGACCTCAAGTATTTCAACCAGCAGGATCCAATCAAGAAGGACTAGCGCAAGATGCAGGTCATAACCCCGGAAGATGCTGTAAAACTCTCCCCCGTTTTCAAAGGAAAAGCGGGGAAGATTCTTTTCTCCCTGGCCCTTAAGTTCACGGGCTTAGACCACGTGAACGAACTCCACGATTACGTGTGGAAGCAAGGGACCAAACCGGGGCCGGACTTCGCCAAAGGCATCCTGGATTATGCAAAGGTGGATTTTGCCGTAGGTAATCCGGAGCGTCTTGAGAACCTCCCGGAAGGCGCCTTCATAGTGATTGCAAACCACGTATACGGGCACCTGGACGGGATATGCCTTGTAGACCTTATAGGCCACAAGCGCCCCGGGGCCAAGGCAATGGTCAATGAGTTCCTCAGTTGGATAAAGGGCCTGGAACCCAATTTCATCTCAGTAAACCCCACCACAACAAAGCGGGAAACCACCTCAACCAGCATAAACGGAGTGAAGAGCGCCCTCCTGCAGATTAAAAGCGGAGAGCCGCTCATCCTCTTCCCATCCGGCGCCGTGGCCGATCTAAAGCCCCGCGAAGCCTGGACAATCAGTGAAAGGGAGTGGCAGGACGCCGCCATAAGGCTTATCAGAAAGGCCGGCGTTCCCATTGTGCCCATAAGGTTTGCCGATAGGAATTCGATGTTCTACTACCTCCTTGGCCTAATCCACTACAAACTGCGTTTCACCCGCCTCTTCCACGAGGTATTCAACAAGAAAGGCAGCCACCCACGCGTGATAATCGGCCCCACAATAAGCGTGGAAGCCCAGAAAGCCATCCCAGAGGATCAGTTCAAGCAGTTCCTCCGTGACAGCGTATACTCAATCCCCGTCCCCCATAACTTCATAAACAGAAGCGAATTATGGAAATAGTACTCATAACCGGCGGCAGCAGCGGAATAGGCGCGGCAACGGCAAAGATCCTGGCCGGTGCCGGAATGAAAGTTTATGCCGGCTCAAGGCGCGGAACGGCCACTGAGGCCCATCCTGGCATTGTTCCCATAAAACTGGACGTCAACGATGCTTCCACGCTGAAGGCTGCCGTAGAAGACATCATAAAGGCCGATGGAAAACTTGACGCCGTCATCTGCAACGCCGGAAACGGCATTTACGGCCCGGTGGAGTTCGCCACGGAGGAAGACGCCAGGGCCCAGTTCGAGACCTGCTTCTTCGGCGCTCTCAAGACCATCCAGGCCTGCCTTCCCGTGTTCCGGAAGCAGGGCCGCGGCCGTATCATCACCGTAACTTCAGTGATGGCGGTGCTCCAACTCCCCTTCCAGGTGTTCTATTCATCGGCCAAAGCGGCAATGCTTTCCCTCACCGAAGGCCTCAGGATGGAACTTAAGGGCACTGGAATCCAGTGCTGCAGCATCCTCCCCGGAGACGTTGCCACAGGGTTTACATCGGCCCGTAAAGTCAACGCCGCCGAAGGCTCCCCTTATGACGCCCGCATAAAGAAGAATCTCCGCAAGATTGAAAAGGACGAACTTGGCGGAATGAAGCCGGAAGTCATCGCAAAGGCAATCCTCAGGCAGTTACGCAAAAAGCGTATGGCCGTAAGGGTGATTCCACGCATTGATTATAAGGCGGTTGGCCTTCTGGCACGGATTCTGCCCGAGAGTTGGAAACTCTCTCTGATAAACGCGCTTTATTCTTGATAAAGAGGCTTCTGATATCGCTCATAGTACTTCTGGCTGCATTTAACGCAGCCGGACAGTCTACGCGTGTCAGAGGCGGAGTATATGACGCTGAAACAGGAGAGCCCCTTCCCTTTGTGGGAATCTACTTTGACGGCACCACAATCGGCATCACCTCAGACCTTGACGGCAGGTTCAGTATAGAGACACGTTCCCCGGAAGCCAGGGTCCTTACGGCGCAACTCCTTGGATATGAACCGCTTTCAATAGAGGTTAACAAGGGTGCCTTCTCTGAGATAAACTTCCATCTTCTCCCGGACAAACGCCAGTTGGACGCCGCCATCGTGAGGCCCGACGACCGCTACATCAAATCCGTCCTCAGGAAGTTGGACCAGTCCCTCTCGAAGAATGACCCCGACGCCGGCCCCGACTGGAGTTCCCACCTCTACTCCAAGATTGAGTTCGACGTGACCAATATGGAGGATTTCCTGAAACTCAAGGTCCTGGACAAGAACGTGGGCTTCATAAGGGAGTATGCCGACACATCGGCCATAACGGGAAAGCCGTTCATCCCCGTGATGATATCGGAAAACGTCTCCGACGTATACCATTCCAAGAATCCTTCCTGGATAAGGGAGGTTATGCGCGCCAGCCGCATTTCCGGTCTGGAAGAGGACAACGTGGTGCGCCAGTTCACGGGCTCATACCTCCTGAAGACCAACTTCTACAAGCCCTCCATAGGCGTTTTCAACCTGGAAATCCCTAACCCTGCGGCAGCATCGTCACATATCTTCTACAACTATTTCCTTGTGGACAGCCTGCAGGTGGATGGCCGTAAGACATATGTCCTTCGTTTCCATCCCAAGAGCCTTGTGACCTCCCCCACCCTTGACGGAGAGATGCAGTTTGACGCCGAGGATTTTGGAATAAGGAGCGTCCACGCGCAGCTTTCCCCCTCCTCCAACGTAAACTGGATCCGGCACATAAACTTCGAGATTGTAAACCGCCGCCTGCCCGGAGGCCAGTGGTTCTATGACGAAGAGCACCTTTTCATAGACTTTTCCATCAGCGTCAGCGACAAATCCAAACTGGTCTCGTTCCTCGCCAACCGGCATATGAAATATGAGATGCCGGAAATCGGCCCTGTAACGGACAGGGACGCCCTAACATCCACGGAAGCGGTGGTTATGAGGGACGTTACCGGCGGGGACGAGGTGTATTGGGCCGATGCCCGTCCGTACGAACTTACGGAAAGGGAGCAGGGCATCTATGAGATGGTGGAGATCTTCCAGGGCACAGACCTTTACAAGGGCACGTACGGTGTTGCCAGGACCCTTGTGAACAATTACGTGGAAGTCAAGCCCTGGAAATTTGAATTTGGCCGATGGGCCCGTACCGTTGCCTACACCGGCCAGGAAGGATTCCGCCTCCAACTTGGGGGCCGCACTCTCAAGGAGTGGAACGAGAAACTCCGCCTTGGAGGATACGTGGCATACGGATTCAAAGACAAGGGCGTGAAGGGCGAAGCCACCCTTGAATGGATGCTTGGAAGGGAAAAGACCCGGAAACTCTTTGTCACCGCCTCCTACGACTACAAGCAGTTCGGCAGCGGTTCCGGAGTGTTTTCAGTTCCCAACGTCTTCTCCTCAATCCTCGCCAGGGACATCGGCAGCAAGCGCAATATGGTCCGGACCCTGGACATCCATTACGACCACGAATTCTGCCGGGAGATAAACTCCGTCCTCCAACTCACCCAGTCACGCATCTGGGGCAACGACATCGTGAAATACATAAGGAGGGAGGACGGCCTGATCCAGGACAGTTACTCCACCAACGAAGTCCACGGGCAACTCCGCTTCTCCTTTGACGAGAGAGTGAGCCGCGGCTACTTCCTCAAGCATTACCTCTTCACAAAATACCCGGTGATAACGCTGGACGTATACGGGGGCATTCCCGGCATCACGGAAGGAGCCATCGGATACCTGAAGACGGAGGCCCAGATCACCTGGAAAGTGCCTTCCACTGCCGTAGGATTCGGAAAATTCATGCTTCAGGGCGGCGCCATCTGGGGGTCTGTCCCATACACCCTCCTCAAACTCCACGAGGGCAACCAGACATATTTCCTTGATAAATCGGCCTTCTCCTGTATGGACTACTTCGAGTTTGCGTCGGACCGCTGGCTCACCGGCTATTACGTGCACAATTTCAACGGATTCTTCCTGGGGAAGATTCCCCTCCTCAAAAAACTGGACCTGAGGGAGGTGGTGACGGCCCGTTTTGCCTGGGGAACGCTCTCGGAAGCCAATGACCGCAACCACGGACTCTTCATAGTTCCAGACAATATGAAACTCCAGACTCTGGAAATCCCGTACGTGGAACTTGGAGTGGGCATTTCCAACATCTTCCGCATAGTACGCGTAGACGCCTACTGGAGGGTAACCCACCCACGTGAAGACGGAAAGAACTTTATCGTAAACGTAGGACTGGACGTAGAATTCTAGTATGAAATCAGGCATTACAATTCACGAACTTAAGATTGAGGGCTACACTGAGCCTGTGGACATCAGCGGATACATCCTGGACCGCTACGTATATGCCTTCCTGTCGGAGGGAGAGGCCCTGGTCGATATTGACGGGATGAACTACCTGATAGGACCGGGCCAACTTATCATAGTCCCCGAAAGCAAGAGGATACTTCTCAAGCACTACAACAGCTGCCACGGCTATATGGGTTCATTCACAATCAGTTTCCTCAAGGACGCTTCATATCCGGTTCTCCGCACCTCCAAACCCCATCTTCAAAGTTTCTGGTTTGACGACGCAGTGTTTATGGCCAACCTTTTCAGACGTATGCTCACGGCTATGGAAGACAAGGATTACGCATTTCTGCAGAGCGCAATAGATATGATCCTGTGCCAGGTAAGGCCAAGCGGAAAAGTTGCGGCCATACCTGAGAAGTTCCTCCAGATGGTATTCGAAGGCAGGAACGCCCAGTTCTCCGTGAGTGAATACGCCGCTGAACTGAACGTTACGCCAAACTATCTCAACAAAACCGTCAAGCAGCACACTCACCGTACGGCAATTGACTGGATAGAGATAGCACGCATAAATATGGCAAAGATGCTTCTGAAAGACTCTTCAGTGCCCGTTGGCGACATAGCCGGACGCGTGGGAGTGCCGGATCAGTCATACTTTGCCAGATTCTTCAAGAAAAAGACGGGGTTCACCCCTTCGGAGTTCCGTAACCAGTAACGGTAAGGACTTTCCCCACCACTTTGAAACGGACATCCTTCCCTTCAAACGGGAAGGCGTATTCCCTGTCGGGGCTGTCCTGATAGGCGGGGCGGGGATCCAGTGAGAGGACTTCCTCCAGAGCCTTCCTCTGCTCGGGATCAAGTGGCAGATCCTCCGGAATAACAACATCCAGGGCAGTCTCCGGGGCATCGGAGGCAAAACCCGACACTGCATCGGGGCGGGAATCGGCATACCTTATATAGGGCTTGATATCATAGATGGGCGTGCCGTCCATAAGGTCGGCGCCCCTTACCAGGATTTCACAGCCGGAGATTTCTTCAATCTCAACACAGGAAAGGCCGATTGGATTGGGCCTGTACGGTGACCTTGTGGCCCAGACTCCGACTGCCGTGTTCCCGCCGAGGCGTGGCGGACGGACGGTTGGCTGCCACTCCCCCTTTGCCTCCTTGTTGGCGGAGAAACCCCAGATGAGCCATATGTGGCTGAAGCCTTCAAGGCCGCGGAGAGCCTCCCTCACCTTATATTTATCCGTGAATACAATCCTTCCGCGGAGGCTTCCGGCAAGGGAACTCTGGCGTGGAATGCCGAACTTGGAACCAAGGGAGCCCCTGTAGAAGGCGACCGGCTCAATTGTGATCATTCCGTCCCCCATAGCGGCTAGTTCATATACCTTCCGTGACAACGGCAGTAGCGGAGACCGCTGCCGCAGGGACAGGGGTCGTTGGGCGCCACGTGAGGAATGGCAAGCCCAAGAGGATAACCGTCGGAGGACATCTCCCCGGCATAGCCGTCCGTTATTGTGGGTTCAGGCATATTCCAGCGGGGGTACTCAGGTTCTTCGGACTCCGGCAGCCGGTCCTCATTATCCTTCCAGGCATTTCTGTCGGCAAGGCACTCACCCGTTTCCTTTGCGCTGTGGCCTGCAAGGCACCACTTGGGAAGGGAATCGGCGTAATCGGCCACGATATTGCAGAAAGACTCCAGGGCACCGCGGTCAAGTGTGCCGAACAGAGGACTGTCAAAGACAGGGTCGAATATTTCCGGACGCGGACCGGAGGTGAACTGGGACTCCATCCAGGTGTCGTGCACCGCCTTCACAAGGTCAAAGCCATCATAGCCGATACGCTTGTACATCTGCTCCAGGCGCATCCCCTCAAGGGTACTGAGGCCGATAGTGAAGTACGGCGCTCCGGAGCCGGCCTTGTAGGCATCCCAGTCGGCAAGGCGCGCGAAATCTCCCTTGAAGGAATCCAGGCGGGTCATCAGTTCCTCAATATCGGGGACGCACGGGCTGCATACGTAGTCTCCCCACTTATCCGTATAGCGGTACATCTTTATTATGGGGGTAGTACTAAGAATCCTGGACAGACGCTTTGTACTGCCCCCAATGTGAAAGTTATACCATTCCATAAGATTGTCCACGAACAGTTCCGTGGGAAGGACACCGTAAAGGTTAAGGTAGCCAAGGGCCGCCCTTTCCAGTTTGAACTGGCCGTTGCGCTCAAGGACGTGGATGACTTTATCCACCTCCGGAGCCACAATGTCATACATCTCACGGCTCAGCCACACTTTGTGGAAATGTTCGTCGGAGTCGTCAAACTGAACCAGGCCCGTAACCTCAAGGAGAGAGGGATAGTCTGCAAAATCCTGATACTGAACCTTCTCCGGGCCCTGCCGGACAAGGTCCCTGAGAAGCCTCACGTCCCTTTCCATAAGATGGGACATCCATTCCCGCGGCTCCTTGGTGATGTAGCCGTGAAGCAACTCCACCAACTGGGACTTGCGGAAACGGGCGCTAAGTTCCTTCCCCAGGATGTTTCCAAGGTCCTGGAGTTCGGGCTTTCCAAAGCCGCTCAGAATTGTATGAAGACTACGCTCCTCCACCTTACTCTATGCGTCCTGATACTTCAGGATGGGGTTACGGGCCGCGGCTGTTTCATCAGGGCGTGAGATGGGAGTGCAGTGAGGGGCGCCGTGAAGGATATCAGGGTCCTCTGCGGCCTCCGCGGCAATCTTTCTCATAACCTCTATGAAAGCGTCAATGGTTTCCTTGCTCTCAGTTTCGGTGGGCTCAATCATAAGGGCCTGGTGGAAAAGCAGCGGGAAATAGATTGTGGGAGCGTGGAAGCCGTAATCCAGAAGGCGTTTTGCAACGTCAAGGGTGGTGGCTCCGGGAACGCCCTCGCGGGCACCGTCGTTCACAAGGCCGTCAAACACGAATTCATGCTTGCACACGCCCTCAATGGGGAGTTTGTAGACGTCCTTGAGGCTTTCCTTGATGTAGTTGGCGCTAAGAACAGCGTATTGTCCCACCTTCCTGATATGGTCCTTGCCAAGTGCCAGGATGTATGCGTATGCGCGGAGGATGACGCCGAAGTTTCCGTGGAATCCGGAAACACGGATGTCAGGGATGCAGTCTTCAAGGTGCTTTGCAACGCCAACGGGGCCGCTGCCGGGGCCGCCGCCGCCGTGAGGCGTTGAGAAAGTCTTGTGAAGATTGAGGTGCATAATGTCAAAGCCCATGTCTCCGGGACGCGCAACGCCCATCAGGGGGTTCATATTGGCGCCGTCGTAGTACAGGAGGCCGCCGCAGCCGTGCACGAGGGATGCAATCTCCTCGATCTGGGTTTCAAACAGGCCCAGGGTATTGGGATTTGTCATCATAATGCCGGCGATGTCAGGGCCAAGAAGGGGCTTCAGGGCCTCAACGTCAATACGTCCGTTCTCAAGGGACTTCACCTCTACCACCTCCAGACCGCACACCGCGGCCGATGCAGGGTTGGTACCGTGGGCGCTGTCGGGGACAATTACCTTTGTGCGGGCAAGGTCTCCCCTCATCATATGGTACTGGCGCATTATCATAAGGCCGGTGAGTTCACCGTGGGCTCCGGCGCAGGGGTCGAAGGTGAAGGTGTACATACCGGTTATGGCGGCAAGGGCCTTGTTCATCTCCTGGTACACCCTGAGGGCGCCCTTGGTAAGGCCCGCGTGCATAAGGGGATGAAGCCCCGCAAAGCCCTGAAGGGCAGCGACTTCCTCGTTGATCTTGGGGTTGTACTTCATGGTACAGGAGCCAAGCGGATAGAAGCCGGTGTCCACGCCGAAGTTCATCTGGGAGAGGTTGGTGTAGTGACGGACTACGTCCGGTTCACTAACCTCAGGCAGTTCCAGGGCCGATTCACGCCTGAGGCCGGCGGGAAGTTCCGCGCCCGAAGGGAAGGAATTCACCGGGAGGGAAAAGCCGCATCGGCCTTCCTTTGAAAGTTCGAAAATGAGTTTGTCGTAGTACTTCATAGCCTAGCCCTCCTTTATTACGCTCACAAGGCGGTCGATTTCCGCTTTGCCGTGTTTTTCGGTCACACAGAAAGTCACATAGCCCTCTTCCGTATCCAGGGCTGCGAAGAAGCCGGCTTCCTCCAGCCTCTTCTGCATAAGGCCGGGGAACTCCTTTGGCTTAAGGACAAACTCCTTGAGGAAGGGTTTTGAGGGGAATACCTCGTCAAACTTACCTGTTTTCAGAAGTTCCGCGTAGAGGTAATGGGCTCCGTCACTGGAGAGCCTGTTCACCTCACGGAGGCCTTCAGGACCCATCAAGGACAGGTAAATTGTTACCCACAGGGCCATCAGGGACTCGTTGGAGCAGATGTTGGAAGTTGCCTTCTCACGCTTTATGTGCTGCTCGCGGGCCTGGAGGGTAAGGACAAAGACACGCCTGCCTTCTTTGTCGGTGGTCTGACCAACAATGCGGCCGGGCATCTTACGCATGTAGTCCTTCTTCACGGCCATAAAGCCAACGTAAGGGCCGCCGTAGCAGAGCGGCAGGCCAAGGGACTGGCCGTCGCCTACGGCAATATCGGCCCCCCATTCACCGGGAGTCTTCACTACGGCAAGGGCCGATGGATCACAGTATTCCACCATCAGGGCCTTGGCGGCGTGAATTGCATCGGCAAATCCGGTGTGGTTCTCAACTATACCGTAACGGTTTACGGAGGGCAGGATTACACCAGCCACATCCTCCGTAAGGGCCTCCTGAAGCGCTTTCAGGGACGTTTCTCCTTCCGGAGCGTCAATGAGGCCGATTGTTACGCCGTGGAATTTGGCGTAAGTCTGAACCACCTTTATGACGTGGGGAAAAAGGGCCTTGGAAAGGAGGACGATGTTTTTCTTGCGGGTGCAGGAGACACACATCTTCATAGCCTCGGCGGCGGCAGTGGGGCCGTCGTACATGGAAGCGTTGGAGACGTCCATTCCGGTGAGCGCACACATCATGCTCTGGTACTCGAATATGTATCGGAGAGTGCCCTGGGATATCTCACACTGGTAAGGGGTATATGCCGTAAGGAACTCGCTTCTCTGGGTGAGGTACGGTATTACGGAGGGGGTGTAATGGTCATAGGCACCCTGGCCCACAAACACCTTCAGGCGGGCGTTCTGGGCTTCAAGGGATGAGAACCATTCCCTTATTTCCTGCTCGCTCATTGCGTCAGGCAGGGCGTAAGGGCCTTTTTTCAGGAATTTCGCGGGGACATCGGCATAAAGGTCCTGAAGCGTTTTCACTCCGGCCTTATCCAGCATTGCCCTCACGTCCGCATCTGTATGCGGGAGGTAAGGAAGTGATGCCATATTATTCTCCTATGAGAGCCTTATAACCTGCGGCGTCAAGGAGAGCGTCCAGTTCTGAAGGATCGCTCATCTCAACTTTGATGATCCAACTGCCGTAGGCGTCCTCGTTCACTTTTTCAGGGGCGTCTTCAAGGGCCTCGTTCACCTCTACCACAACGCCTGAAACGGGGCTGATAAGGTCTGAAGAGGCCTTTACGCTCTCAAGGGCGCCGAATTCCTCACCCTGTGAGACTTCGTCGTCAACGGCGGGCATATCAACATAGGTGATATCTCCCATTTCCTTCTGAGCGAAATCTGATACGCCAACAACGGCAACGTTGCCTTCTACCTTAACCCATTCGTGTGACTCAGAATACTTGAGTCCTTCAAGAATCTTTGACATAGTTTGTATTACTTTTTATAATTTGTCTGATAAAAACGTTTCTTAATTACCTTTCCGGGGAAAACTTTCTTGCGGATACGTACGGAAAGGGGTGTATCCAGGGCCGATACTTCCTTCCTCACAAGGGCGAAGCAGATGCTCTTGTCAAGAGAAATTGAGTGGTAGCCGGTGGTGACCACGCCTACCTCCGTGCCGTCTTCCAGTTCTACAGGATATCCGGCGCGCGGAATGGCCTTGTCAAATATCTCTATCCCAACCAGTTTCTTCTCAAGGTTTCCGGCTTTCTGGTCCAGAAGGGCTTCCTTGCCTATGAAGTCCTTCTCATACTTGCAGAACATCCCGAGGCCTGCCATAACGGGGCTGATTTCAGGAGAGAGTTCATCTCCGTACAGCGGAAGACCCGCCTCAAAACGGAGGGTGTCACGGCAGCCGAGGCCGCAGGGCTGGACGCCGGCCTTGAGGAGCCTGTCCCAGATTTCAACTGTGTTTTCTATGGTGGTATAGAGTTCAAAGCCGTCTTCTCCGGTATAGCCTGTGCGGCTCAGGATAAGACGCTTGCCTTTATACTCCACGTCACAGAAGGTGTAGAATCCAAGATCGGCCGCTTCCTTATAGCCAAGGACATCCATTACGGTTTTCTCCGCCTCAGGGCCCTGGACGGCAATCTGGCCCCATACCGGGGACTCATTGCGGACGGTGCAGGCAAAGCCTTTTACCTGCTCCTTTATCCAGTCAAAGTCCTTGTCAATGTTGGCGGCGTTCACAACAAGAAGGAAGTGGTCCTTCTCAAATTCACGGTACACAAGTAGGTCGTCCACGGTGCCGCCGTTTTCATAGCACATCATGCCGTAGAGGACTTTTCCGGGCTCGAAGCCGCGGATCTCATTGGTAAAGATGTGGTTCACGAAGGCCTCGGCATCCGGGCCTTCCACAAAGATCTCTCCCATATGGGAAACATCGAACATACCCACGTGCTGCCTTACGGCAAGGTGCTCCTGCACTATTCCGGCATACTGGATGGGCATAATGAAGCCTGCAAATGGACTCATCTTGGCTCCAAGGGCCACGTGAGAGTCGTACAGGCAGGTTTTTAGTTCTGACATATCAGGTTATAAAGTTTAGTGTTGGTTTCACAATTAATTCTGTTGTCCTCCGGGGTAGCGCCCTTTGAGGCCGATATTTCTCCGCAGATGTCTACGGCAACTACATCCATCTCACGGGCTGCCAGCCTGAGGATTTCCTCTACCTCATCCAGGCTGTACTCCCCTTGCGTCCAGTCCGTACGGGCCCACTGAGGATCCATCACATCCTTGTCAAGGGATATGTATAGCCGCTCTCCCCTTCTTTCTTCCAGCCACGGGACATAATCTCCGCCTTCAGGGCCTACCCACAGCACATCCTGCAGCATAGGATTCTCCTCCCTCATAGCCTTTACCCAACTTCCGCAACTGAGGACTCCTCCAAATGCCGGCTCCTGGTTATCCGGGTGGTTGTCCAGGAGCAGGAGGTGGAAAGGTTCCGTTTCCCGCAGCGCCAAAAGGTGCGTCATATAGTGGTAATCACCGCTGTCTATCCACCTGAGCCCAGGCAAAACCGCCGGAAGCATCTTTCCTATTGCAAGCGCCGCTTCAGGGTCACAGTAACAGGAAGTTCCCTCCAACTCCTTGAAAGAGAGCACCTCAACCCCTGATCCGTTTTCCTCCACCCACGGGAGGAATCCCTGCGCCGCATAAGCGCCGCTGAAATCACAGATGAGAGTGCCTTCTTTCATCTTTCAAATATAGCAAATATAAATCAGAATCCCTATAACTCCGCCGCAATCATTGGCAATAAGATTTCATCGGCGGGGAGCCAATTGACGGTGTGGAGCTCATCGGCCCCAAGCCAGCGGGCGGCTTCGTGTTCATTGAGGTGAAGTGCCTCAGAGAGAAGTGAACACATATAGCAATGCATAGTGAGATGGAACTGGGGATAGTCCCATTCTATAGTTGTAAGATATTTGTCAATGCTGATTTCCGTATCCAGTTCCTCCCTAATTTCACGGATAAGGGCCTCCTGAGGGCTCTCCCCTTCCTCAACCTTACCTCCCGGCAGTTCCCACCAGTCCTTCCAGTCTCCATAGCCCCGCTGGGTGGCAAAAATCCTGTCACCCATACGTATGATTGCCGCTACAACTTCAATCCTTTTCATACAGGCAAATATACGGCAAAAATTCCGTATCTACCCGATAAAAAAGAGAAGTTTCTAATCCAGAATGCCCCGCTTACTCATTTCAGTAGAGAACGCAGCGGCATTATGCACATCGAACTTCGCATACAGCCGCTTGCGGTACCAGAGGACGGTATTTACGCCCAGATTCACAGCATCGGCAATCTCCTTGGTGCTCTTGCCTTCCACCAGGAGGCGGGCAATTGCCTTTTCCTGCTCATTAAGGAGCGGCTTTGAATCCTGCTCTGCAGGCCGAAGCCCCTCTATGGTTTCTTCCAGAACGGCCGATGTCTCTGTGAGTTCCTGCTTGGTAAGCCTGAGCCGACGGACCAGAAGCGTTCCGCCGATAGATAGAAGGAGAATCAGGAAAACGCCGATGACCAGCATCCGCGCATTACGGTAAAGTTCCTCGTGCGCGGCGTTCATAATGGCCAGTGAGTCTTTCAAGGCAAGTGACTCCTCCATCGAATGCTCTTTATAGTATTCGTAAGCTGCGGTGACTTCCTCCAAAGCGCGGTTTGTTTTCCCTATGGACTGATAATAAGTCCCCAGTCCAAGGCGGGCTCCGGCAACAATCAGGGAATCTTGTGCTTCAGTGCCTAACTGCAAGGCCTTTTCAAACTCAGGACGTGCCTTTTCCGGTTCTCCGGCATCCATCCAGATGAAACCGGAATTCTGGTGGAGTATGGCCGAACTCTCCAGCCAGCCATGTTTCACAAAAATCTCGTCGGCCAGAGCATAATACTCAAATGTCCTGGTCAGAGAATCCTGTTCGGCATACAGGTTGCCCAGGGAACCGTAGAGCCGGGAACGATCATCATCTATTCCGGCCTCGTCATCCCCGGCAGCGCTTTTCATATCTATTGCCTTTAATGCCTTGCCGTAATAGACTGCAGCACTGTCATATTGTTCCTGTGCGCGGAAATGATCTCCCAAGCGAATTGCTCCCTGATACACACCGTTCCCGCTATTAAAACGGTACCCCAGATTCATAAAGATGCGGGCATAGTACTGCGAGCGAGCCGGGTCGATGGTAGAATAGCCTCTGGACAACTGATCGACGCAAATGGCGTACTCGTTCACTTCCTCACGGCTGGCTTTTTCCACGCGGGACCACGGCCATTTGACGACAATGCGTTCCAGCGAGTCAAGATTCACACCCCGATAGTCCCGGTAGCCGAATGCGGCTACCGGAAGCAGGAGAGACAGTATAACAAGAAGACGCTTCACAATTGCAAAGGTAGCGATTATTTCTGAGCGGAGTCAAGTTGACCCTGCAACTGCTTCTTCAAGGCATCGACTGGATTATTAGAGGCCTTGGGATTAGGAATATTCTGAGCAGTGGGCTTGTCGGTAAAATAAGTTACCTCGAAGGGTGTCATATTGATTTCCTGCCCGTTACCGTTTGTCCCGACCTGAGTGGCGCGGTAGAAGAAACCGTATTCCTTGTCGATGTAATAGGTGGTGGTCGCTTTCCCACCTGCCTCCTATTCGTAGAGTTCGGCAATCAGGCATGGACGGCCGAGGAATGTGCCTTCCTTTGCCTTGCGCAGGTCAACTCCTTCAGGGAGATCCACAGCAACGGGATACTTCTTCCGGAGCAGGTAGCGTGCATGGTCGGCTTCCGCACGGGCCTGGTCTTCGGCTTGCTCCAGGGACTCCAGGGCGCTTCCGACTTTTTCAAGAATCGTTTCAGCGACGCCGGAATCCGACGACTGCTGCCGCCCTCCTGTGAATTTGCAGGAAACGAGCAGCAGCAGTATCGGGATAATCAGTAAAAGACGTTTCATACGGAAGAACTATTCCTTCACCTTTTCGAGGTTAATCGTATCTCCGTTAGGAGCAGCCTCGATAATCTTGAGGTTGTCTCCTTCTGCGTAGTACTTGGTCTTGTACTCCTTGCTGGAATCATTGATATCCTTCATCGTGAGAGTGCCCTCGCATTTCAAGACATTGCCATTGCCGGTGTCGGTATAGGTGTAAGTCCCGCGATAGGTTATATCGCCGGATGCAGCATAGCTGCTTCCTCCCTCCAACCAGTTCCAGACAACGTGGTACTCTACCTCGTTGCCCTTGCCGAAAGTAACGGTCGTTTCCGTGGTTTCGCCAGCGTAATCTCTTAACTTGTAATATTTGGAATTAGACAGTTTGGTCGCCTGACTGTTGTCGCCGCCATTTCCGTTTCCATTTTCGCCACCATTCCCGTTGCCGTTCCCATTGCCGTCACCATTCTCGGAACTGTTTTCCGTTCCATCAGAGTTTACTGTTGACGTAGGGAAACAACTGACCATTGTTGCTATAGCAATAGCGGTCAATAAAATTGAAAGAACTTTTTTCATGTTTGGATTAGTTTTTTGGTTGATGATTGTCAAATTTTATTCGTCGATAAAGTATTCCGTCACAATAATGGCGAATCCGCAGTAATTGCCGGGATACTCTTTCTTGAACTTCTCGTCCTGTCTGGCGTGCCTTACGGTAAGGGAGTACCACAAACCGTCGTGCTTATAAACGCAACTCCAGTCGGCCAGGGGCTTTGAACCCGTGCACTTGTAAGGCTCCGTAATCTCGGCACCCAGCTTGGTGTCGCCGTATGAACCTCTCTTATAAACCTTGCCGTCTGAAGCAGCTGCTCTGGCCGCATCATAAGCTGTGGCGAGGAATTCGTCCAGTTGCTCGATGGTGATGTCGGTGGAGGTAGTGCCGGTATAGAAATAGGCGGCATCTTTCATCGGACGGCTTTCGGAGCGGACAGGCGTCTCCATCTCACTGATTTCCTTGGCGCAGGCAGGGACGAGTTTGGAGGACTCAAGACCGGCGAAAGCGAACTTGTCGCCGATGTCCATCTTCTTTCCGGCCTCGGCTTTGGTGGCAGCCTTAGGCTCTTCGCTCTTGCCCTTGTTATTGTTGGAATTGTTGCCACAAGATGCGGCAGCCAGCAGGGCTGCGCATAGGAATAAAACGGTAATTTTTTTCATAATTTGGATGTTTGATGATTTCGTCGTGCTATAGGATTTTCTGCTCTATGGCCTTATAGAGAAGTTCCGCCATATCGTGGACCTTGAACTTCATATGAAGCCGCTTCCGATACCACATCACGGTGGACGGTTTCAGGCTCATAGAATGGGCAATTCTGTTGGTAGACTGGCCGGCGGCAATGAGTCGGAGGATGGCGACTTCCTTGTCCGTCAGGGAGATTTTGTCAGTGGCTTCGTCGAGTTCCATAAGGCGATTACATAAAAACCACTACAAAAATATACAAAAAAATACCGAAAAACACCACACGTTTATGTGGAAAAGCCTCTAAAACACATAAACAGCATCTTTTTCTCCACCTTCCGGTACTAAACGCGTACATAACTGTACTTCTGGAAATCAAAAAGAATCACTACCTTTGCAGCGTTATGGCAGAATCGAACTTCATAGACTACGTGCGCATTTTCTGCGCAAGCGGGCACGGCGGAGCCGGAAGCGCCCACCTTCACAGGGCAAAATACGTCCCCAAGGGCGGCCCTGACGGCGGTGACGGCGGCCGCGGCGGCCACATCATCCTGAGAGTGAATCCCCAACTCTGGACGCTCATCCACCTGCGCTACCGCAAGGTTGTCCGCGCGGACAACGGCGGCAACGGAGCCGAGGCCCTCAAAAGGGGCAAGAACGGGGCCGATATCGTGCTGGAAGTACCCCAGGGCGTAGTCGTGAAGGATGCAGAGACAGAAGAAGTAATCACGGAACTTGTAGAACCCGGCCAGGAGTACATCCTTTGCCAGGGCGGCAAGGGCGGCTGGGGCAACGACCACTTCAAGAGCGCCACCAACCAGACTCCCCGTTACGCCCAGCCCGGTGAGGACGGGCAGGAAGGCTGGTTCATCCTGGAACTGAAAGTCCTTGCCGACGTAGGCCTTGTGGGCTTCCCCAACGCCGGAAAATCCACCCTTCTTTCCGTCATAACATCGGCCAAACCCAAAATTGCAAACTACGCGTTCACAACCCTTGAGCCCAATCTTGGCATTGTGCGCTACTACGACGACCGCTCCTTTGTGATGGCCGACATCCCCGGCATCATAGAGGGCGCCCACGAGGGAAAAGGCATCGGGATGCGCTTCCTAAGGCACATAGAGCGCAATTCCGTACTGCTGTTTATGGTGGCGGCGGACGAACCCGACGTAATGAAGGGCTATAGGATCCTTCTCAACGAACTTGAGGAATATAACCCGGAACTCCTTGTGAAAGACCGCGTGCTTGCCATCACAAAGATGGACCTTATTGATGATAAGCAGAAGGCAAAGATAGAGAAGAAAATCCCGTCGGACCTCCCCCACGTATTCATCTCTTCCGTTGCCCATCTTGGCCTTGAAGAACTTAAGGAAGAACTCTGGAAAGCCCTTAATAAATGAATGATTTAGTTCAGATAGACCAGGCCGTTACCCTCTGGATAAACAATTTGGACACTCCGGCGCTCTACCCGCTCTGGATGGCGCTGTCGGATGCCAAGATCTGGTTTCCTGCCTATGCCATTGTGATGGGCTTCATAATCTGGAAACTGGGGTGGAAAAAGGGCCTTCTGGTTTGCCTGTCCCTTATTCTCTGCGTAGTCCTCACAGACCAGCTCTCAGGTGTGGTGAAAGGCGGAGTCACAAGGCTCAGGCCCTGCTACAACACCTGGATGGTTGAAAACGGAGTAATTATGCCATACGGGCAGGTGGGGCATCTGTACGGCTTCTTCTCAAGCCACGCCGCCAATGTATTCGGCTTTGCGGCGGCAAGTTCCCTCGGGCTCAGCCTGAACGGAAAGCCCGTCCCGGCATATACCTGGGGCGTATATATCTGGGCGTCACTTGTGAGTCTCAGCCGCATAATGATGGCCGCCCACTTCCTTGGGGATATCCTTGTGGGAGTGGCGTTTGGCCTGACAATAGGAGTAATTCTTGCTTACCTTGTGCGCTTAATTGTGGTTAAAGCGCGTCTATGACCTTTTCCATACGGGTTCCGCGTGAGCCCTTCACAAGGACGGTGCAGCCGCTGAGCGGGTTGGCGCGGAGCCAGTCGGCAAGAGCGTCCGAGGTATCAAACACCGGAATGCCCGTGCCTTCAGCCGCTTTCTTGAATTCAGAGCCCACGAGGATGGCCTCCTGGCCCTTCAGGCGGGCAACCACCTTGGCGTGCTCCGCTGCGGAATCGGCCCCAAGTTCACGCATGTCCCCAAGGAGGGCAACCTTACGGCCTTCGCATAGCGCGAGGTTATCCAGAGCCACCTTCATTGACGAAGGATTGGCGTTGTAGGCGTCCACAATGAGGACATTCCTCTGAGTCCTCACAAGTTGGGAGCGGTTGTTAGACGGGACGTAGTTCTCAATTGCCTTGAAGGCCGCATCCTGATGCACTCCGAAGAACCAGCCAATCTTGAGGGCGGCCAGCACGTTTGTGGCGTTGTAGGCGCCAACAAGATGGGTTTCAAGCGTACGGCCATCGGCCCATTTCATCCTGAGGAAAGGATTGGAGGCCGATGAAGGCAGCACCTCCACGCCGTCCAGCCCATAAGCGATGCATGTCATTTCCCTGTCCCAGAGCATTCCCTGGAGGACGGGGTCATCGGCATTGGCGAAAACAATGCCGTCTGTTTCCTTGAGATAATCGTAGAGGAGGCCCTTTGCGTGCATCACGCCTTCATAACTTCCAAAGCCCTCCAGATGGGCCTTACCCACGTTTGTGATAAGGCCGTGGCTGGGCTGGGACACCGCCAGAAGCGGCTTCAGGTCTTCAGGATGGCTTGCGCCCATCTCGATCACGGCAATCTCCGCCTCCGGGCCGATTTTAAGCACGGACAGCGGCACGCCGATCTCATTGTTGAGGTTCCCCACGGTGGCAACAACCTTGTATTTGGCGGCAAGGACCGCGCTTATAAGTTCCTTGGTGGTGGTTTTTCCGTTGGTGCCGGTAAGGCCGATCACCGGAATCTCCAACTGGCTGCGGTGATATGCCGCAAGTTCCTTCAGGGTTTCAAGGGTATCCTTCACCTTTATAAGACGGGGATCTTCCTCCTTCACGGAGTCATTGACCACGGCATAGCACGCGCCGGCCTCCAGGGCCTGGAGCGCAAATGCGTTACCGTCAAAGTTTTCCCCTTTGAGGGCAAAGAAAAGTTGGTTTTCCTTTATGGTACGGGTGTCAGTGTTAATGCCCGCCGATG
>ONOQ01000010.1 GCA_900319485.1 uncultured Bacteroidales bacterium | reverse complement strand
GGGAGGGACTGGCGGGTGATGAAGATACCGCTGCGGTAGTCGTTGAAGTAGTCGAACTGGAATTTGAGGTGGTCCCTGAACATATTCAGTTCAAAGCCGATATTCCGTTTCAGGGCCTCTTCCCACTCGATGTCCGGGTTTCCTATCTCGCCGGTTGCAACGCCGTCCACCCAGGCGCTCCGCTGCTCGCCCCAACTGAAACCATTCACGCCCGTGATATCCATAGTGGTGTTGTAGCCAAAACGGCGTCCGCCGCCAATCTGGTCGTTGCCCACCTTGCCGATGGAGGCCTTGAACTTCAGGAGGGAAACAACGTCCTTTATGGGATCCCAGAACCTCTCGTTGGAGATGATGTAGCCAACTGCGGCGGAAGGGAAGAAACCGAAGCGGTGACCCGGGGAGAAATTCTCCGATCCGTTGTAGCCAAAGTTGAATTCCGCAAAGTAGCGGTCCCTGTATGAGTAGGTGGCACGTCCCGCTATACCCAGGCTCTTTCGAGGGAATGTCTCCCAGTAGTCGTAGCCGGGGTGGGTGTTGCTGCGGTCCCTGAGGTAGTAGAGGAACATTCCGCTCACCCTGTGACGGGACGCAAACGTGCGTTCATAATTGGCCGATGCCTCCACATTCAGGACCGTATAACCGCTCTGTGACGAACTTGAGACGTTTATGTATCCGGCGGTGTTGTTCTGGGGAATGTATTCACGGGTTGCGGGGTCCATATAGTATACCCTTGGGAGGATTCCGTTTGTGACGGACGATGCCGTCCGGGCGTCCCAGGAAACCTGGACCTTTGCCGTAAGGCCCTCCGTTATGATCTCTGAGAAATCCTGCGTGAGGGAAACCGTAGTCTGGGCATTCTGCGTATTCACCGTGGCATAGCCCATATTGTTTATCATATTGTAGGGGTTGTGACCGGTCTCGGGGTTGGACAGAGTGCCGTCACTGACCACCTTGGGGAAGCCGATGGGCGTAATCTGCAGGGTGTAGTTGTAGATGTCGCTGAGGCTTGTTCCGGGCTGGTTCTTCTTGGTGAACTGCGTGGATATGTCCATCCCGAGGGTGGTGGACTTGGTGACGTTGATATCCACGTTGGTGCGGAAGTTGAACCGGCTGTAGTTCATCTGGGAATTGTAGCGGTCGTTCTTATCAACGTTGAAGATACCGTCCTCAAAATAGTATGATCCGCCGGCATAGTAACGAACGTTCTTGGTACCGCCCGTCACGTTCACATTGGCCTTCATGGTCATGGCCTGCTCTTTGAAAATCTCGTGGATCCAGTCAACGTTGGGGTAGAGGTCAGGGTCCGTGCCTGAGAGATACATTCGTTTGGCGTAGTCGTCAATGGTCCCGGGCTTCATCATATTGAGGTAATCGATGAACTGAGAGGCCGATGCCATCTTGGGTAACTGCGTGGGGGAGGTGAAGCCGCTTTCCACCTTTACGTTGACCTTTGGCTTGGACTCGGAGCCGCGGCGGGTTGTGATGAGCACTATGCCGTTGGCGCCGCGAACACCATAAAGTGCCGTTGCCGTTGCGTCCTTCAGGATAGAGAAGGAGGCTATGTCCTCTGTGTCCACAAGGTCCATTGAGCGCTCCACTCCGTCAACAAGGATAAGAGGGTAGGAATTGGCTCCGAAGGTGTTAACGCCTCTGATCCAGAACTCCGCGCTGGAGCCGGGTTCTCCCGTGTGCTGCACGGCCACAACGCCGGCAAGCTTACCCGCAAGTCCGGTTGAAAGTTGGCCGATGGGGGATTTTAACTGCTCCGCATCCACCGTTGTGATGGAGCCTATTATGGACGCCTTCTTCTGGGTACCGTAGGCAACTTTCACAACCTCTTCCAGTTGGTTGGCCTGAGGAACCAGTTTCACAAGGAGTTCCTTCTGCTCCCCGACAGGGACCTGCTCGTCCTCGTAGCCAAGGAAACTCACAATGAGGACATCAGAAGGCTTCACGCTGATGTCAAAGCGTCCGGCGCCGTCTGTCATAACGCCGCGGGTCTCGTTCCTGACGGTAACGAACGCTCCCGCAACCGGGGTTTCGGTCTCGTCAAGGACAACGCCTTTCACGGTGCGGCTCTGGCCGTTGGCGGGAGGTGCCGCGGCAAGTCCTGTCACAAGGACCGCCACCGCCGCGAAAAGGGTTCTGACTGAGTTTTTGATAGTCATATGGTTACTGTTTGGTTTTATTCAAATAGGGTTTTAAGGCCTTCAAATACTGCATTCTCCGGTGCCAGGATTATCTCTACGCCAGGTAACTCGGCCTTAAGGGGACGTATCATAAGGCCGATTGACTTTGAAATCTGTCCGCCCATAAGGAGGGTCCGGATTCCAAGGCTGTCAAGGATGGGCCTCAGCGCCTGTCCAAGGATAAATCCCATATCTGAATACACTTCCATTGCGTCGATGTCTCCGGAATCGGCCATTTTTGCCGCTTCATAGGCGCTCCTGCAGGGTTTTCCGGTTTTCCTGTTATAGGCAGAACTTACGGCACGGGCGCTCACAAAGTCTTCCAGTATGCCCCCTTCCCAGGGAGCGCACCAGAGGCTCATTGCGGGGGACCCGGCAGGGTTTTCCTTTACGTCCCCGTCAATGGAGTAACTGAATCCAAGGCCGGTCCCTATGGTTACAAGAGCCGCGTCTTTCAGCCCCAGCATCCTCAGTGATCCTGCAAGGGGCGCGTTCACATCGTGCATGAAACGGATGTCGGCCTCCGGCCCAAGGCCGGCAAGTTCCCTGAAAGACTCTCCGTAAACGGCCTCATACTTGTGCTTCATCAGGAAGATCCCGTTCCTGTAGTCAAACGGTCCGGGGATGGCTACGCCGATGAGACCCCCGGTCAAGCCGGGGGTGACGGTATCGTCATGCCCGGCCTGACCGGGCATCTCCACCGCTTGGCGGAGGGCCGCGGAAATCTCTTCCCGGCTGCCCCTGGAGGCTGCGGGAATCTTTCTTCCGTCGGCACACTTGATATAGCTGCCGCCTACGTCAAGCAGGGTCATACTCATAACCGTCTCTGAGGCAGGTCTTGTGGACTCTTATGGGTTCTTTACCAAGATTTTCTATTACATATCTGCCCATGGATGCCGGTACGCAGGCAATCTCCATGAAGTCAAGGTCAAAATAGCGTTCAGGGTATTCTACGCTGCGGATGCGGATATGGTCTCCGTCCACAAGGGTGAGTACGTGGAACTTTTCGCCGCGTGTATCCTGCTCACACCTGACGTCAAATTCCAGGCGGCGAAGGGAAATGTACATCTGGGGATTCTCTCCAAGGATGTACTCCTTCCAGCCGTCTCCTTCGGCGTCAAGACGGGGCTCCTGGACAATGTATTCCGGGCTCTTGGGATTGTGGATTTCACTGTAGCGGCGGTCCTGTCGCACGTTAAGTTCTCCAAGATGCGTGTGGATGGGCCTCTGCTTGCCGTCAAAGTCAAGGCGGAGGTAGTCGTACATCTTATATGTATATGAGCCGATGGTAAGGGATCCTATCTCCAGGATAACCTGGTTGCGGCCGCTGGAGTGGATGGTCCCGGCGGGAAGCATGACCTGGAGACCGGGCTTTGATTCCTCATAACTCACGTACTTCATATGGTCGCACTCCTTGTGCTCGGTATCGGCCGCTTCGATTTCCTTAAAGAAGGCCGGGATGTCGGCATCGTCGCGGAAGCCGATGAAAGTCTTGGCCTCGTGGCCGGTGATAACCACATAATAGCTCTCGTCCTGGCGGCCGAACTCATTGTAGTTCTCCACGTTGAATTTGCCGCCAGAGTGGCACTGGATGCTCATATTACCGGTGCTGTGGTAGGAATCGTCCCAGTTGAAGCGGATGGGGAAGTAGCCTTTGTATTTCTTCACGCAGGTCTCTCCCATAAGGCGTATGCCTTCCTTGTGCACGAACGAGCAGTAGTTGATGTCCAGTTTTTCCTCCCCGGCTTCCACCAGTACGCTCACCTCCATGGGGATGAAATCAAACACCCAGGCGGCGTTACGCATCTTCTTTGGCAGGTGACGGAGTTTTGTCATATAACTTCCGCCCCAGACGCCCTCAAGGTAGCAGGGCTTTGCGCGGAAGGGATATTTCACAAGGGTGGCGCAGATATCGGTAAAAGTGCCGAAAGGCATCATCTGGAGTTTTGCCCTGTCGTTATCCAGGAAGTACCAGTCCAGTTCACCGGTGTCAAAGAGTTCCTTTCTTAACTGAACGGCATTCTCAAAGTCGCAGTAGTAGCAGCGGCGGATGGTGCGGTTTATAATGCCCGTATGCTTTTTGCCTATGTTTGCGTATTCTCCTGCACGGATGCGGAGCATGGAGTTCATAGGGGTGATGTCAAACCAGCAGCGGACATCGTAAAGGGGCCTGAATTCTTTAATCAGGCAGCCGTAACCGTATACAACTACAAGCGTCCCGGGGGCTTTCAGGGCAGGGATTTCCTTTTTGAACGCCTCCACTTTTTCAGGGTCCATAAGGCCGATATACCCTCCGTGATAAACCTTTCCATAAAGGAGTGTGGGGTCTATCTTCTTGTCCCAGATAAGTAGGGGATCTATGATGGAGTCAATTTCATCTCCGCTTTTGAAGGTGCGTGAGGCGGAGTCCACGAACTCTATGTTGAAATCAAATACGTTGCACTCGCGGGCAAGGAGACTCACCATTAGGTCCCACTTGGTGGTTGTGTAGCCGTCAAAAGCCACAATTGCTCCTTCTGCGCGCACTTTATCGGCAATGGCGGTGATAAATTTCTTGGCAACCACCTGGGTGCCGCCGCCGGTGATGGATTCTATGGTCTTTTCGCTCAGTTCCGGCCTGTTCACGGGTTTTGGGTCGTGAAAGGGGAACGGGTTGTACATGAATGACATACTACTTTATGCTGTAAAAATCAAATCCCATTATTTCCGCAAGGTCCTCCAGCTGCGCGCGGCAGTCTCCGTCCACAATGGCGTAGTGCTGGGTGGCGCCAATCCTCAGGACTTCCTCCCATAGCCGTTTTACAGGGACTTCCGGCTTGAAGATGGTGTGGGTATAGGTGGCCAGAAGGTGTTTCTTTGTACTCTGGGGAGTTTCTTTTTCAGAGAGGCTGGTGGCAAGGAAAGTGATGAGCTTATACTTGCCGTCTTCCTCGTAGAGGCCCGCCACGGTCTTGAGACCGGGGCTTATGCGGTACCAGGCAAAGGGCGCTCCGGCATACTTCCAGGAGGTCTTGGCAAAGCGGACGTCACGGGAAATGATCACGTTGTCCTGCCAGGCAGGGTCGTTGTGGTCGTTGGGGCCTGCGTGGCCGCCTGCAAAGGTGCCGTAATCATCCTCAATATGGAAAGGCTCAATGAAATTGACGTGCTTTCCGGTGATGAGTTTGAGAATGTAGGTGATAAGGCCAGCGCCGATATCGGCCTCAGGGACCAGTACGCTCACATTTTCGTTGAACCACTGGGGGTAGAAGCCTGCGCGGCAGCCGGCGGTGCGGAAAGTGGCCTGGTCTATGTCGTTGTACACGAAGCAGTCTATGTCGCTTTTCTGGGCCATTTTCTTGATGGCAAGGGTAGCTTTCACGCAGCCTATGAGCTTGTCATACTCCACATCCTCCATCATCTTGTAGCGTGACGTGAGGTTGTGCGCATACGTATCCACTTCCTCGTCCGTGAGGTTGTCTATCTCTGTGCCGTAATCGGAGTAGGGGAGATAATGGATTTCCGGGCCGATTTTGGTGAAGAGGTCATAATTGTCAAAGTAGGTGCTCCACATAGCCTCGTTCATATTGGCCATAAGGCCCACGTTGGAGCGGCGGAGGATGGCACGGGCGCGGGCTGCATCGGCAAAGATCCTTACCTTGTCCGTAATGTCCTCGCGGGTGCCCATAACGGTCTTGACACCCTTACGTGGAACTCGCTTTATGCTTCCGGAAGCCTCCAGGGAACCCACAAGTGTGCCTGCGCAGAGGTAATCCACAAAGTCGTCCTCGTCAAGTGTGGTCTCAAAAGTCATCCTGGGCTTGGCAACGTTGCAGAAGATTATTGGAATGTCCGGGCAGTCCCTTAGGAAGCGGATCCAGGCGAAATCCTCGCTCCAGGAAAGGAATTCGGCATAGACAAAGTCTACCTTTTCCTTGAAGAAGAGGTCAATGGCCTTCTCAGCGTGCTCCCTTTCATAGACAATCCCCGGGTCTACAAGATCCAGGAAACTGAGGGTGGCCTTTATCTCCTTCACAGCTACTTCCTTGCGCTCCCCGTAGGTGCCGCGCTTTGGACCGTTGAGGTTCTTGAACCTGGGAGAGGCTATAAGAAGCAGTCCCGCCTTGGGTTTACGGTTTTTCTCGTTAGCGTTCATATAATTTATTGTGGTCTTTGTTGTAGTATTTGTAACTTACCCAAAGGCACGCCAGGCCGCAGATGAACCAGATCACGCCAAGGATGGGGAAAGTGGCGTTGAGACTGCCCGTAGCCTCCTTTATGAGGGCAAGTATGTAGGGGGCCGTTGCGCCAACGGCGAAGCCTGTCATAATCATTGCGCTGGAGCAGCTTGCGTGAAGGTGCTCCGGGGTTACGTCGTAAAGCGCGGCGTAGATATTGGCATCGAAGAATGCCCTGAAAAAGCCCCAGCCTGCAAAGCAGAGGTACAGGAGCCAGATTGTTTTTGCTGTTCCCATAAACGGCAGGAACGCCGCCCCAAGGATGAGCCCGGCGCCCTGGATTACCATCCGCTTCCTGGGATCCTTTGTCGCCCATTTGTCACTGAGCGTTCCGGCAAGGAGCACTCCCACAAACGCCGCCACATAGGTCCAGAGCATTGAATGAAGTCCCGCCTGGGCCCCCGTCTGGCCAAAGTTCTCCTGGAGGAACGTGGGAACCCAGGTCATATATCCCGTAATCACGAAGATGAACCCGCAGAACCCAATTGTTACCATCAGCGCCGTTGGCGTTGTGAACACCGTCCTGAATCCGTCCAAGATAGATACCTTCACGTCACTCCCGGCCTGACCGGGAGTCTCATTTCTTGGAAGGTCTTTCAGTCGCAGTGCCATGACAATGGCCCAAACGACTCCCGCGCCGCCGAAGATGTAGAAGGCGTACTGCCAGCCAAGGTGGTCTCCGATGTATCCTGCAAGCCATCCGGCCAGGATTACTCCAACGTAATAGGAGGTCTGGTGAATGGACATTGCCCTTGCGCGGGTGTAAGTGTGGTACTGGCCCAGGAGGGAGTAGTTGGCGGGCCCGAAGAAGGCCTCCCCGCCGCCGGTAGCGATGGAACGGGTGAGTATGAGTAGGAACACGCCGTTTGCAAGGCCGGTGAACATTGTGGCAACGCTCCAGAAAAGGATACTGAGAGTGGTTACCCATTTTCTGGAAAAGCGGTCTCCCATCCATCCGCCGATGGGAACCATGGCGGCGTAGAAGAGGTTGAAGAATACCGCAATTAGGCTTACTGAAGTATCTGTAAGGCTGAGGCTGTCCCTTATGAGGGGCAGAACGGAATTGAAGACCTGGCGGTCTCCCTGGTTCAGGAGGTATGCAACCCAGAGCAGGGCCAGCACCTCCCACTTGTACCATTTGCTGGCTTTGGTCATCTTTACTGTGGTGTACTGTGGTGCAAAAGTAGGAATAAAAATCGTATTATGCAATAATTATTCGGAAAAAAGCACCTGCAGGACTATTTCCTCAGTTCAAGGTCCCAGGGGATGATGCGTGTGGGGAATTCCGTAATGCGGAGGGTGGTGCAGCCGTACGGAATCAGTTCAATACGGGTTTCAGGGCCAACTTCATAACCTTCTTCTGTCCAGAAGGCCACACTGTCAGGAACCTTCCAGTCCGGGAGTTCACGGGCTGGGACGGTGATGGTGACGGGAGCGGATTCAAGGTTCCAGGGGTAAGAGGCTACGGTCTTGGAGAGAGTAACTTCACAGTCATCGGCCTTGAAGGAATCCCTCATAAGGCAGTAGTTCCAGGGGGTGGGGGAGGTGACTTCCCAGGCTCTGGAACCAAACCAGCGGTCCTCTCCGGAGAATTCCTTCCACTGCCAGTTCTCTTCCATCCTGAGGGCGTACACAAGGGGGCCGCGGACAATGGTCCAGGCGCCGCCGTACCACTCCTCAGTTTCTGTTTCGGCCTTGAAATCTATTGTTATGACGTCTCCGCTGCTCCATACCCTGTTTATCTTGAACAGCCCGGCACCGGCGCGGAGATCCTGCTTCACGCCGTTGATGGTTACGGTGCCGCCCTTACTCCAGGCGGGAACCCTTATGGTGAGGGGGAACTTGGTTTTCTTGATTCCGCCGGTGAATTTTACTTTCATGGTAACTCTTTCACGGAAGGGATAATCAGTTGTTTCCGTGATGGTTACGGGGATTCCGCCGGCAACGGTGGCGTTTACGTGGCAGGGGGAGTAAACAAGTGCCGCAAGGCCGTAATCCTCTGTGGCGTACCAGAGGTTCTGTGTGAATTTTGGCCAGCCCTGATGCATATTTGAAACGCAGCAGGGGTAGCCGTTAAGTGTGCCGAACATTGTGTCCGTCCCGTAGTGGGGCGTTGAGAAGGATCGGTTTTCACGGGTGCAGGCCACCTGGTTCACCTGCTGGTAGTACTGCTTGGCGGAGTAGTCGTCAGTAACCTGCGCGGGCAGGGCGTTGAAGGCTATGCGCTCAAGGTAATCGGCATAGGTGATGTCTCCGCTCAGGCGAAGCATCTCCTCCAGTGAGAACATCATCTCCACGGCGGCGCAGAGTTCGCTGCCGCGGGTGGGGGCTCCTGCCTGTAACTGCTCATCGCCGGCCCAGAGTCCGATGGGGAAGCCGGCGGTGCGGCGGAGGATCTCCAGGGCGTGCCTAGGGGCCGCCAGGTCACCGTCCCAGTTGCTATAGGTCCACCACACGACGGGAGCCTTGAAACCCTGGGCAAGGTTTACGGTATGGATGCTGCCCTGAGGGCCCCAGAAGTCTCCTTCCCTGAAAAGGGTGGCCCAGTCCCTTGTCTGGGAGTGGATAAGGTTTCCAAGTTCAAGGAGCCAATCCTCGCGGGTGATGCCGTGGAGCCACATTACAACCTCAAGGTTATCGGCACCGCGTTCCTTAGCCCAGCCAGACCAGTAGTCAAGCGGCTTTTCCGGAAGGGTATCAAGTTGATAGCGGAAATACTTGTTAAGACAGTCTATGACTCTTTGGTCTCCCGTAGCGGAATAATACTGCTTAAGGATTTTCAGCGCTACCATCCTTGGCCACCAGTCCTGGGATTTCCCGCGTTGGAGGCCGTATACATATGGATGGTCCTGAGCCGGGCCGATATTTCCGTTTTCCTGCTGTGAAGAAAGGATTGCTTCCACCCACACTTTGGCCTTTTCTATAAGGGCTTTGTCTTCAAGGATGTATGCAAGAGGAAGCAGGCCGTCTATCCAGTAGGGGCCCCTCTCCCAGGCGTCTCCGTCACCGCCAAGCCAGGCGTTTGAAGGCCCCATAACCTCCGAATAAATCTCATCCAGATGGCCTGTGAGGCCATTTGCCTGGCGCTGAAGCTGTTCTAGGAGCCATCCATCGGCCTTTATGGAACCAAGGGGTAGTTCTTTGTACTGCCCAAATGCCTGGGCCGATATGAGGGCTGCCAGTATGGCGGTAAGGATCCTATTCATAGTTATGCTCTCAGGAAAGATACAAGTCTTGTGTGATAGTGCTGATAGTAATGCTCTTTGGCTTCATCGGACAGGTATGACTCCCTGACCATAGTTTCCACGGCCGGATAGTCATCGCAGAAGCGGTCCAGTTCCTTTCCCACTACTTTTTCAGGAAGTCCCAGGCACAGGCCGAATTCCCTGAACGCCTTGTTGTCAACTCCAAGTGGGAAGGAACGTCCATCGGCAAATAGACCTTTCTGAAGGGCAAAAATGCTGTCGTCGGGCAGATGGATGCGCGTGTCAATAAGGTCGTAGGCGGGAGAAAGCCGGTAGTCTCCGCCAGGAGTCATCAGAACGGAGAAGTTTTTAAGGTGCGCATCCCCGTTTGAGAACAGGAAGTTAAACAGGATGAGGTCAAAGAATTTTACCATCTCAACCCGCCAGGCCGGGAGATATTTCCTGATCAGAAGGCCGATATCCTCATAACTTAGTGCGGTGTACTTGTAGTCCTTGCCATAGGTATCGGCAGTTATTCCTCCCAGCGAGGCAAAATCCTCCTGCTGAATCTTGCTTCCGTCGGCGGCAACGTCGTATCGGCGGGTAATATAGGCGGGATCTCCGTTTTCAAAGAAGCAGAGGGCGTTGGCGGCTGTCTCAATCTGAAAGACCTTGTTGGCAATCTGCATCGTGAGATGTTCGTTGGCGGGGCTGTCGGCCTTGAATGAAAAATCGGAGAGCATCGGCTTCAGGATGAACGTCCCCTGCTCCCATTCTTCAGTGAGCGTGAACTTTCCGTCTTTAATGCATACGGAATACTTACTCTGTGCACCGGAAAGTGATATCCTCCCCCTGTTCTCGTTCAGGCGTATGATATCGGCTTCCTGGCTTTGAAAGGGCAGGATAGGCGATACCGGTATGCCGCCGGTCAGGTGCCTGAGAATAGAAATGCTGTATGAAGAAAAGGGTGTCATCTACAGGGGCTTGATAGTGATTGCTCCGGGGGTGTCGGTTTGAGCTGTGGCAAGGAGAATTCCAAAATCATCCGTCTCATCCAATTTATGGATGCGGGCTTGCACTGTTCGGTTATGCCCCTCGGACAACATATTCGCAAAAAATGGAAATAGTGATGGGGAAGTGAATTCCTGTCTGGACTTAGGCAGAGTAAGGCTGATGGCCGGGGCGTGTTCATCCTTGAAGTAATCCCCGTCATAGGTAAAGACATACTCTGAGGGGCTGACTTCCTTGATAGAGCCTGCCAGGCGGCCATTATTGTATATGAGTGCGGCTCTCATTATTCATTCATCTTTTTGACAGTTATGCTCAATTCCAGCCCTAGAGTATCCAGAATCTTTTGAAGGATGTCCAGGGTGGGATTGGCCTCGTTCCTTTCTATTTTGGTAAGGGTATTGATGCCCACACCGGATAGATCGGCAAGTTGTCTCTGGGTTACTTTAAGGAGTCTTCTCCTTTCCTTTATCTGTGTTCCGATTGCTCTCATTTGTCACAATATATTGTGATTTCCATGCAAAAATACAAAAGGAAATGCTAAAAAACAAGAAAAATCACACTTTGTTGGGATTTCTTGTATTAGTTAGCCTTCCAATGTATATTCTATACTCCAGCAAAAAGCCTGTCCGGGGGCAAGACTGATCTTGTTATAGGGCTCCAGGCACGCTATGCGGTGGTTAGCCCAGAGGACTGTCTTGAAAACGGGAACATCGCCTTTGATGTGGACGCCTAAGGGGCCTTCGGAGAGAGTCATCTCATATGGCATTCCCTCTTTCCCGGCTTCGTGGATGTTTCCGGTATACACGGATTCACCCTCCTTCAGATCCCTCGAGAAGCTGATCCCTGAGTCTGTGAAGCCCACGGAATCATATTGCGCCCGCCAGGTTCCTTCCGGCCTGAAGGGGAAATCAATCTTACGGGACGGGCCGATCTCCATCTTCCCCATTGTGAAGAAGTTGTGGTTGTATACGTCTCCGTCGAAGGGGATATGGGCCTCAAACTTATGGCTTATCCGGAAACTGTTTTCTCCTGTAACCACAATCTCCTTGATGTAGTCATAATAGCCCTTCAGGATATGCCTGAAGCGCATTCCGTCCACTTCCCACAGGCCCGGATCAAGGATCTTATAGAGTTTGAAGCGGTCATATGGCTCAAGGCCTGTGGCAAGAAGGCCTACGCCGGGTTTCAGGATGATATGAGATTCCCGGTCGGGGCCGGGAATGACGGAGGAAGGACCGGGAATGACGGGCGAAAACTCCTCTGCGGGGCCAAGGACGGCATCGTGCATTGTGGGACTGTACTTCTGGAACCATTCTCCGCACATCTCCACTCCTTTGAACACAAGGGACTTGAACACTCCACTCCTGTCAAAGCGGGTGCCTTGATAATAGCCGTCCAGCGGGTGATGAAGTTCCAGAGTCATCCTACAGCTTAAAAGGGATATCGGCCCGGATATCGGCCGAAGAGGTGCCCAGGAGCGCGTGGAATTCGCCTGGTTCGGCAACCCACCGGTGGGCATCGGCATCAAAGAAACTGAGTGCGTCAGGGTCGATACTGAATTCCAGACGGCGGCTCTCCCCAGGCTCCAGATAAACTTTCTCAAAGCCTTTGAGTTCCTTGGAGGGGCGCTCCACGGAAGCCTCTGAGTCTCTGATATAAAGCTGCACAACCTCTGCTCCGGCCCTTTCTCCTGTATTTATAAGGGTGGCCGAAACCTTGAATCCCTTGCCGCTTTTCTTTACGCGGGCGTCTGAGATTTCAAAACTGGTGTAACTGAGGCCGTGGCCGAAGGGATACTGCACGGCAATGCCATTTGTGTCGTACCAGCGGTAACCCACAAAGATGCCTTCCGTGTAGTACTCCTGCCACCACTCCTTGCCTTCTTCCTGGACGCCTGGATACTGGCGGGGAGACTTCAGGGGACCGTCGGCCGTTGCCAGGGGCATAGTGAAAGGCAGTTTTCCGGAAGGATTCACCTTTCCGGTGAGGACATCGGCAAGGGCGTGGCCGCTCTCGGAGCCGCCGTACCAGGCCTGGACTATGGCGTTTGCTTTCCCGGCCCAGGGCATAGCCACGGGGGAGCCGGAGATGTTTACAACGATGAGATTCGGGGTAACTTCCGCCAGGGCGTCAATCAGTTCATTCTGGCAGTAGGGGAGGGTGATGTCAAAGCGGTCTGTGCCCTCGTTGTCCTGGTAGAAACTCTTGTTGAGGCCGCCGATATAGATCACGTAATCGGCCTCTTTTGCGGCACTCACAGCATCCTGTAGGAGTTCTTGGGGGCTGCGGGATTCTTTCAGGACCTGCCCGGTCACAACCCTGTTGTAAACGGTTGTGGTGTCTCCAACGTATCCGCGTTCCCACATTACATCGGCCTTTCCGTCAAATGCCTCCCTCAGGGCTTCCAGAGGAATGACCTCGTATTTTGTCTTCAGGTTGGAACTGCCGCCGCCCACCACCATCATCTTGTAAGCGTTTTCGCCAACGAGGAGGATACGGGGGAGAGATTCCCGGTCAGAGCCGGGAATGACGGAAGAGTCAAGCGGCAGGGCGCCCCCGTTTTTCAGGAGCACAATGCCGTCGGCCGCAATGTCACGGGCGGCCTGGAAATGCTCCGGGGAAGTGAAACTGCCGTAATGCGGGGTGTCGCTCATGGAAGTGCGGTAAACTGTTCTGAGTATGCGGCGAACTTTGTCATTGAGCACTTCTTCCGTGGCCCTTCCGTCCCTCAGACGCTCCAGATAAGGATTTGCCAGGTGGTACTCATCATAGCCGTTGGAGGCTGCGCCCCTAAGGCCATTTGTCCAGGTGCCCATCTCAATGTCAAGGCCCCCTGTGATGGCGGCATCGTCTTCACGGCATCCGCCCCAGTCGCTTATCACCACCCCGTCAAAGCCCCATTCCCCCTTCAGGATGTCGTTCAGGAGCCTGTGGTTGTGGCAGTTGAATTCTCCGTTCCAGAGGTTGTAGGAGCCCATTATGGCCCAGGCGCCGCCTTCTTGAACGGCAGCCTTGAAGGCCGGGAGGTAGATCTCGTACATGGTTCTGTCATCCACCACGGAGTTGGTGGCGGTGCGTCTCATCTCCTGGTTGTTCACGGCAAAGTGCTTTACGCATGCGGCAACCCCGTTCTTTTGGACTCCCTTCACATAAGGTACAACCATCTGGGCGGCAAGATAGGGGTCTTCGCCCATATACTCAAAGGTGCGGCCCCCCAGAGGAGTGCGGCAGATATTGACGCCGGGGCCAAGCAGGATGTCTTTTTTGCGGTAGCGGGCTTCCTGGCCGATGCAGTCTCCGTACAGTGCGCTCATTTCCCTGTTCCAGGTGGCGGCGAGGTTAATGAGGGCCGGGAATGCGGTGCAGGAGTCGTTGGTCCAGCCGGCCTGGTCCCAGTCGTCCCAAAGGACCTCCGGACGGATGCCGTGAGGACCGTCCGTGTGCCAAAGTTCAGGGATTCCAAGCCTTGGTACGCCGGCGCTGGAGAACTTGGACTGGGCGTGGGTCATGGCCACTTTCTCCTGAAGGGTCATCTGGGAGAGGGTATTCTCCACCTTTTCTTCCAATGATGGGTTATGCTGCCGTGCGCAGCCTGCTACAGCCAGTACGGCAAGGGCAAAAAAGACTTTTTTCATATTCTAGATTCCGAAGTATTCGCGGTAACGGTCGTACAGATGGCCCGCCTGGGCATATGCGCTCTGGGGGCTCATAAAGTGTGAGAACTCAAAGGTTATGGCCTTGTCATAGCCGCAGCGCTTTGCGGCCTCCAGTTTCAGGCGCAGTTTATCGAACTTGATGGGGAAAAAGCGTATGGGCATGTCCCTGTCAAAGGATTCGGCGTTGGTCCAGCACTGCATGCCGTATCTGTCGGCCAGTTTCTTGTTCACTGAGAAGAAGGCGTCAAGTTCGTCGTAGTCTATGTGCCCGTCCTGGAAGGCGCAGGCGTCTACATATTCATGGATGCCGTCAAAGATCTCGTTCCACTCCCTCTCGTGCTGCTCTATTCCCACGGCCTGCTCCCTTGTGATGTTGCCGCTGGCGGCATCCACGGCTTTCTTGCCGTCTATCCAGGGGGAGATGAATGTGGGAAGCCCGCCGCTGACCTCCTTGCACTGGCGGCCCATGGTGCGGAAACTCTCGATGGCACCCTTGGTGGCCCTGGAAATCTCTCCGGAGATGTACCAGCCGCCAAAACTTGAGTATTTGGAGCCGTAGCGCTCCCAGATCTCGTCAATCACAAACTTATTGGCCTCTACCTCGTAACTCATATCTCCGGTATCCCAGTATTTTCCGGAATCGTAGAGGCCCAGCCAGAACTTCATCCCGTACTTCTGGGCCAATCGGCAGAACATGTCTATAAGGTCTACGGAAGGCATATAGCAGCCCTTCTTGAGAAGGTACGGTGAAGGGTAGGTGATGAATTTCCGGTAACCGCAGCGGATGTCAATTACGGTGTCAATCCCCATATCCTTCATATAGCGGAAGTCACGGTCCCACTCCGCCTCTCCCCAGTTCTGATGGGGGATGTCGTGGGAAATCTCGTCCAGGAAAGTTCCCGTTATGGGAAGGGCGTTGGCCTTCTCCACAATGAGTTTGGATTTTACGGAAGAATCCAGTTCAATGCCGTATCTGTCTTTGTCTGAAGGTTTACAGGCCGATGCCAGAAGCGGTGCCGCCACGGCTGCCACGGCGCCTTTTTTCAAGAAATCTCTGCGGTTTTCCATATTGATGAAGTTTATTGTTTTATCAGGTAACTGTGCTTTGCAAGGAGGCTGGAGCCTATTGCTCCGGCCTTCTCTCCAAGCCCTGACACTTTGATAACTGTGTCGCTGTTCACAAGGTTGAGGGAGAGTTTGTTTACCGTGCTCCTTAATGGCGGAATGAGGTATTTTTCCGTGGCGCAGAGCCTTCCCCCTATGACCACTATGTTGGGGTTGAAGATGTTTATTAGGCCGGCTACGGCGCGTCCCAGCGTTTCTCCAACCTCCTCCACGCATTCTATGCAGAGGACATCCTCCTTTTTCACCGCGTCAAGTATGCTGTCAAGGGTGATTTCCTCCCCGGCGGCATAGGACTTTGACAGAACGGAGGCGCGCCCCCCGGAGAGTTTCCCCACAACAAGCCTGTGGAGGGCGCTTCCGGATGCGCCTGTTTCCAGGCAGCCTATCTTTCCGCATCGGCACGGAATGTTGTTGTCAAGGAGGGGGAAGTGCCCTATCTCTCCGGAAAAGCCTGATTTCCCGTAGTAGAGTCTCCCGTCCATCACCATACCCATACCAAGGCCCCAGCCAACGTTGAGGAAGAGGATGTCTCCTTCAGTGCCAGGGAGACTGCTCATATACTCTCCCCACGCCATTGCGCGGGAGTCGTTCTCCACCACCACGGGTTTTCCGAATTCGGCCTCCAGAAGGTCCCTGAACGGCTTTTCCTCGCTTATGAAGAAGGAGTAACTGTAACCGGTTCCGTGGTTTACGCGGCCAGTGATGTCAACCCCGTAACCCGCCACGGCGGAACTGTCAATCCTCATCTTGGACTCCAGGCATTTCCTCACGGCAAGGCACATCTCTCGCACGGATTCTTCCGTCTTTTCAAGGTGGAAGGGAATGCTTTCCACGGCGTGGACAAGTTGGCCCGGGAAATCCGTTGCGGCAACTGTGATGCGTTCCTGCTCAACGTGCACCCCCACAAAGTATCCGGCCTTTGGATTGAGGCCGAAAATGCTTGCGCGCCGTCCTCCTGAGGACCCCGTTTTCCCAAGGTCCACAAGGTAGCCGTCGGCCACCATTTCCGACACTATACGAGTTACTTTAGGGATGCTTGCGTCCAGGAGCCGCGCAAAATCCGCTATGCTGTATCCCTGGCGGTTGGAGCAGAGGGACAGGATGGTTTTCTTTTCCGGGGCGTAATGCCCGCTGATATTCTGGGACAGGGGATCCATTATGGTACGAGTGGCTCAGGTTTTTGCAAATATAACGAATAGAAATCTTAATTGCAAACACTTTTTAATGAATCGTTAAAAAGTTGCGCGATGTTGTAAAAATTTTGAGAAAAAGTTTTGGAGTATTTCGATTTATTTATATATTTGTGGAGACTTAACCGAAAAACCATATAAACACTAAACCCAAAATGATGAAAGAAAGTTTTGGTCAAATGGCGGAGCGCTACCGTAAAGAACTGTATGGCAGCGTGTTGCCCTTCTGGCTGGAAAAGTCCCAGGACCTTGAGTACGGAGGATATTTCACCTGCCTTAACCGTGACGGAAGCGTTTTTGACACGGACAAGTTCGTCTGGCTGCAGGGAAGGGAAGTGTGGATGTTCGCTATGCTTTATAATAAAGTGGAGAAAAATCCGCAGTGGCTTGAGTGCGCCCTTCAGGGCGGAAAGTTCCTGGAGAAATACGGTCACGACGGAAACTATGACTTCTACTTCTCCCTCACCCGTGAAGGAAAGCCCATCATAGCCCCCTACAACATCTTCTCCAACACTTTCGCCTGTATGGCGTTCGCCCAGTTGGCGGTGGCAACCGGTGAGGAGCATTGGGCCGATATTGCGCGCAAAACTTTCCAGCGCATCCTTGACCGCAGGTCCAACCCCAAGGGCCGCTGGCTCAAGGCCGTTCCCGGAACGCGTCCCATGAAGGACTTCGCCCTTCCTATGATAATCTGCAACATGGCCCTGGAGATAGAACCCATCATTGAGGACAAGTCTCTCCTTGACAAGACCATAGAGGAAGCCCTCCACGAGGTATTTGACGTGTTCTACCAGCCGGACCTTGGCGTTATGGTGGAAAACCTGGCCCCGGACGGAAGCCTCATTGACTGCTTCGAGGGCCGCCGCATCAACCCGGGCCACGACCTTGAGGCCCTGTGGTTCATGATGAACCTGGGTCTCCGCCTCCACAGGCAGGATATCATTGACAAGAGCGTGGCGATAGCCCTCCGCGTGATTGACTACGGCTGGGACAAGGAGTATGGCGGAATATTCTACTTTATGGACCGCAAGGGTTATCCCACCCAGGAACTGGAGTGGGACCAGAAACTCTGGTGGGTGCATCTTGAGAGCGCCATCTGTATGATCAAAGGTTATGAGCTTACGGGCAATGAAAAATGCCTGGAGTGGTTTGAAAAACTGGATAACTACCTCTGGACCCATTTCAAGGATAAGGATTATCCGGAGTGGTACGGCTACCTCAACCGCAGGGGAGAGGTCCTTCTGCCTCTTAAGGGCGGCAAGTGGAAGGGATGCTTCCACGTGCCCCGCGGCCTCTATCAGATAAGTACAATCTTACAGGAAATAGCAGACAAACAATAAACTATGAAAGGTTTACCCAGATTGTTATTCGCCGTGGCGGCAGCGCTTCTGCTGTCCGTCCCGGCCTTTGCCCAGGGAACGCTCCGCGGCAAGGTGACAGACCAGGACGGCGCGCCGCTTCCCGGAGTCACCGTGCTGGTGAAAGGCACCTCGCAGGGCACAATGACCGGCGCCGACGGCAGTTATTCAATGCCGGCGGCCAAAGGCAGCGTCATAGAGTTCTCCTGCCTCGGCCTTGCAACTCAGGAATTCACCTTTGACGGCCGCAGCGCCATCAACGTCCGGATGACGGAAGACGCCCTGTATCTGGACGACGTAGTGGTGGTTGGTTACGGCACCGCCAAGAAGGAAACCCTCACGGCGGCTGTATCGGCCATAAAGGGCGACGAACTCCTCAAGGCCCCCGCCACAAACGTGTCACAGGTGCTTGCCGGTAAACTCTCCGGTATCTCCTCAGTTCAGGAATCCGGTGAGCCGGGCCTTGACCAGGCGTCGCTTCGCATCCGCGGCTCCGTGTACGGCGTGGCGTACGTTGTGGACGGCTTCCCCGTAGAGAGCATCAACGATATAGATCCGGCCGATATCGAGAGCGTATCCGTTCTGAAGGACGGCGCTTCCGCCGCAGTGTATGGCCTCAAGGCGGCCGGCGGTGTCATCATCATCACCACAAAGAAGGGTGAGAAAGGAGATGCCCGTATCACTTACAACGGCTCTGTTGGCGCTTCCATGAATGCCAACTTCCCCCGTTTTATGAACGGTCCCCAGTTTGCGTACTATTACAACCTTGCCCAGATGATGGACCAGCTGGCCAGCGGCGCAATAGCCTCCGAGGCCGAGTATACTCCTTACTTTACCCGGGCAAACGTTGATGCCATGCTCAACGGAGACCCCACGGACGGCTGGGACAATGTGGATTACACGAAGCGCGTCTTTGGAACCGGTCTTACCACCAAGCACAACATAACCGTGCAGGGCGGTAACGACAAAAACCGTTATTTCGTATCGGCCGGTTACCTCGGCCAGAAGGGTAATATCTCAGGGTACAACTACCGCAGGTACAATGTCCGCGCAAATGTGGAGTCGCGTATCGCAAAACACCTTGTATTCAATCTGGGTATGAGCGGCGTTGTGGGACGGAGGGAAACCCCACGTTTCCTCTCCGGCGGTTCCGACGGTGACGCCGGTTACGAGGTTGGCTGGTTCTCCGTTGCCCATCAGGTGATAGGGATGTATCCTTTCCTCCCGGAGATGCAAGACGGCTATTACACCGGTGCCATAGCCTCCAACCAGACCTTCCCCAACAGCCCTCTGGCCGCCCTGAATCTAAGCGGAAACAAGAAGACCAACAGTTTCCAGGGCACCCTCAATGCGGGACTCACCTGGGAGTTCCCCTGGGTCAAGGGACTGCAGTTCAAGGTGAACGGCTCCTATGATTACCTGAACTCATACAACAAGAACCTGGACACAACCTATTATGTGCTTGCACGTGTGCGCGCGGATGACGGCACCTGGGGCTGGAGTTCCCCTATGGTGGATGTAAACGGCTCCGCTTCCGGCAACAGGGTGGGAGAGGGCACATATTACGCCCAGTCCATCACCGGACAGGCCTCCATCAGTTATGTGAACAGTTTCGGGAAGCACAACATAGACTTCCTTGCCCTTGCCGAACTACGCGATTTCCAGACAAACTCCCTGGCGGCGTACGTGCAGAACGTCCCGTTTGCGCTTCTTCCTGAAATAAGCAACGGCAAGCCCACTTCAGACCCCGTTTCCGGTTACAGCGACGCTTCCAGAAGCGCAGGTTATGTGGGAAGGATCCGTTACAATTACGACGAACGATACCTGGCCGAGTTTACGGGCCGATACGACGGCTCATACAAGTTTGCGGGTATGACAAAGACACGCTGGGGATTCTTCCCATCGGCTTCCCTCGGCTGGAATCTTTCCAAGGAGTCCTTCATGCAAGGGGCCGATTTCCTGGACAACCTGAAACTCAGGGCTTCCGTGGGTCTTCTTGGTAATGACGGCGTATCCCCTTATATGTTCCTCAGCAAGTATGCGCTTGGAACCAAGGTGGTTTATCCGGGAGCATCGGCAGTCCCGTCATATTACACAAACGGCATCCCCAACAAGGACCTCAGTTGGGAAAAGACCCTGTCCTGGAACGCCGGCGTGGATTTCTCCCTCTGGAACGGCCTTCTTGGCGGAGAAATCGATGCCTTCTATAACTATACCTACGACATCCTCTCCTACAACGGAGGCGGTCACCCGGATTCCATGGGCGGTTATTTCCCCACCTATGTGAACGGAAACGCCATAGATGCCAAGGGTATAGACGTCCAGCTCAGCCACCGCAACCGCTTCGACCTTGGCGGCAAGCCGTTCTTCTATGAGGTTGTGGGTACCCTTACATACTCCAAGACCCGCTGGCTCAAATATAACGACGACCCCAATGTACCCGAGTGGCAGAAGGTGAGCGGAACCACATACGGCTCCCACTGGGGCTGGCTGGCAGAGGGCCTCTACAAGAGCGAGGAAGAGATAGATAACAGCGCCTGGTACGGCACCCGTCCAAATATCGGCGACATAAAATACACTGACCTCAACGGCGACGGCCAGATTGACTGGCAGGACCGCGGTATTTTTGGAAAGAGCAATCGGCCCGAACTCACGTTCGGCCTAAACCTCAACGTGGGCTGGAACGGATTCGATATGAATCTCCAGTTTACCGGAGGCGCCCTTTTCCAGGTTTCCATGACCGGTACTTATTTCAACGACAACGACGACGACACCATCTGGACCAAGACCTTCAAGGAGGGCGGAAATTCACCTCTGTTCCTCATTGAAAATGCCTACAGCCTGGATAACCCCAACGGTACATTCCCCCGCCTAACACTCAGCAACGCAGGTCACGGCGGAGACAACGGCCTCTCCTCCAGTTTCTGGTGGAAGGACGGAAAATATGTGCGTCTTAAGACTGCCCAGATAGGTTATACCATTCCCCAGAAGATAACCCGCAGATTTGGTGTGGAGTCCCTCAGGGTATTTGTCGAGGGCAACAACCTCTTCACCATAGACGGCCTTCCCGAGGGAATAGACCCCGAATCCCCTGGCGTCAACAACGGTTATTACCCCCAGCAGCGCAACATCCTGGGCGGAATCAGTATCACACTTTAAAAGAATTGCCCTATGAAAAAGATAGCACTCATTCTTTCACTTGTAGGCGTTCTTTCCGCCTGCAACAAGTTCCTCGACATGACCCCTCGCGACAGCATCTCCGACAAAGTGATGTGGGCTAATACCGAAAGCGCGGAATATGCCGTGAACAGCATCTACTCATATGCCTATGACATCTATGCCAGCTGGCCCAGTGTGGTTGGAATGACGGAGTCGTTCACGGATATGTTCAAATACGGGTCCTATAACAATTTCGCATTTTGCATCATCCCCAGTTGGGTGGCTTACGGCGGAAACTCCCTTACCAACAACTTCGTGGACGTGTACCTTGGCGCCTGGACCCCCCTGTACGGGGCAATCCGCCGCACCAATGAGGCCATATCCAATCTCAAGGAACTGGGCGCAGGGCTTCCCGAGGCCGACCAAACCCGCCTTATGGCTGAACTCCGCCTTATGCGCGGCTGGCTGTACTTCGAACTTATGAAGCGCTATAAGGAAATCATCATATACGATGAGGACCTGAGCAAGATTTCCGTAGACAAGGAACTGTCTTCGGAGGCCGATGGCTGGGATTTCGTATGGAAGGATCTGGAGTTCGCGAGTGAGAATCTCCCTGAGAAAGCATCGGCCAAGGGAAGGCTTGACAGGGGTGCGGCGCTTGCCCTCATTACCCGGTCAATGCTGTATGCAGGGGAGTATCAGCGCGTCATAGACGCGGCAGACGCCCTTTCAGGCTCTTACAGCCTTATGGGATCATATGCCGATGCATTCTCCAAGAGCGTATCTGAAGGTAATACGGAGACCATCCTCCAGTACAGTTTCTCCTATGCCGACGGCGTAACTCACGAATTCGACTTCTATTATGCTCCCGGCGGAGACTACAAACTGGCCGGGCAGCAGGGCGGCGGCTACGGTACTCCCACCCAGGAAATGGTGGAGAGTTATGAAAAGGCCGACGGTACCGGTTTCCCGGACTGGAGCCCCTGGCACTCAAGCACGGTGGCGGAACCTCCGTACGCCCTTCTTGAACCCCGTTTCCAGGCTACGGTCCTCTATAACGGCGCCTCCTGGAAAGGCCGCAAGATAGAGCCCTACGTAGGCGGTACGGACGGCTGGTGCCAGTGGAACAAGGATCCTAAACCCGAGGGAAGGACCACAACCGGCTACTACCTCCGCAAATTCGTGGATGAAAACCACGACCTTTCAGAACGCAGCCAGAGCACCCAGCATTTTGTGCTCCTGAGATACGGTGAGGTACTCCTCAACAAGGCCGAAGCCTGCTACCGCAATAATGACCCCGCAGGCGCAAATGCCGCAGTCAAGGAGATACGCGCCCGCGCAGGACTTCCCTATACGGATAAGACCGGTGATGCCCTCTGGGCCGCAATCCGCCAGGAGCGCCGCGTGGAACTTGCCTTCGAGGATCTCTGGTACTGGGATCTTCGCCGATGGGGGGATGCCGATAAAGACTATCCCACGGGGCTTAACAACTACCAGGTCCACGGTCTCAAGATTGAGCCCACCGCAGTTGACGGCCAGTTCCAGTACACTTATGTGAGCGTGGACGACAAAGACCGCAACTTCCCCTCCAAGATGTACCGTTTCCCCATCCCGGATTCGGAACTTAACTCCAATCGTCTTGTAAACCAATATCCCGAATGGAACTAGTTATGAAAAACAGAATTGCCATACTGCTTCTAGCGGCCATCCTGCCTCTGTCCTGCCACGAGGTTGAGCGTGTCGCGCCCACCGCAGACCGTCAGGGAATCACATCCCTTACCGCCTATTTCACGTCCGGGAAATACGTAGACCAGGAGATGGGCCGTCTGGAAGTGACGGATCCAAATACGGAGCGCTATGTGATTCCAATTCCGTGGTTCTTCCCCGAGGCTTCGGACGACATAACCACTCCCTATATGCTCAAGGTGCGTGTGAGGGCCACCCTGCAGGCCAACTGCAAACTGTCTCCGGCGCTTTCAATCCTTGACCTTACTGAGGAAAATCATTTCACCTATACGGATGCCACCGGCGCTTCCCGTGACATTGTGATTACCGGTGAACGCGTCAAATCCAACAAGTGCGAGATCCTGTCTTTCGCCCTTACGGAGCCTTCCATCCTTAACGGAATGGTGGACAAGGCCGCAAAGACGGTCTCCCTCATTACCGCCAAGGACCTTTCCGTGGCAAAGGCAACCGCTATGGTGTCTCCGCACGCCACCATATCCCCGGATCCCGCCGATGCCCGCAATTATAACGGCGACGACGGCGTTGTGTTCACTGTAACCGCACATGACGGGCAGACCAAGGCCGAGTATAAGGTGGTTAAGAATATTCCTGAAAAGATAGACTATGGCCTGAATACATCAAGCGCGGAGTTCCTTTTCAACCTGGACCCTGCAACCGGATTGGGACTTCCCGGGTATAAGGATGTGGACGCCAACGTTTCCCTTGGCGTCATAGATTCAGACCTTATAGTTAATATGGGTGACGGCTCCGCGCCGCGCTATTATAACAAGATAATCGGCACTTCCGGCGGGACCATCAAACTTGGAAGCGCCGTTCCTACTGGCGCAATCGCTTCCGACGAGCAGGACCATCTCCTTCTTTGTAACCTTGCGCAGCCCGGTGAGACATTCACAATCTGGACAACGTCTTCCGTAAAGGAGGAGCCGGTGGTACTTCTTTCCTTTACAAATGACCAGGACGTCCCTCTGGGACTTGAGATGAAAGTCATCGGCAATATCAAGGAGGAGGCCTCAATCTCAGTTACTTATCCGGGTATTGCAACCGTAACCCAGAGCGCCCGTTTCCGCTCAATCCATATTGTTGACGGCGCAGTCTCATCCAACGAACTCAAGGATGTGATGGCTACAGGTTTCATGTGGGGCGCCGGACCGGCCGGCAGTACCTGTGTCCCCGCGGCATCTGCTAAAAATGATGCTGGCTGGTACAGCTGCGTATATTCCGACAACCTCCTCACCTGGTTCAAACCGGACCTTACCATAGGCAAGCAACTTAACGGCTATGGTGACGGTACGGATGACGTTGAGGGAGGCGGAACGTACGTGGACAGCAACACGGACCCCAACAACCTGGATACGAAGGGCTTCAACAAGGCCAATTACCTTGCCCTGTTTGTCTCAAACCACTTCCCCAAGTGGTGGCCGGGGCCTCAACTGTATGTCTACGACATTTCCAGCGGCCTTCAGGGTGACAATATCTGGAACAGCCCTTCGCTGGTATTCTCCAAGCCATATATGTACGACAAGCAGTTCAATACCGGCGGTCACGACGGCTTCGGAGCCTCTGGAGACGTGATCCTTGCCCCTTCGGCCGACGGATATATGCTTTACATCTACTACTATGACCACTATTCCCAGATGATAGGTGGCTTCAGCCTTGATTGCATTAAACGATGAAAGCTTCAAAACTAATTCCTTTTATTATGGTGGCAGCGGTCTCCTGTCAGGCGGCCGCTACTGCCGATATGCCCGCCTGGCGCTGGGATGCGTGGGAGGAGGAGCAAGGTAAGGAGCCGGAGGCTCCCGCAGAGCCCCATCCCGGAATCGTGGAGCAGGGCTGGACCAATGTATCGGCCTCCTATGCTGCCCTGCCGGAAGGCATTGCAGTATACCGCAGTCCGGAGACCCTTGGCGGGGTCAAGGCCATCGCGTATATCGCCGTGGCCGACCTCTCTAAGGTTACCTGGGACGTGAAGGCCATCGATGACCCCAAGATCGGCGGCACCACCGAGTCCCTGAAGACTCCATCGGCCTTCTATACCCAGACCGCGGCTCCGGTCATAGTCAACGGCGGCTATTTCTTTGCCGAAGGAGGAAAGAACTACAATGCGTCTGTTGCAGTGAGCGGCGGGCGCACTTACGGGGTGAATATAAACTACGCGTCCACGGACTGGGTAACGATGTACTATCCCACCCGTGGAGTCTTCTACCAGAATGAAAGTATGGCTGCTTCTCCGCTTGAGAATGAGCCAAAAGTGGGCTGGACCTACTGGAGCGGCGGCGCAAAGCACTATCTTTACAGCGAGCCCGCCAAGAACTCCTGGGATGCCGCGCCCCTCCAGATTCCGGACGCTTCATTCCCCACGGAGGCTTATGATTTTGCCCCTCAGACGGCTATCGGCGGCGGCCCCGTCCTCATTAACGGCGGGGAGATCGTAAACACCTGGGAGGCGGAACTTCTCTATGGTGACGGCGCCGATGACAAGATGCCCCTAGCCCGTCACCCGCGTACCGCAATAGGTTATACGGCCGATAACCTCCTGGTCCTTTTCGTGTGCGAAGGCCGCGGAATGACTGAAGGAGTTGCCGGAATGACGTTTGAGGAAGAGGCCAAGGTGCTTCAGGCGCTTGGCTGCAAAGTTGCCCTGAACCTTGACGGAGGCGGCTCCAGTTGCCTTCTGGTGCAGGGACAGGAGACAATCAAGGTATCTGACGGCTCTCAGCGTCCTGTGGCTTCTGTGGTAATCCTGAAAGCAAAATGAGAAGAAGGATGACATTGATATCGGCCTGCATTCTTGCCGCTGTTTTGGGCGCCTGTTCCCCCAAGGAGGATCCGTCGGCCTACAAATGGCGTGAGGAATGGACTGAACCGGAGCCCGACACCCCTGAAATGCCGGACGGACCGGATAATCCCGGCCTGCCTGAGATCAAGGGCAAGCCGCGTTATATCTGGATTGATGCCGCGGCCAATTTCAAGTATTACGCCAACGATGTGACCTATATCGAGGCCGATTGCAAGCGTATAGCAAAGATGGGCTTTACGGACGTCATCGTGGATGTGCGTCCCACCAGCGGAGACGTCCTGTTTGAATCGGCCGTGGCTCCCGCCTGCCGGAAAGTGGCGGCCTGGTCAAACGGATATCGCTGGATAGAACGAACGGAAACCTTTGATTATCTGGGCGCTTTCATAACTGCCGGCCACGCCGCAGGACTCAGGGTAAATGCCGCCATCAATACCATGGTGGGCGGATATCATTCATCTATCGGGGATGCCGGAATGCTCTATGACCAGCCCGATAACAAGAGTTGGTGCGCCGTGGACAACCTCCCCTCAGGACTTACCAATTCTATGGATGATCCTGATACAGGCCCCCGTTTCCTTGATCCCGCAAACCCTCAGGTGCAGGAGTTTCTCCTGACTCTCCTGGGTGAACTGGCATCCTACGAAGGCCTTGACGGGATAGTCCTTGACCGCTGCCGTTATGACGACTACGGCCTTGACGCAGGTTATACAGATGCCGCGAAGGCCATATTCACGGAATACCTTGGGGCGGCGCCCAAAAACTGGCCGGTTATAGCCCAGGGTAAAACCAGCATTGGCTCTCCAAGCACTCTGGAGCGCAACTGGCTCACGTTCCGCTGCAAGATCATCCATGATTTCATTGAAAAGGCTGCGTCAAGGGTGCACGAAGTCGCCCCGGATATCCGTTTCGGAGTGTATGTGGGAGCCTGGTTCTCTGAGTATTACTGCAGCGGCGTTAACTGGACAAGTGCAAAATATGATCTGAAAGCCAACGAGAGCACGTATAAATGGGCTACCGAGGCTTATCAGAAAACCGGTTTTGCCGATCTTCTGGACTTCATTTTCCTTGGTGCCTATGCCGGAACAACCGGAGTCCACGGCAATGGGGAATGGACCATGGAGGGCTTTGCAAAACTTGGAGCAAAGCGCCTTGCCGGGGCGGTTCCCTTTGCTGCGGGCCCCGATATCGGCAATAGTTCCGGATTTACGGAAGGAGGACAGGAGGCTCTTATCCCGGATATAGTGAACACTATGCTGGGCAGTGCCGAAGGGCTGTTTATATTTGACCTCTGCCATATAAGGATGTATGAATATTGGGATGCCTTTGAAGAGGCAATCAATGCATATTTGGAAACACTTTAACAAACCACTAATTATTAAACATTATGAAAAAAATCTTTTTGTTTTCCGCCCTTGTGCTGGCCGCCCTCTGGGCCTGCACACCCCAGGAACAGCCTGGAAAGGACAATGGAAAGACTGCCGATGACAGCATTACGCTTGTCTCGGAGTCTACGGTCTCCGTCCCTGTGGACGGTGACATCGTGACCGTCAAGTTCAAGTCAACCGCCGACTGGACCGCCGCATCGGACGCCGACTGGCTCACCGTCTCCACCGCCAGCGGCAAAGCCGGTGAGGACTGCTCCGTGAAGGCATCGGCAACCAAGAACGAGACCTATGACAACCGCAGTGCCAAGATCACGATCACTGCCGGTAAGGCAAAGGCCGAGGTTACCGTAAACCAGCTTCAGCTCAACGGCCTCAACATCAAGACCCTTGAATATGAGGTCAGCGCTGAAGGAGGCAATGTTGAAGTTGAGGTTGAAGCCAATGTTGAGTACGAGGTTACCATCCCCGAGGCAGTAGATTGGGTTCATAATGCCGCTACAAAGGGTATGACCACCAGCAAGGTTAACCTTACCGTAGATGCTTCTACTGACCTTGAAGCCCGCGAGGCTGTAATCAAAATTGCTGCAGGAGACCTTTCCAGCAGCATCAAGATTACGCAGGCTGCATTTGAGGCATTTTTTGAATTTGATGAGGATCACGGCGCAATCCAATATGGCGGCCGTCTGAGTATTCCTCAGGAAGGAGGCACCTTCACGATTGGCGTTGTTACCAACCTTGACTGGCGTGTGCATTATGACGAAGAATGGCCGCCGGAGGACACCAGCTGGCTGGAATTCAAGCAGGAAGAGAGTTCTATTGTTATTACCGTTAAGCCCAACGATGCTTATATCGCACGTGACAACTGGATTTATGTGAATGCTGCAGAAGATCTCTATGGCGATAAATTTGGAGGTTATTTCCAGGTTTATCAGGATGGCCTTGAGGCCCCGGTTACCCCTCAGATGGAGTGGGCAGTTGCATTCCCTGATGCGATTGAGCCCACTTATAACCGTCTTGCCTTCACGAACGATGGCGCTCTCCTTGTTTCAGACATGGAAAAGATTCACGCGCTGAATTCTGAGACAGGCGCCTATTTGAAGGAAATCGCCATCTCTGGTGTAAAGCCTACCTCAATTTGCAGCGACGATGCCGGCAATATCATTATTGCAGAGAATGTGGATGCTGAGATGAACTGGGATACCGGTGAACTTACTTCAGGCGGCACCCTCAACGTGTACTGCGCCAAGAGTGAAAACGATACGCCCAAGTTAATTGCACTCCCGAATGGCCTGTATGGTACACTCGGCGGTTTCCGTGCCCGTGGTGACCTTGCTACAAAGGGTTCCATCACAGGCGTTGCCGCTGGCGCAATGTATTGGTTCGGTTACGATATAGCCAACTACGAGGCCGTGGCAAATTACTATGGTACTCAGAACAGTGGTGCCGCTTCTGGTGATGCTATGTGGGTGCCGGAATATGGCGCAGCTATTTCATACGGTGACGATCTTCACGACGGAATCCTGTTCCGCGCTTATGACGGTACGGAGAAAGTGTACTATCGTAAAGACGCTTATACTCCCAAGTGGGCAGCCGATATGGCCGGTATTGAATATGAACCTTGGACGGAAATCACTAATGCAGGCGCTGGCGGCAATGAGAACCAGAACAATATGGATGTCCTGGATTACAATGGCAAGAAAATCCTTGCTTTCACTCAGGGCTATCACTTCACCTGGGCCGGATTCAATGCCGACATCTATGTGCTTGACATCACCGATATCGCGAATCCTCAGGTACTTGCCACTGTAAAGACTGCCGACTGGATTACGGCCGAATGGCCCAACGGAGCCAACAGTGCAGATATCCTGCTTCGTGAGGGCGAAGGTGTGATCGAGATGTATGTCGTTCACTCCGGTCTTGCAACCATCGCAAAGTTTATCTTCAATCCTTAATCCTGTAATGGATTTTTTCAAAGCGCCGGCCCCCGGGCGACGGGAGCCGGCGCTTTTTTAGTATTTTAGATATATGAAACGCAGATCATTCCTCAAGGGGGCGGCTCTTGCCGTTGCGGGAGCGGCGGCGGCGCCGGCGCTGCTTCGCTGTGAGCGGAGTTCGGAGACGAAGGACTTGTACATAGCCCGAAAGTTCAATTACGGCCCCGGCGGCACTTTCAAGGTGCTGCAGTTCACGGATACCCATTACATCAAGGGGGATCCCAGAAGTGAAAGGGCCCTTAGGTGCGTTGAGGAGATGATTGCCGCGGAGAAGCCGGATCTCATTATCCATACAGGAGACATAGTCTTCGGCCGTCCGGACATAGAGAGCGCCATGGAAATACTTCAGCCACTGGCCGATAGCGGCATTCCGTGGGCTGTGGCCCTTGGAAACCACGATTCCCAGTTCGGGAGCACCCGTGAGGATATGTTTGCGGCCATCCGGAGCCTTCCGGGATGCGTCAACCTGCCCCCAAAAGACGGCATCTACGGCTGTTCCAACGATGTGATTACCCTTGGACAGGACTGGGCTTTCTATCTCTTTGACTCTATGGACGCCGTGGTCCTGAAAGGCGAGGAGGAGGTCCACTGCTATGACTATATCCGCCACAGCCAGATATCCTGGTACCGCGCTATGAGTGAGAAACTGGGCCATATCCCGGCGCTGGCGTTTTTCCATATCCCGCTCTGCGAACTGAAGGAAGCCGTGGATGCCGGCGTGAAGCCCATTGCCGGAACAGACGGGGAGCCCCCGTGCCCGTCACGCCTCAATTCCGGCCTCTTTGCCCAGTTCCGTGAAATGGGGGACGTAAAGGCCATAGTCACCGGCCACGACCACGACTGCGACTATGTCCTTGACTTCGGCCAGATTCATTTCATCTATGGCCGATTCTCCGGCTCTGACACCATATACAATCATCTTGGCATTGACGGATACATCCCTTCAGATACACATACGGCACCCGGAACGGTGTCCGGATGCCGCGTATTCCAGTTCCGGGAAGGGAATCCCGGTTTCCGCACCTGGGTGCGCCTATGCGGCGGTTACATCCAGCAGCAGTTAGATCTTTAATTTGATTCCAGCCTTTGTGAATCCCCAGGCGCAGCCTATGTAGACTGCGGCCATAAGGACGCATTTCCCAACTCCCACCCATCCTGTTAGCCAGGGGGCGGGGGTAGGGCTTACCGCAACCCAGAGGGCTATGAAAAGGTAGGGAATCATATAGACGGTAAGGGTGGCGGTGCCGGCGGGAGTAAGGGGTTTGAACCAGCCCGTCCAACCCTTCCTTTCAAGGAAGCGGAGAAGTGTGTACAGGGCAACGGAGATGGCCAGCACAAAGAGGCACCAGGGCAGGGTTCCAAGGTTTTTGGATACAATCCATCCGGTACGCGCAGCCATCCCAAGGACCAGCAGAACCGCCGCCGCGGCAGCGCCAAGGCCTGTTTTCCGGGCCGATGGCTGAGCCGCAAGATTCCAATCGGCCAGCGTAAGCATAAGGCCGCCAAGTCCCATTATGGCGCCGTGGCCGTTTCCAAGTTGAAGGGCATTAACAAGGTCTACGAGAATGTTATTCCCCATAATTAGGCCGCCGTCACGCATTGGAACGGACATAAGATTAACAGCGCAGAGCACTGCCCAGATAACGGGGATCACCCACTGCCTTTCACGGCAGAGAAGGTAGGTGAGAGCGCAGAAAAGGTACATCCAGCCAATCTGGCCAAGGATACCCCACCACAGGCCCTCGAAGAGTTTCCCGTCCGGGGTGCGGTAGCCTATCGCGAGCCCTGCAAGGAGGAGCCCTCCGGCAAGTTTCAGCCATTTTGCGGGCTTGAAGTCCTTCGCGTACTGGTTCCAGGTGAGGAAGAATCCAACTACCATAAGGAGCACCCACAGGGCGCGGTTTCCGGTCATCGGCCTTGATTCCTGATTGCATATGAACGCGCCCATGACAAGGAGGGCGAAGGTGCGGCTGAGGATATGTCCAAGGGTACTTTCCGTGCTGTAGCCCTTTTCCCTTCTGCGCTCAAGGGCGTAGGGGATGGACATTCCCATAGCAAAGAGGAACATGGGGAAAACTATGTCGGAGAGGCCCATTCCGTCTTCAAAAGTGGCATAGTGCTCCAGCCAGTGGGGCACGTTGAATACTTTCCAGAATTCGTTCACAAATACCATCAGGGTCATGGTGAGGCCCCTGAAAATGTCAATTGCAAGATTTCTTTTGTTCATTGTTCAGGTGTATTTACCCAGGTTTCGTTTGACCAGTCAATGCTGCGGCCGATACCCTTGACTTCTCCTTTTATGCCTTTCTCCTGCAGTTCCCGGAAGCCCGGGTCCGTGGGCTTAAGGTCCAGGAAGGGGAGAAGATAGCAGCCGCGGTCCAGAAGGACGGCCTGCACCTCCGATGCAGGTACCTCCGAAGGGTGCCTTCCTGTCTTTACGGCAATTGCCGCAAGTGCGCCTGCCGCCTGTCCAAGGCCAGTCACAACAGGCTGGAGGCGGGTTGCTCCGTTCATCTCCCAGGTGACGGAGATGTTTTTATCGGCCATAAGAAGATCTTCCACTCCTATGGGTACAACTACGCCCAGCGGCACGCTGAAGGAGGGGATTTTTCCGTACCATAGATGGGAGAGTTCCTCCCGGCGGGGATTTTGGTTGTGGTGATGGTCTACGGGGTAGTCCCCGACGGCAACTGCGCGGGTGTAGAGGTCAAAGTCATACGGCCTTTTTGCGGCCTCCAGAGTCATTGTGTCCCTTCCGGCAAAGCGGCGGGATTCCCTGTAATACGGGTAGAAGGGAAGGCCGTCGGCGGTGGGGAAAACGTCATCGGCAATGCCCAGGTTACGGTATCCGAGTTCCGTCTGGAGGTAGTAGACGTATCCCAAAGTGCGGTTTTTGGCCTGCCTGTAAACCTCCTCCCGCGGCAAGTTGAGGTAATCCAGATAGATGTCGTTTCCGCCTTGAGGCCAGTTGAGCATAATGTGGCCGTCCGGGAGGGCGCCGTAGGAGAGCATCATCTCCGGGGACCAGGTGCTGCAGCAGTCCTTGTAAAAGTCCGGGTTGTAGTCTTCCGGCTCTTCAATCGTTACATCGCGGTCATACTGCTTCAGAGTGGCAACGTAGGTCATATCCTGCAGGGTTACGCGGTCCTGGAGTTCACTTGCGCCCGCCTCCCGTGCTACGTCTCCAAGTTCCGTCCCGTCTATGAGGATACGGGCCTTTACGCGGGAGCCGTCACTGAGAGTGAGGCGCCAGTGGCCGCTCTTTCGGGAGATCCCTCGGCTTCGCTCGGGATGACAATTGAACCGCACTTCCACGCCGGAATTATCGGCAATATCGGCCAGGATATCGGCCCCTACGGCGGGATTGAAAAGGATGTTGGACACCCAGCCGGATTTGAGAGCGTCATACCCGCCGCAGCGTGCCGCCAGGGAGTCCGTGAATTCCCCAAAGATGCCGCCGCGGAGGCGGTAGTTGCCGTCTATGGCGCTTACCCCGGCGCTTGTGAGCATGCCGCCAAGCCAGGGACTTTCCTCCACAATGAGCACGCTTGCCCCGTCACGGGCCGCCTCTATTGCTGCAGCCGTGCCTCCCGTGCCGCCGCCCACCACTACCACGTCATACGTGGGCGTGCATGCCGCCGCAAGGAGGCTCAATACTACCGCAAAGATAAACCGCTGATTCATAGCTGATTAAAGGTATAGCGGTGCACCGTCAAGTGCACGGCTATACCAGTAACTATTTGATACTCTGTTTGTTGCTTCCGCGCCAGTACTCCTCAATCTCTTCCAGGGTCTTTCCGGTGGTGTTTGGTACGTGTTTGTACATTATCCACAGGTACGGCAGGCACATAAACGCAAAGAGGAAGAAGGTGCCGGCGGGCGTGAGGGTTTCCAGCATCCAGGGAGTGAGCTGGCCAATCAGATAGGTGCCTATCCAGAGCGCAAAACCGGCTATGGACATAGCCAGGCCGCGGACCCTGTTGGGGTACATCTCACTGAGGAGCACAAACACCACGGCGCTGATGGAAATGGCCGTGCAGAACACGTACAGCAGGAAGAAGGTGAGCATGAACCAGGTGGGAAGGCTTGTTGCTGGCAGGAAATAAAGGCCGATCATAAGCAGGCAGAATATCATTCCGCCAACGCCCCACCACACAAGTTGCTTTCGGCCCACCTTGTCAATTATGGCCAGAGCAATGACGGTTGTGAGCATATTCACTACTCCCACGAGGACCGTGGAGAAGAGGGGATCCTCAAAACCTGCATCGGCAAAGATCTTGGGGCCGTAATAGAGAACGGCGTTTACGCCCATAAACTGGCCCAGGATGGCAATGGCGGAGCCTATGAGGACGGCTTTCAGGATGCCGGGTTCACGAAGGGCCTTCCATTCCTCACTCTTATCCTCCCTCTCCCCGCGGACCGCCAGCCAGCGCGGGCTTTCCGGGATGAAGAAGATGAGCACAAGGAACAGGATGTCCGGGACGGCTTCGGCGCCAAGCATCGGCCTCCAATAATCGGCCATTGAAGTGCCCTTGAGGATGAGGTAGTTGGCAAGGTAGGCCAGAAGGAAACCTATTGTGATGAACAGTTGGTAAAGGCTCACCATTGTGCCGCGGACCTCGGCGGGGGAGACCTCGGAGATATACACCGGCGACACTATTGACACTATGCCGATTCCGAATCCTCCCACGATGCGGAAGATCACAAGTTGCGTGAAATCCTGGCTCACGGCGCATCCTATTGCGGAAATGGAGAAAAGGAGGGCCGATATGAGCATAGTCTTCTTCCTCCCCAGGAAGTCCGACATCATTCCGGCGATTAGAACGCCCAGGATGGAGCCGATTAGGGCGCATCCCACATACCAGCCTTCGCCGCCGGTGGAAAGGCCGAACTGCATCTTCACAACCTCCGTTGTACCGGAGATGACGGCGGTGTCATAACCAAACAGAATGCCTCCGAGAGCCGCTACGATGGCAATGAAGACAGTGCGTGAACTGACTTTGGTTTTCATAGTAGTAGTTTATTCCATTAATTTCTTGTACTTGAAGCGTTTGGGAGCGGCGTCCGGACCAAGGCGCATCTTGCGGTTTTCCTCGTATTCCTCGTAGTTACCCTCAAAGAACACCACGTTGCCGTCTCCTTCATAAGCAAGGATATGGGTGGCGATACGGTCCAGGAACCAGCGGTCGTGGCTTACCACAACGGCACAGCCCGCAAAGTTCTCAAGGCCGTCCTCAAGGGCGCGGATGGTGTTAACGTCCACGTCGTTGGTGGGTTCGTCCAAAAGGAGCACGTTGCCTTCGTCCTTAAGGGTGAGGGCAAGGTGGAGGCGGTTCCTTTCACCGCCTGATAGCACTCCGCACTTTTTCTCCTGGTCTGCGCCGGAGAAGTTGAAGCGGGACACCCAGGCGCGGGCGTTTACGTCCCGGCCGCCCATACGCACCCATTCGGAGTTGCCGGCAATTGTCTGGTAGACGGTTTTATCGGGATCGATGGAGCGGTGCTGCTGGTCCACGTATGATATCTTTACGGTGTCTCCAATCTCAATGGTGCCGCTGTCAGGTTTCTCAAGGCCCATTATAAGGCGGAAAAGCGTGGTTTTACCGGCTCCGTTGGGGCCGATCACACCGACGATTCCCGCCGGCGGCAGTTCAAAACTGAGGTGCTCAAAGAGGACCTTGTCTCCGTATGCTTTGGAAACGTCCGTGAACTTTATGACCTTGTTTCCAAGGTGCGGGCCGTTTGGAATATAGATTTCAAGGTTGTCTTCCTTCTGTTTTGTATCGGCCGATGCCATCTTCTCATAAGCCCCCAGACGGGCCTTCTGCTTTGCCTGACGGGCCTTGGGCGCCATCCGTACCCATTCCAACTCTCGCTCCAGGGTTTTACGGCGCTTGCTCTCCGCCTTCTCTTCCTGGGCCAGGCGCTTTGTCTTCTGGTCCAGCCAGGAGGAGTAGTTGCCCTTCCAGGGAATGCCTTCTCCGCGGTCCAGTTCAAGGATCCAGCCGGCTACGTTGTCAAGGAAGTAGCGGTCGTGGGTGACGGCAATCACCGTGCCCTTGTACTGCTGCAGGTGGGCCTCCAGCCACTGAATGGACTCCGTGTCAAGATGGTTGGTTGGTTCGTCCAGAAGGAGGACGTCCGGCTCCTGGAGGAGTAATCGGCACAAAGCCACGCGGCGGCGCTCACCACCGGAGAGTTCCTTTATCTTCTGGTCCGGCGGGGGGCACTGGAGGGCGTCCATTGCACGCTCCAGTTTGGAGTCAATCTCCCAGCCGCCAATGTGGTCTATCTTTTCCGTGAGTTCTCCCTGGCGCTCTATGAGACGGTTCATTTCATCGTCATCCATGGGCTCCATGAACTTTGCAGAGATCTCATTGTACTCCGCCAGGATGTCCATAACCTCCTGAACACCCTCCTGCACTACTTCCAGGACGGTTTTCTCCGGATCCATCTGAGGCTCCTGCTCCAGGTAGCCCACGGTGTATCCCGGGGCCCACACAACCTCTCCCTTGTAGGATTTTTCCACCCCCGCGATAATCTTGAGGAGGGTGGACTTACCGGACCCGTTAAGGCCGATGATACCAATCTTGGCGCCATAGAAAAATCCAAGATAGATGTCCTTCAGGATGACTTTGTTATTGTGGGGCAGCACCTTGCTCACCCGGTTCATTGAGAAGATAATCTTTTCGTCGGCCATAGGTCTTAGTGTAATTATGCGTAAATATACGAATTTTTCCCCACTTTTCCTCTACCCCTATTGTAATGCCGATGCGGTGGAGCTCTTTTAGTTGATTATCAGCCGTTTACACACTTCTTTGGGATTACCGGTAATCCCAAACAACGCCATAACTTCCTGTGCGTGAGTTTGTTAGCCTCCACCAAATTATGATGCCGCGGGCGGCTACAGGTTTGGACACCAATGCTCCCATCCGCTTGGGCGGGCAACGAACCGCACAAAAAACGCCAAAAACGTGTAATTCGTTGACCAAATGGGCAATGAAATGCGCATAATCGGCCCAAAACGTGTGAATCATTGCCCCGCAGTCGCTAGGGTGTGCACCGTTGCAGGTTGGGTGGTGGATTGTTGCAGGTCAGACGGTAAAACGTCGCAGGTCCGGTGGCGAAACGTCGCAGGTCTGCGTTTTTGGCGTCACCTGCGACGGGAATCGGCCATATGGATAAAAAAGCGTCGCAGGTCCGACCATTTTCTCAGACCTGCGACACTTTGGGTTGTCACCTGCGACGTTTTGGGTTGTGACCTGTGACAGTCGGGGCCATCACCTGCGACACCTACAGCCCCTGGGCCTTGGCTTCGTCCCAGATGGCGTCCATCTGGGCCAGGGTGAGGTCACGGAAGGAGAGCCCCTTGCGGAGTGTCTGCTCTTCAAGATAGGTGAAGCGGCGGCGGAATTTCTCGGATGAGCGGCTGAGGGCGGTTTCGGGATCCACTCCGTAGAGCCTTGCGGCGTTGATGACGGCAAAAAGAAGGTCCCCGAACTCCATCTCAAGTTGCTCGTCAGAAGCACCGGCGGCGGCCTCCGAGACTTCCGAGCACTCTTCTTTCACCTTGTCCCAGACATCCTCCTTCTTTTCCCAGTCGAAGCCGCAGCCGCGGGCCTTTTCCTGCATGGAGAGTGCCTTGAGCATAGCGGGCATTGCCTTGGGGATGCCTGCCATAACGCGCTTGTTGCCGCCTTTTTCTTTGGCTTTCACAAGTTCCCAGGTATCGGCAATCTCCTTGGCCGATGTCTCCTTGCCGGCCTCCGGACCAAATACGTGGGGGTGGCGGAAGACCATTTTGTCGCATACCTTATTGATGCTGTCGGCAATGTCAAATGCGCCTTCTTCCTGGCCGATGCGTGCATAGAACACCATATGGTAGAGGAGGTCCCCGATTTCCTTGGCGGTGCCGGGACGGTCTCCTTCGAGGATGGTTTCGCTCAGTTCGTACACTTCTTCCTCGGTGAGGCGGCGGATTGAGTCAAAGGTTTGCTCTGCGTTCCACGGGCACTTTTCACGGAGGGTGTCCATTATGTCAAGTAATCGGCCGAAAGCCTGGAGTTTTTCTTCTCTTGAATGCATTTTCAATCTTTTTGCTATGCAAATATACGACATTTTGTGCTATCTTTGTTTTCTAATGCCCAAACTGAATTACATAGAGCCAGATGAGGCCGTAAAGGCAGTCAGGAGCGGTGACCACATTCACCTCTCCAGCATCGCCAGCGTGCCGCATATCCTTGTGGAGGCCCTATGTAAGCGAACGGATGTTGAGGACCTTCATTTCCACCATTTCCACACGGAGGGCCCGGCGCCATACGCTTCCGGCGGCGCCTTCTTTGACCAGGGTTTTTTCGTGGGGCCCAACGTCCGTGATAATGTGGGGGCGGGGCTGGCCGATTACATCCCCGTAAACCTCTTCGAGACCCAGGCTATGTACCGCAACGGGGCGCTTCCCTGTGATGTGGCGATGGTCCAGGTGTCGGAGCCTGAGGACGGGATGGTGTCCCTGGGCACATCGGTAGACTGCTCCGTGGCGGCGCTGGAAGTGGCCCGTGAACGTATCGGGGTGGTGAATCCCAACGTTCCATTTGCCGGGGGGAACCTTATCCCGCTGGAGCGTTTCACCGCGCTGGTACGCGATAATCGGCCCCTCATTACAAAAACTTATGCGGAGCCATCGGCCACGGACCTTGAGATTGGCCGCCACTGCGCAGAACTTATCCCTGACGGAGCGTGCCTCCAGATGGGCATCGGCGCTATGCCAAACGCCATCTGCGCGTGCCTGGGCTCACATAAGCACCTTGGCCTTCATACGGAAATGTTCTCCGACGGAGCCCTCAGGCTCATCCGCAGCGGTGTCATCGACGGCGCGGCAAAGGCCATAGACACAGGCAAGGTTGTGGCATCCTTCCTGCTAGGATCGGAGGATGTCTACCGCTTCACGGACCACAACCCGGCGGTGCTGATGAAGGACATCGCCTACACCAACGACCCCCGCACCATCGCCCGCAATCCCGGTATGGTATCCATAAATTCGGCCATAGAGATAGACCTCACGGGGCAGGTTTGTGCCGATTCAATAGGCACTCGCATCTATTCAGGCACCGGCGGGCAACTGGATTTCGTGCGCGGGGCAAAGTACTCGAAGGGCGGCAAAGCCATCATCGCGATGGCATCCCGCACTACCAAAGGCGCGCCCAAGATTGTGCCTGTCCTCAGGCCCGGCGCAGGCGTAGTTACCCCTAGGGCCGATATCCAGTGGGTGGTTACGGAATGGGGCGCCGTGAACCTTTACGGAAAATCGCTCCAGGAGAGGGCCCGGCTGCTAATCTCCGTTGCGCACCCCTCTGACCGTGAAGCCCTGGAAAAAGCAACGTTTGAAAGATTCCACAGATTATGAATAACCGTAAATCCTTTTTTGCCGGCATCCTGATAGGCCTTGGAGCCTGCGGATACCTTGCCCTTGGAGGGCTTCCCGGAGCCATTATCTTTGCCTTCGGCCTTATTGGAGTGGTGCTTTCCGGAAGCCTCCTCTATACCGGACGCGCAGGCGTGATGAAACTCAGTGAAACCGGATCACTTGCCCTGATCTGGCTCTTCAACATCCTTGCCTGCATTCTCCTGGGTCTCCTTATGGCATCCCTTGGCGGAGAGCCCGTGGAAAGGGCGCAGACCGCCGTTGCCGGCCGCCTGGCCCAGGGCCCCTGGAGAAGTTTCCTAAGGGCCGTAGGCTGCGGACTTATCATTGACATAGCAGTGTGGATGTACCGCACCACCAAGAACATACTCCCGGTGCTCTTTGGCGTGCCCCTGTTCATCGTTTGCGGCTTCTACCACTCAATTGCAGACGTAGTGTACCTTGTGGCCGCCTGGAAATGGAGCCCGGACATCCTGTGGTACTATCCCGTCATAGTCCTTGGCAACTACGCCGGCTGCAACGTAAGAAGATTGATATTACCAAAAGAACAATAATTATGGAAAAGAACGTAGACCTTGAAATCTGGTGGTCTTCACTCCCCATCAGTGAGAAAGAACGCATAGCCCGCAAGGGCCTCTCCAAGTCAGGTCAGAAAGAAGATGAGAGCCTCATCCTCTATCCCGGCTGCACCCGCTGGTGGCAGAGCCTTGACGAGAAACGCAAAGAGTCCATCTACGCCCACTGCGTAGCCAAGCACGGAGATGAACTCAAGGAGTGGAAGGAAGGTAACCCCTACGGAGACTAAACCGTAGCAGGAGACGCCTCTGACCGTCGCAGGTGACCACCCAAAGTGTTGCAGGTGACGACCCAAAGTGCCGCAGGTCTGAAAAAAAGTTCGGACCTGCGACGCTTTTTTGTCCCTGTGACCGATTTGCGTTGCAGATGACGCCAAAAACACAGACCTGCGACGCTTTGCCACCTGACCAGCGACATTCCACCACGCCACCTGCGACGGTGACGCCTCCTAGCGGCTCCGGGGCAATGGCTCACACGTTTTGGGCCGATTATGCGCATTTCATTGCCCATTTGGTCAACGAATCACACGTTTTTGGCGTTTTTTGTGCGGTTCGTTGCCCCACAAGCGGAGAGGAAGCATTGGTGTCCAAACCTGTAGCCGCCCGCGGCGAGCGGGAGGGACGAAGTGAGCGAAGCGAACGAAGGGTTTGGGCACCAATGCTCCCCGCAGCGAGGGTGGCATATGGCGTAGCCGTCTGGAGGTGCATTGCAATTGCGGCAAACGGGTGTAGCCGCCCGCGGCGTCAAAAACGAGTGGAGGTTAACGGACTGGTTCTCAGGCGGTTATGAAGGTGTTTGGGATTACCGGTAATCCCAAAGAACCGTGTAACTAGATGATAATCAGCGAAATGGGCTCCACCGCATCGGCATTACGCAAGAGGGGGAGGCTAGGCGAAGAAGGAGAAGTGGACGCGGCCGTAGTGGCGTTCCTTCACAAAGTGAGGATGTGATACAAAGGAATGCTCATCTCCGTGCTCCAGGATGAAATAGCACTCGGGGTGGAGAAGATCCAGGGAGAAAATGAGGTCAGGGATGGTCTCAAGGCCTTCCAGGGCGTACGGGGGGTCTGCGAAGATAATGTCGAATTTCTCCCGGCAGATGGGGAGGAAATCAAAGACGTTGTCACGGACCATTGTGACATTGGAAAGCCCAAGCCTTGAAGCCTCCGTCTTTATGAACGAGGCGTTCTCACGGGCCATTTCAACTGAATATACGCGCGCGGCGCCGCGGGAGGCGAACTCAAAGGCAATGGATCCGGTGCCGCCGAAAAGGTCCAGAACCTTGAGGTCCTGGAATTCGTATTCGTTGTCAAGGATATTGAAAAGCCCCTCCTTTGCAAAATCTGTAGTGGGACGGGCTTTGTATCCTGCAGGAGGAAGGATTACCTTCCCCTTCAATTTTCCGCCGATAATCCTCATAGGCGGGAAACTGACTTGAAGTAGCGGTACAGTGACATCTCCGCCTCAGGGGTGAGGGGAGTGCGGAAACAGACCGTGGACACTTCAGGGTTGAGTTGGAGCCTTTTCAGGGCAAGGAAAAGGAAGTATTCCGCGGTAGTGAAATCAGGGGCCTCATAAGTGTTGGCAAGGGAGAGGCTCTTGCCCTGGGCTATCACAAGGTGAAGGAAACCGTCGGCCCAGGAGGCCACAATCTTGTTGTACTCTGAAATTCCTTCCAGTTCCCTGAGGAGATAATACATCTCCGGGAGCACCCTCACGGGCTCTCCGGAAGTGGGAAGGACGGTGTTTGCAAGTACCTTGGAAAGGGATTCCCCAATGGAATTGGAGTACACCAGGACCGATGCCAGGGAAGGCACGGGGATGTATTCCACGATGTCCGAAGGAGAGAGCGCCACTACCTCCTCAAGCGCGGCGCGGGCCTCCCCGGGATTGAAGAAAGGCTCCGGGACCAGCGCAACCTTTGGCGTAAGGAGGGCAATGTCCACGGAAGAGTACCTTTGCTGGAACTCCCTGGTGGTGAAAACCTTCTCACTTCCTATCCAGGGAGAGCCATTAAAAGAATATCCACTCAAGCACACTTGAATGGATATTCCTGTACTGCCGCCAGGGCTGTTATTCCCAGTTACCGGCATTGTTGTTAGGAGCGGTTATGCTTCCAACCTGAAGACCCTCATACTTGTTCTGGTCCTTGCGGTCTGCGTCAAGATTGATGCGGAGTTGGTTGTCAAGACCAAGGCAGAGAGCCCTGTAGGGCATACGGGCCTCGAACAGGGGAACCTGTACGCCGGAAACGGTTTTGATGGTGGATTCCATCTCAACCTCCTGACCACCGGAGAACGGGATGTATTTGAGGGAGTCGATGCAGAAATCAGGACGGCTCCTGAAGAGGGTGTCTTTCACGGGGATTGCGGTGACGGTGGAGAACACCACCTTCTGGCCGTTTTCATACGCTTCCTGGAGTTTTGCGGTAAGTTCTGCGGGTTTGAGCCTGCGGTTTGCCTTCTTGATGGCCTCAGTGTTTGCAACTGCAATTGAGTCATCGTTTGAGCCGATCTGCATGATGATGTTCATCTTGCCTTCCTCATAGAAAAGTTTGAGGGAGTCTACAGTGGGGCTGAAACGGCCGTTCTCACTCTTGAAAGCAACCTGGAGGGTGCGGATGTCCTTGAGGCGCTGGATGGCCACCTGGGAACGCGCTGCAACCTCATTGTTGAATTTCACGGGCTTCTGGATGCTCTTTACGGTGAGCCAGACAAGAAGGACGATGATGGCTGCAAGAACAACCTCTAAGGCGATTTTTACGGATTTGTTCATTATTTTAGTGTTTTACAATTATCAAAACTTCTCGCAAAGTTAAAAAAAAGGTTTCTCAAAAGCAATAATCTTTTGTAAATTTGCCGATGCAAACCGAAAGCGTATGACTGGCTGCATAGGAAAGGAGAAAATTGACGCCTTCAGGAAACTGCTGGGGAACGCCCGCAAGGTGGCCCTGGCTGCCCACGTGCACCCTGACGGAGACGCCATGGGCTGTGTCACGGCTCTTGCCCTGTACCTTAAAAGGGAACTGGGCAAGGAAGTTGTGTGCCTGTTCCCGGACTCCCTTCCGGAAAGCCTTGAGTTTGCAAAGAATCCTTCCTTGAGATATCTGACCGGAACCACCGAGGAAGCGGACCTTATAATCCTTATGGACTGCAACTCGTTCTCCCGCACGGATGTCCTTGGGGATTCCCTGGCGGCGTCCAGGGTTCCCAAGGTCCTCATAGACCACCACCTGAATCCCGCCCAGGACAGTTTCTCCCTGGTGTTCTCCACCCCGGACATCTCATCGGCCTCGGAACTCACTTTCTGGATCCTGAAGGCCCTGGGATGGGATCTGAAGGACCGTGAGACAGGGGAAGCCCTCCTTACAGGAATGACCACGGACACAAACAACTTCGCAAACTCCGTGTTCCCGTCAACGTTCACGATGGCTTCGGAACTTATCGCCGCCGGCGTGGACAGGGACGCCCTTCTCCAGAAGATCTACTTCAGTTACAGGGAAAACAGGGTGCGCCTTATGGGCTATATGCAGAACGAGGCCCTCACAATCCTTCCGGAAGGCGCCGCCTATATGATTCTCACAAAGGAGATTCAGCAGCGCTTCGATCTACGGGAAGGGGAGAGCGAAGGCCTTGTGAATGTTCCTCTCTCAATAAAGGAGGTGAGGCTCTCCCTCCTCCTGAAAGAGTATGAGGACCACTTCCGGGTGTCCCTCCGCTCAAAGAAGGGCACAAGCGCCCAGCAGTGCGCCCTTAAGTATTTTAACGGCGGCGGCCACGAAAACGCCGCGGGAGGAAGGCTCTACCCCGCAGTGGACCTTGGCGGGAAAAGCCTTGAGGAATATGTGAAACACGCGCTTCTGGAGTCATTGTAATGAAGGTCAAGGCAATCATACTGACGGCACTCTTTATCATCGGCTGGGGCTGCACCAAGCAGTCTCTGAAGGTCACCTATGACAAGCAGGCCGGCTACATAGACTCCTTTGTCCAGGCCCAGATGAAGGCCGATCCCGAGGCTACGCTTGTGAGGAACGAAGGCGCCTGGCGCCTCACCCTCCAGGACAACAGGGATCCCGGAGATTCCCTCCGCGCCGGCGGCCGGGTTACCCTGGAATATGCAAGTTATACCCTTACAGGAGCCACGGTATCGGCCTCAAACCTCATTGAGACAAACAGGAAGGACATTGCCGATGCCGCAAGATGGACACTCACGGACACAACCATCTTCCAGCCGGTCACCCTTACCCTTGACAAAACCCTTGTGGAAGGCCTCAGGATGGGCCTTCACGGCGTCCAGCCCGGAGACGAGGCCTATATCCTCTTCACCGGAGAATTCGCCTACGGAAACAAGGAGAACGGCACGATTCCTGCAAAATCGGCCCTGGTCTATCACGTTTGGATTGAAAGTATAAAGAATGAATAAGAAGATTTTGAAAATAATGGTCTCCCTGGCGGTTCCCGCCCTCATCGCAGGCTGCGCCCAGGAAAAGACCACCTCTACCGGAGAACAGGCCCGGGAATACCTGGAACTGCTTATGTCCACCGAATACCCTGGCATCCAGCCGGACAAGTGGGGCATCTATATCCTCAAGGACACCCCCGGAACAGGCGTGGAATGGTCTCCGGAAGCCGTCTACAGCAAACTTCGCAGCACCGTCCGTTCCATCGACGGCACGGTCCTCACTTCAACCGAGGCCGATATTGCCAAGCAACTTGACGAGAACGACTACAAGCCCTACAATTATTACGGTCCCAAGTACCAGAACACGTCAAATGGCACCGGAAACGCCGGCCTGGAGTATCTCCTTGGCGGTATGAGGGTGGGCGGAAGCCGCACCGCCATCATCCCCGCCTGGCTCCTCACAACCAGCCGTTACAACACTAAGCAGGAGTACATAGACGCCTGCTCAAGTTCCCTTCATATGATTTACGAAATCACCCTGGAGGGCCAGTGCCAGGACATCCTTGGGCAGGAAATAAGTGAACTGGGCGCATACGTCGCCGCCCATTACGGTGAGGCCCAGAAGAGTTGCACCTACAAGGCAGGACAGCAGGACGGCGTCTTCTACTTCGTCTCCGACACATCGGCATTCAAGCCTGAGGACAAGAGGGCCGATGACGCCACCCTCCATCTCACCTACACCGGCCGCCGCCTTGACGGCCAGGCCTTTGACACCAACGACGAATCAGTTGCCCTGAAGGAAGGCCTCTTCGTGACTGAGAAGGCCTATGAGAAATCCAGCATCAAGTTCTCCGCTACCTACAGTTCAATCTCTATGGACGGAAGTTCATCCCTGGTGGAAGGCTTCAAGGCAGGCCTTTACAAGATGCACTGGGCCGGCCAGAAGGCTACCGTCCTCTTCGTGTCGGACCTTGGCTACTCCTCCACCGGAAGCGGAGACCGCATCCCTCCCTACGCTCCTCTCATCTTTGAACTGGAACTCTCAGAGTAATGTCATCAAGCGCTCCTACTGAACTGGGTACAAAGCCCGTGGGCGCCCTCCTCAGGCAGTATGCCGTCCCCGGCATTATTGCCATGACGGCGTCCTCGCTTTATAATATGGTTGACAGCATATTTATCGGCCATATTCCCGGCGTTGGTTCCCTGTCTATGTCCGGCCTTGCCGTGACGTTTCCCCTTATGAACATCTCCACGGCGTTCGGCACCCTTGTGGGCGTTGGCGCCGCCACCATGATTTCCGTCCTCCTTGGCCAGAAGAACTACAGGAGCGCCGCCAAGGTCCTCTGCAACGACATAACCCTCAATATCATAACGGGCATTATCTTCACCATAGTGTCTCTGGTGTGGATGGATCCCATCCTGAGGTTTTTCGGCGCATCGGACGCCACCCTGCCCTTTGCAAGGGACTATATGACAATAATAGCCCTCGGGAACGCCGTCACGCACCTTTATTTCGGCCTCAATGCCATAGTGCGGTCTTCCGGCAATCCCAAACTTGCGATGGGCCTTACCCTTTTCACGGTTACCTCGAACGCAATCCTTGACCCTATCTTCATCTACACGCTGGGGCTTGGAATCAGGGGCGCGGCAATAGCTACCGTCCTTTGCCAGACAATGGCCCTTGGCTATACCCTGTGGTATTTTATGGACCAGAAGCGTTTCCTCCACCTGCCCCGTTCCCTGAAGGTGTTCCAGGTGGACTGGAAGATAGCGGGGGATTCCCTCTCCATAGGAATGGGCCCTTTCCTTATGAACCTTGCAAGTTGCATAGTGGTGCTTTTCATCAATCAGCAGCTTGTAACCTGGGGCGGAGACCTTGCCCTTGGCGCATACGGAATCGTGAACCGCATCACCTTCCTGTTCATTATGGTGGTGATGGGATTCAACCAGGGAATGCAGCCCATAGCCGGCTACAATTACGGCTCAAGGCAGTTTTCAAGGGTCCGTGAAGTGTACATCAAGACGGCTTTGTGGGGAACCATCGTGACCACCGTTGGATTCATAGTCTCGGAATTCCTGCCGGATGCTGCGGTGAGCATCTTCACCAATGACCCCATCCTTGAGGAAAAGGCCGCCACAGGCCTCAGGATGATGAATCCGGTGTTCCCCATAGTGGGTTTCCAGATGGTCACCACAAACCTTTTCCAGTGCCTGGGGATGGTGAAAAAGTCCATTTTCCTCTCCCTTTCAAGGCAACTGCTTTTCCTCCTTCCCTCAATCTACATCCTTCCTCCAATCCTGGAATCTGAGGCCGGAGTATGGTACAGTTTCCCCATCTCGGATACTGTATCGGCCATAATTACGGCCATCCTGGCGTGGAACCTCATAGTGAAATTAGGTAAACTTAAGGACGGCGATGACCCGTCAATTCTTGGAAGTCAGTTATGAATACCATCATCAATGTTGGCCGGTCATTCGGCAGCGGCGGCGGTTATGTGGGCCAGGCGGTTGCCGGGAAACTCGGCATTCCCTTCTATGACAACGAGTTAATCTCCAAGGCCGCCCAGGAAAGCGGTTATTCCCCGTCCCTGTTTGAAGGCGGGGAGAAGAAAAGGAGCATCTTCTCCGTGTCCAGTTTCTTCGCCTCAGGCCGGATGAGTTACCTGGACAACACCTATATGAACGACGACGTCCTTTTCAAGGCCCAGAGCGAGGTAATCCGCGCAATCGCAGAGAAGGGGGACGCCGTTATCATAGGCCGGTGCGCGGACTATATCCTAAGGGATCTTCCCTGCCTGAACGTATTTGTGACGGGGCCGGAGGAGTACCGCATCTCCCGCATAGTGGAGAGCGAAGGCGTCACTCCTGAAGAAGCGGAAAAACTAATCAGGAAGAAGGACCACATCAGGGAGTCGTACTACAATTACTACACACTGGGTTCCTGGGGAAGCGCCTCCAACTATCATCTTTCCATAGACAGTTCCGTCCTGGGGATTGAAGGGACGGCCGATTACATCATTGAATTTGGCAGGAAGGCCGGCCTGGTGAAGTGAGCGCCAGGTGGCCCATATTGCTTCTGATCCTTCCGCTGCTTCTTTTCTGCGGCGGCAGAAAGCCCGCTCCCGCTCCCGCGGAATTGCCGGACTGGAACCGCAGCATAGTGAACTCGCAGTCGGAACTCCCCGGTATGGACGCCGTGGTGGACAGTTTCATGCGTTTCTGGGCCCTCAAGGGCGTTTCAATCGCTGTCACCCGCCACGATTCCCTCATCTACGCCAGGGGCTACGGAAAGGCCGATCCTTCCACCCCGATGACCCCCGGCACCATAATGAGGCTTGCCTCCGTCTCCAAACTTCTCACGGCAATAGGCGTAATGAGGCTTCAGGAGCAGGGGAAAATCTTTCTGGAAACGCCGGTATTCGGCCCTTACGGAATCCTCAATGAGTATGACACCTCAATAAGGGACGACAACTATTACCTTATGACGGTGGAGCATCTCCTGAGGCATCAGGGCGGATTCCATTACCGCGGGGCCGATGTTATGTTCACCGGCTATCACCCCGATACCGGGGAGTTTGTGCGGGAGGAACTCCGCCGCCTGCCTTTACGCCCGGAACCTGGCAGCAGTACTCCAACTTCGGGTATCTTCTTCTTTCCCTTGTCATAGAAAAGGCCTCGGGGATGTCCTATGAGGAGTTTATGCAGAAGGAAGTCTTTGAGCCCTGCGGCTGCCGCGGATTCAGGATTGCGGGGAATTACCTCAAGGACAGGCTCCCCGGGGAGAGTATGTATTTTATGCAGCCGGACAGTGAGCCCGTCACCTCCTTTGACGGCAAGTACGCCAATGTGGAAAAATGCTACGGCGGCAATGATGTCACTTCCCTTATGGGCGCCGGCGCCTGGGTGGGATCCGCCGTGGAACTTGCGCGCGTTGTGTCCTCAATCAACGGCCTGGAAGGCATTGAGGATATCCTCAGTGCCGATTCCATCCGGAAGATGACCACCTGGTACGACGAAAACACCTTCTCCCTGGGCTGGGTGGACACCAAGGACGGCGAGTGGACCCGCACGGGGTCTTTCTCCGGAACATCGGCCCTTGTGAAAGTGTTCCCCGACGGGGAGACCTGGGTGCTCATCTCCAATACATCGGCCTGGAGGGGCTCCAAATTCAGCCGCAACACTTCCTACCTTGTGAAGAACCTCCGCAGGCGTTTTTCCTCTTCTCTCCCGCAAAGGGATTTATTCTCTGAATAATTTTTGCTATATTAGCGGAAATAATTCAGATCCTCTATGCTAGACACTCAGCGCGGGCTTTACATAGCCCATTCCTCCAACGGCCCCATCTCTCTCCAGGGCAAAATGGCCTGCCGCCACGGACTCATCGCAGGCGCAACCGGCACCGGTAAAACCGTCACCCTCCAGGTAATTGCAGAAACCTTCTGCCAGGCGGGCGTACCCTGCTTTATGGCCGATATGAAAGGAGACCTAAGCGGCATCTCCCAGGCCGGTAAACTCTCCGGATTCATTGAGAAGAGGCTGCCGGAGTTCGGCATAGAGAATCCTCAGTTCCAGAGTTGCCCCGTGCGCTTCTTCGACGTTTACGGGGAGCAGGGCCATCCCATGCGTTCCACCATCTCCCGTATGGGACCGGATATGCTGGGCCGCCTGATGGACCTCAATGAAACCCAGACCGGCGTCCTCAACATAGTTTTCAAGATTGCCGATGACAACGGGCTTCTCCTGATTGACCTCAAGGATCTCAGGGCCATGCTCAACTTCGTGGGGCAGAACGCCGCAGAGTACACCACAAAGTACGGCAACGTGACATCGGCCTCAGTGGGCGCCATCCAAAGGGCCCTCCTTGCCCTTGAGAACCAGGGCGCCGACAAATTCTTCGGAGAGCCTGACTTTGACATTTATGACCTCCTTCAGTGCGAGGGCGGAAAGGGCATAATGAACGTCCTTGCCGCAGATAAACTGATGCTCCAGCCCAAACTCTACTCAACCTTCCTCCTGTGGCTTCTCAGTGAACTTTACGCCACCCTCCCGGAGGTTGGAGAGATGGATCTTCCCAAACTTGTGTTCTTCTTTGACGAGGCTCATATGCTGTTTGAAGGCACTTCCAAGGCCCTTACTGACAAAATCGAGCAGGTTATCCGCCTCATCCGTTCCAAGGGCGTGGGCATCTACTTCATCACCCAGAGCCCCACTGACATCCCTTCAAATATCCTGGGTCAGTTGGGTAACCGTGTCCAGCACGCCCTCCGCGCATACAGCCCCCAGGACCAGAAGGCAGTTAAGGTTGCGGCCGATACATTCCGCCCCAACCCCGCCTTCAAGACTTATGACACGCTTCTTGAACTGGGCACCGGAGAGGCCCTTGTGTCCTTCCTGGACGACAAAGGTACTCCCGCAATTGTGGAGCGCGCAAAGATTCTCTTCCCCCTGAGCCAGATTGGCGCCATCACCCCGGAGCAGCGTACGGAACTTATCAACCGTTCACGACTCTATGGCAGGTATGACCATCCCATTGACCGTGAAAGCGCCTATGAAATCATAACTCAGGCTACTGAGGAAGCAGAGCGCCAGAAGGCGGAGATAGAGGCCGCCGCTGAAGCGGAGAAGCAGGCCGCCATTCAGGCCAAGGAAGACGCCCGCGCCGCAAAGGAAGCGGAAAAGGAAGCAAAGGAAAAGGCCAAGAAGGCAAAAAACAGCATTGCCTCAAAGGTGCTTAAATCCGTTCTCACTGCAGTTACCGGCGTTGCCGCCGCCGCAGCCGCAGATGCCGTCACCTCCAAGGTAACAGGCACCAAGAAGAAGAGTACCACCTCCACTGGCAAGAAGATGGTGTCAAAGGCCACCAAGAGCGCTACCTCCACCATTACAAAGGAACTCACCCGCTCAATCCTGGGGAATCTTATAAAGTAGTTTGCGTTGAACGGATATTATTTATTATCAGTTGATTACATAAAATCCCCTATGCGTTTTTACATAGGGGATTTTGTATAAATGATTGGTAATAAGCCCGTTATGTTCGACGGGGCTATTCGTGGCGGCTGAGCCTTTCCCAGGCCAGTTGCTCCCATTTTGTGCCGGGACGGCCGTAGTTGGCGTAAGGGTAGATGGAAATGCCTCCGCGGGGAGTGAAGAATCCGGTAACCTCAATGTACTTGGGATCCATCAACTTGATGAGATCCTTCATAATTGTGTTCACGCAGTCTTCATGGAAATCTCCGTTTGAGCGGAAGCTGAAAAGATAGAGCTTGAGAGACTTTGACTCAACCATCTTCACGTCTGGGACATAGCTGATGCGGATTTCCGCAAAATCCGGCTGGCCGGTGATGGGACAAAGGGTGGTGAATTCAGGGCAGTTGAACCTTACCCAGTAGTCGTTGTCCTTGTGGACATTCTCAAAGGTCTCAAGGACCTCCGGAGCATAGGTCTGGCTGTAAGTGGTATGGCGGCCAAGGGCCTGGAGTTCTTCTCTTTTACGTGCCATGGCTTATTCCTCCCCGGCTTCTTTAAGGCGTTCTGCGTTCTCTGCAATCTGGAGCTGGTCTATGCACTCCTGGATGTCTCCGTCCATGAAGACGGGAAGGTTGTACATGCTCCAGCCTATGCGGTGGTCCGTCACGCGGCCCTGGGGGTAGTTATAGGTGCGGATCTTGGCGCTGCGGTCACCGGTGCTCACCATGGTCTTGCGCTTTGCGGCAATGCCGTCAAGGTACTTCTGGTGCTCCATGTTGTAAAGGCGCGTACGGAGTTCTTCCATTGCCCTGTCAAGGTTCTTGAGTTGTGAACGCTCCTCCTGGCACTGGACCACAATTCCGGAGGGGATGTGGGTGAGGCGTACGGCCGAATAAGTGGTGTTCACGCCCTGGCCGCCGGGGCCTGATGCGCAGAATAGATCTTTGCGGATATCGGCCGGATTTAGCTCGATGTCAAATTCGCCGGCTTCCGGGAAAACGGCCACAGAGGCGGCCGAAGTCTGGATACGGCCCTGGGTTTCGGTCTGGGGTACGCGCTGTACGCGGTGCACGCCGGACTCATATTTCATGATGCCGTAAACGCCGTCCTGGCTGCTGGAGAGTTTGAACACAATCTGCTTGTAGCCACCGGATGTGCCGGGAGCCTGATCTGTGACTTCCAGTTTCCAGCCGCGGCGTTCGGCATAATGCTGATACATACGGAAGAGGTCTCCGGCAAAGATGGCGGCTTCGTCGCCGCCGGTGCCTCCGCGGATTTCCACCATGGCGTTCTTGCTGTCGTCAGGGTCTGCGGGAATGAGGAGAAGCTTTATCTGCTGCTCCATCTCCGGGAGTTTGGGCTCAATATCGGCCACTTCCTCACGGGCCATCTCCTTGAGGTCCTCATCCTTTTCATTCATGAGGATGTCCTTGGCCTGCGCAAGCTCATCCACCAGTCTCTTGTATTCCAGGCCGGCGGCGATGATGGGCTGCAGTTCCTTGTAGTCCTTGTTCAGCTGGACAAATTTCTTCATGTCGGCAATAACCTCAGGGCTTGCCAACTGCTCTTCCAGCTTCTTATATTTGTCCTGAAGGCTCAGGACCTTCTCCAACAGCGTGTTCTCTGCCATAGCAATGTGTTTTAACCTGCAAAGATAATAAAAAACTGCGATATGGCCTAAATGTCTTTCGGAACGGCGGCAAGAGTGATCCGGGCCTGGGCGCAGCGACGGCCGGCCACGGAAAGCGTGGAGTAAGATATGTAGGCCCTCCCCCTTGAATTCAATAATCATATTTGCATTAAAAATACTTACTGTATTTTTTTTATTGTAATAATTATTATATTTGAGCCAGAAATCATTATATATAACTATGAAGAAGTTATTTCTCACGAATAGCCTCCTTTGTTGCATTCTTATTTTATGGGAGTGTAACCGTATAGATTTACCAGTCAGAGACAATAATATTCTTTGTCCCGTCAAATATCCTGCCCTTCTTGGAATAGACAGATATTCAAATGAGCTCTCGGCTGAGGATGCCATCACAGTGGCATCGATGTACTTAAATAAGGATCTAATAAATACAAAGTCATCTGTCACATCTGTTGTACCTATTTTAGACAAAAAAGGTTCAGAACAATTATACGCCGTCAATTACGGAGATGGTTTTTTACTGATTCCAACATCAAAAGCTTTTGTGCCCATTGCAGCTGTATGTAATGGTACATACGATGCCTCTCTAATCATTCCCCAAGAGCAACTCCTTATTGAGGAAATGTGTGAGAGAATTGCAGCTAATCAAGCTTCTGGGGATTACGAAAAGTATAAAGACGTTTGGTCCTTTTATGAAAAAAAATACAATGCATTAACTTCTTCTCCTCTGACGCGCGCGACCAATCCTGACGAAGCTTGTCAAGAAATGAGCGATGAATGGGATGGACTGGATGTTTACTATTTATGTGATGCATCTTCTCTTCCATCCGACATTTATCAATCCTTTTACGCTACGGTTCAACAAGAGTATCAGAATAGCACAATTGTATACCCAGAATATTCGGTTATTACAGTAGACTCCACTCCAGTTTCAGATGAGCGGGGGCCGTATACTAAAACAGGATGGGGACAATCATTTCCATTTAATTCCGCCGTTCCTGGAGGATATCGATTGGGATGCTTAACTGTGGCCGTAGGCCAACTAATGAGGAGTTATGGTCTTCCGGCGGGCTTTACCTGGGGGGCAATGCCAGATTCAACTTCAAATACGTTTTTGTCTAATTATCTGGCAAATCTTCGTGCAAGTCTACAAATTGACACTAGTGGTACTGGCTACCTATCAAATGCAGTTACTTATATAAACTCTCAACCCTATAATTGTTATAGCACTTCTCATAATCAAGCCTCAGTTATAAGCTCAATTAACAACAAGAGGCCATTGATAATGTATGGTCGACGTGAAGCCGCAGATACTACTTATGGCCATTTCTGGATATGTGACGGACACCGTTCATTAATTCCTAAAATGGTCTACTCTTTATATGTTCTAGTACCATATGGTAATAATGTCGAATATTATAAAATTAGAGAAGAAGAGGTATTTCCTTATAATGGTAATGTTGTGTTAGATTACTTTAGAATGAACTGGGGCTGGTATGGCAATCATGATGGATATTATTTTGAGGAAAGTGTTCAACCTACTACAGGCTATAATTACCATCTAAATAGAATGGATGTGTTTATTACAAATAAGCAAGCCCTTTATTATTAACTTTTTATTTGTTCCCATTAGTGGACACGCATGATTTGTTCCAGTAATTATGAAAAGGTTATTTATCGCTGTATTTGTTTTTTTTCTCTCTCTCTTCTTGGGGTGTCAACAAATAGACACAAATGAAGATGCCTTAAATAAGGACAGAGAGGAGGTCCAGATTGAATCGTTAAAAGCAATCAAACTGACAAAAAGTCAATCGGCTATTATCAGGGCAAACAATGATTTCTCATTTGCTCTTTTACGCGAGATTTATAAAACTGTCGGTAGCGACAATGTTTTTTATTCTCCTTTTAGTATTCAATCTGTCCTTTCAATGATGCTTAACGGGGCTTGTGGGGAAACATATTCACAAATAGTATCGGCATTAGGATATACCGACTATTCTCTGGATGACATCAACGTATTATATGAAAAGATGATTTCTGGCCTTTGGGAAGTTGATAAGACAGTTAGTTTTTCCAATGCAAATTCTCTATGGCTTAATAATAATGAATTGAGAGAGGATTATGTTTCATGCATTCAGCAGTATTACAAGCCTTCTGCCATTCAGACATTAGATTTCTTGTCTCCAGGTACACTTGATGTGATTAATAAATGGTGCGCTGACAACACAAACAATAAGATAAATTCTATTATAGAAGAGTTAAATCCGAATGCGCCGCTGATCATGTTGAATGCCCTTTATTTTGAGGGCGCTTGGAGAGAGAAGTTTAAATCGTCAAATACTCGGGAGGAGCCCTTTTATATGGCGGGTGGAGATTCTGTCATTAAGAGTTTTATGCATAATAAGCTCCTTTGGGTTGCCTCAGAAGTAGATGGTGATAAGTATTGTCACCTCCCGTTTGGACGAGGCGGATACAGTTTTAATATTGTTTTACCGGCAGAAGACAAAGATTTTGATGCATTTATGGCCTCTTTCGATGGGAGTGACTATTCGGCTTTAAGTAGTTCAACTAAGTTATATGACCTGCATCTGTCCATTCCGAAGATTTCAGTTGAGGATGCACTGTCTATTGAATTGAAAAATTCTCTCCGGGCTCTTGGTATAACAGATGCATTTGACGATAATTTGGCCGATTTCTCAAAGTTGTTCGGTCGAAAAGAATCGGCGGCTGGCGACATAAGGCAAAAAGTATGTTTTAAAATTGATGAAAATGGTGCTATGGCAACCGCTGCCACAATAGTGGATTTTGCTGGAAACGATGATTTGTCGTCACCTCCCATTATGGAATTCAATGCCAATCGCCCCTTCATCTTTTTTATTCGCGAAGACAGCACCGGCGCTATTCTGCTAATGGGGTGTATTGTCAAGTAACCCGTGAAATAGCGTGTGGTAGTAAATCAGATGATGGGGGGTGAAATCAGTCTTTGGGAACGGCCGCTAAGGTTATCCGGGCCTGAGCGCAGCGGCGGCCGCCTACGGAAAGGGAAGTGTCAGACACGTACAGCCCGCCCTTGGATTCCAGGAGGCGGGCGGTTATTTCACAGAGGTCTCCGGGACGCACCGTGCCGCGGAATTTCACTGCATCCAGGCCGCGGTACATCACAAGGTTCTCCTTGAAAACTTCCACAAACAGTTGGCTGCAGGCCTGGGCCATTATTTCACAGAGGATGACACCCGGAACAATGGGATTTCCGGGGAAATGGCCGTCGCAGTAGAACGGAGAATCCGGGATGCGGTAGGTTGCGTGGCATACTCCTTCGGCATCAAGTTCCATGGTGTCAAGAAGAAGCATCGGCCCCCGGTGGGGGAGCACCTCCATTATGCCGTCCCTATCCATTGTAAGGCCTGAAGGCTACGCAGGCGTTGTGACCGCCGAAGCCGAAGGAATTGGAAAGACCCAGGGTGAGGGGAGTCCTGACCGCTACGTTGGGGGTGTAGTCAAGGTCGCACTCGGGATCCGGGGTGTCCAGGTTGATGGTGGGAGGGCAGATGCCGTTACGGAGGGCAAGGAGCGTTGCAATGGCCTCTGCTGCGCCTGCTGCGCCGAACATATGGCCGGTCATGGACTTGGTGGAGGAGATGTGGGCCTTGTATGCGAAGTCTCCGAGAGCCACCTTGCAGGCCATTGTTTCCGCAATGTCGTTGAGGTGGGTGCCGGTGCCGTGGGCGTTGATGTAGAGGTTGTCCTTGGAAGGGTCGAAGCCGGCTTCCTGAAGGGCGTCGCAGATGGAACGGGCCTGGGTGCTGGCGTCAGGGCGGGGAGCGGTGGCGTGGTAGGCGTCGCAGGTGTTGCCGTACCCCACAATCTCGCCGTAGATGGTGGCGCCTCTTTCAAGGGCGTGGTCCAGGGACTCCAGGATAAGGACGGCGGCGCCGTCTCCCATCACGAAGCCCTGCCTGTTGGCGTTGAAGGGGAGGGATGAGTATTTGGGGTCAGTAGCGCGGGTGAGGGCCTTTGCGTTGTAGAAGCCTGCCACTCCAAGCGGGATTGAGGCGTGCTCACTGCCGCCGGCGATTATTGCATCGGCATAACCGTGACGCACGGCCCTGAATGCCTCTCCGATGCAGTGGGATGAGGTGGCGCAGGCGGTGACGATATCAAGGCAGGGGCCCTTTGCCTGATGCTTTATGGCAATGTGGCCGGCCGCTATGTTGGAAATCATAGTGGCTATGAAAAGGGGAGAGATCCACTTTCCGGTGGGGTCTTCTATCATCTTGGCGGTTTCACGGTACTGCACGTCGAAGCCGCCGATACCTGAACCCACGTATACGCCAAGGCGGTAGGGGTCTATGTTTACATCGGCCTCAAGCCCGGACTGCTTCACGGCCTGCCAGGCGGCCGCCATTGCATAAAGGGTGAAGTTGTCCTGCTTGCGGATGAAAGGCTTGTCCATCCCGTACTGCTCCGCGTCAAAGTCTTTCACTTTTCCTGCAAAGGTAACGGGCATATCCTTGAATTCCTCCACGTAATCTATGCCGCAGACTCCGTCAATGAGGTTCCTCCAGAATGTGTCCACATCCTTTCCCACGGAGGAGATGACCCCCATTCCTGTCACTACTACTCTTTTAACATCCATATATCGAACTCTTTTCTTTCATAACTTTCTCTGCGCCCTCCGCAATGTCTAGGACAATTTCGCGGGCCGATTCTTCCTTCCGGCACATCCCCGCCACTTCTCCTGCAAGGAAACTGCCGCCGGCAAGGTCTCCGTCAAATACTGCCTTGCGGAGGGAGCCGGTGCCGAAGGAGCGGATTTCATCGGCCCCTACTGAAGGGTCCGCTTCCATCCTGGCGAACTGCTTGGAAAACGGCGTCTTGAGGCTTCTCACGGCGTCCTGAAGGCTGCGGCCGGTAACCATTGTGCCGATGTCCGATGCCTTCACCAGCCTTTCCTTGTAGACCGGATGGATGCGGCATTCCCTGGCCATCAGGAAGCGGGTTCCCACCTGCACGCCGCTGGCGCCAAGCATGAAGGCCGCCGCTGCGCCACGGCCGTCGAAGATGCCTCCGGCGGCAATTACTGGGATGTCCACCGCGTCCACTACCTGAGGTACGAGTGCCATAGTGTGGGTCTCCCCTATGTGGCCGCCGGATTCTGCGCCCTCTGCAACAACTGCGGTTGCGCCAAGTTCCTGCATCTTGAGAGCGTATGCCACGGATGCCACTACGGGTATCACCTTGATGCCGGCCTCCTTCCACATATCCATATATCGGGCGGGCGAACCTGCACCGGTGGTGACTATCTTCACGCCTTCTTCCACCACAAGGGAAGCGATCTCCGCGGCATCCGGAGCCGCAAGCATAATGTTCACGCCGAAGGGTTTGTCCGTGAGCGCGCGGGCTTTCCGGATTTCCTCACGCACGGCTTCCTTCCCGTAATTTACGGCCGATATTAGCCCCAGCCCGCCGGCCTCTGATACGGCTGCGGCGAGGGTTGCATCGGCAATCCAGGCCATCCCGCCCTGAAAAACGGGGTAGCGGATGCCTAATATGTTGCAAATTGCGGACTTTAGCATCCTGCAAATATACTACTTTTTCTTGGAATGGCGGCGTCTCTCACGTATGCGCATTGCACTTTCAACCATCAGTTGGTCCTGGAAGCAACTGCGGGCCGCCAGGAGATTGCAGATTGAGATGACGAGGGGGAATACTACAGTCCAGGAGAAAACGGGCCCCTCCCAGGTGAAATACATCCACGCAAGCCATCCCTGCATACCAAGGGCCACGATGGCTCCAAGGGTTGAAAGCCTCATCTGAAGAATGAGGGACTTGAAACTCACAAGGGCAAGGCCAACAAGGCCGGTGAGTATGCCAAGAAGTATTCCGAAGTAGGGTTTCTGAAGCCCCCAGTAACTGACGGAAACCATCCCGTCAGGATCTGCCACGTGATAGGCTGTCCCAAAGCACAGGGCCAGCGCCAGGCCAAACGATATTGCCAGATAAAGTGTCTGAAGTCTTTGCCACATAATAATGCAAATATAGTAAAAATATCGTACCTTCGCAGACGGGCATTTACATATTTTTATGGATACTTCAAAAAGAGAAATATGGGTGGACTGGATGAGGGTGGCGGCCTGTTTTATGGTTATGCTTACCCACTCCTGCGAGCCTTTCTACCTTGGAGGGGAGGGTTCCCTTGTGCTGAGTGAGGCCGATGCCTTCTGGGTTTCAGTCCTTAACACGCTTCCGCGTGCGGCTGTCGCCCTGTTTGTGGTGGCATCCAGTTACCTGCAGTTTCCACTGCATTATTCTACTGGAGAATTCTTCCGGAAAAGAGCCGTGAGGATACTTGTCCCGTTCTTTATCTGGACCGTTGTGTACGCCCTTGTGTGGGGAGAACCCGTTCAGAATTTCAGGGACCTTCTCCTGAACTTCAATTATGCGGCCGGGCATCTTTGGTTTGTGTATATGATTGTGGGGCTGTATCTCATTATGCCGATGCTCTCTCCCTGGGCGGAGAAAGTGGGCCGAAAGGAACTCCTGGTGTATCTTGGAATATGGCTCTTCACTACGCTCATTCCGTTCATCCGTCAGTGGGTTGGCGGCCCGGCGCCGGTCATTTACGGCCCTTCCGGCATCCCCAATCCGGCAAAGTTCCCGCTCTGGGGTGAAGCCAGTTGGAATGCCTACGGGTTGTTCTATTATGTCAGCGGTTTTGTCGGCTATCTTCTCCTTGGGCTGTACTTCCGTAAATTTGTCCCTGAACTGTCCTGGGGAAAAACCCTTGCCATTGCCCTGCCGCTGTTCCTCGGCGGCTTTGCCATCGGGTCCGTGGGCTTTTTCAGGGGCGTTATGGCAGACTCCGGCGGCGTCTTCCCCTTCGAGGGCCCCGTAGGCCTTGCCGCCCTCTGGGAAATCCCGTGGATGAACGACGGCCTTGCCGTTGCCATTATGACCATTGCCTGGATCCTTCTTTTCCGCAAGATAAAGGCCGATACCTCTTTCTACCGCAAGGTCCTTGTCCCCGTCTCAAACGCCGGTTACGGGATGTACCTGTGCCATCTTCTCCTTCTCGGGGCTGTATCGGCCTGGATAAGGGGTATGGCGCTGCCAACCCCCGTGCAGATCCTTACCACAACGGTCATCTCCTTTATTGGCGTTGCGCTCTTCTCCGTCCTTGTCCGCCGCATCCCCAAGGCGGGAAGGTTCATTATAGGCTGATTCTATGATTCACGTAATGGGCATCATCAACCTTACGCCGGACTCGTTCTACAGCGGGAGCCGGACTGCGGCGTGCGACTTTATGCCCAAAGTGCGTCAGATGCTCTCTGACGGGGCCGACATAATTGACATCGGCGCCTGCAGCACCCGCCCCGGCGCACCTCAGCCCTCCCTTGAAGAAGAATGGGCCCGCCTGGAGCCGGCACTGCGTGATATTGCCGGCAGCACCATCACGGGGGCTTGTCCACCCCCGGACAAGTATAGGGGGAGGGGCCCGCTGACAGAAGGGACGGATGGAAGCTTGCTTCCAATCCGGCACTTATGGCAGTGGGAGGGGCCGGAGGGAGCGAAGCGACCGGAGTCCCCCGTGATGGTGCTACCGGCAATATCCATAGACACCTACCGGCCGGAGATAGTCGAAAGGGCCTATGAGATCATTGGGCCGTTCATTGTGAACGATGTTGGCGGCGGCACTCCGGATATGCTAAGGACCGTTGGAGAACTGGGCCTTCCGTATATCGCCATGCACGGCCGGAAGCCGCAGGGAGACGTGATTGAAGATATCCTTGGCTTCTTCCGGGACTTTGCCGTGAGGGCGGAAGCCAACGGTATCAATGACTGGATCCTGGACCCCGGATTTGGCTTTGGGAAAGACATTGACCAGAATTACGAAGTCCTGAACCGGCTGGATGAACTGAAAAAGGCCGGGAGGGATATCCTGGTAGGCATTTCCAGGAAGAGTATGATATACAAAAAATTAGGCATCACCCCGGAAGAGGCGATGCCTGAAACTCTGGCCCTGGAAAGGATTGCCCTTGAGAAGGGAGCCACCTGGCTGAGGGTTCACGACGTTGCGGAAACCGTGCAGATGGTGAGAGACTACTCCACTATGTATACGTCGTCTCCGGGGGCGGCAAAGTGATAGGTTTCCCTTGCGAATGACTCCAGAGAGTCCTTGTTCTCAGTAAGGGCCTTATACTCCGCGTCCATCTCCTTGATTTCCTCCTTGAGGCGGGCCATTTCCTTTTCCTGGCTCTTGACTTCCATTGTGGCCTTGACCCAGTTGAGGACACTGTTATGGGACAGGAACAGAAGGACAACGGCAACGACGGTGGTCACAATTATCACAAACGGGATGAAATAATTGTGATCTTTGCGCTTAAGCCACGCCAGCCAGTCTTTCTTCCTGCCTTCTTCCATACTCTATACTCTGTCTATATTGCCGTAAGGAGCCTTGAGCGGGATGCGCCTGAAAGCCATGATGCAAAGCGCCAGGGCTGCAAGACCTGCGATGTAGACAACCACATAAGTGGAAGTTCCCATCATATCAATCCAGTAGTCGTACTCTTCCATTGACGGGATCTGGGCGCAGATTACTGCAAAGCCGTTATTCACGAAGTGGATGAGCATCGTGAGCCACAGACTGCCGGTCTTGTAATAGACGTAACCCATCACAACGCCGATAATAAAGGCGTTGAGGGCCTGCCAGGGGTTGAGATGTATGACGGCGAAGAACAAGGCGCTGATAACTATTGCCCAGCCCGGTTTCATCTTGGTGAGAAGGCCCCTCAGGACCATACCGCGGCACAGCCACTCCTCAAAGATGGGGGCGAAGATGGCGGTAAGGAGGAACGAACTCCAGAGTGGACCGCCGGTCATCTGCTCCAGCGCTGCCGATATCAGATCATAGAACTCCTTCAGCACCGGGACGGTATCCGTCACCTTCATATTGAGGTAATTGGGGAGATCGGCCGATATCATTGTGGCAAAGGAAAGGACCACCGTGATAAGGGCTATGCTCCACCACTTGAACGGGCCGAAGTTGGCGCTGGACAGTTTGTACCCAGGGTCAAAGAGCATATTCTTGCGGCTCTGGCCGGCGGCGTACATCATTGCCGGAATGAAGGCGATGGGATATGCTATGAGGGAGCCGTATTCCATAACCACATTGGAGGGGAGAAACCGTCCGAGAATGAATGTCACCAGGCTGCCGAGGAGATTACCCAGAAGGAACCATCCAAGAAGGCCGAACATACCGCTCACGCCCGGCACATACCAGGCGTGATTGGCATACAGGTCAAAATTGTTTACGCGTCTTGCAAAAAGGGCCATATCAATACAGGGGGCTGGGATAGACGCCGTCTGCTACTAACTGGGCGAACTTTGCCACAACGGCGGGACGGTCTTCCTTATAGGTGACGCCGAACCAGTGGGAAGGAGTGGAAAGGACCTCGCAGGAACCTTCTCCGCCCTTTACGATCACGTCAACTGCATATGGAATGTAGAATTCCTTCTTGGGTTCAGTGCGGTGCTCCTCGAGGAAGGTTACGAAACTCTTTTCGCTCTTGGTGAAGTAATCCGGGGTGAAGCCCCACATATTCATTGAGCACAGAGCCTTGGCGGCAAGTTTCACGTGCTGCTCTCCGCTGACGGAGTTGTTGCCGTATACGTTGCCGTCTGCCTCCTTTGCAATGTCAAGGTGCTCTGCGATGCCGGTGAGGATGTTCTTGGAATCATAGTAGCAGATACCGCGGGATACGCTGCCGTTCTCGGAAAGGGTGTTCTCAAGTTCGAATCCGATGATGCAGTACTGACCCTGGGTCTTTTCATGGGCGCGGCACCAGTCTCCAAGTACCTTGAAGGACTCCTTGCCATAGAAGTCGTCACCGTTGATGACGGCGAAAGGCTCCTTGATCACGTCCTTTGCCATAAGTACGGCGTGGGCGGTACCCCAGGGCTTCACGCGGTCTTCGGGGACGGTGTAGGGGGCGGGGATCTTGTCAAGTTCCTGGGTTACGAACACAAACTCCAGGGGCTTTTCGTCAATGCACTTCACGCCGGCGTATTTCTGCTTGACGTGGGCTTCCATATCGGCCTTGAAGGACTCACGGACAATGTACACGACTTTGCCGAAACCGGCTTCCACGGCGTCGTGGATTGAATAGTCAATGATGGTTTCTCCGTTGGGGCCGAGGCCGTCCATCTGCTTGAGACCGCCGTAACGGCTTCCCATTCCTGCAGCAAGTACCAAAAGTGTAGGTTTCATAATAATATTAGGTTTTTAGAGTTTCCGTGTTGTCTTACAAAGATAGCGAATATTTTTGATAGTGGAACCTCCTTTTCCGCGAATCCATAGAAACGGCCTTATACGGCGTCTATGCGGACTCGCGGCACGGTACGGGCAGGGCGCAGGCCTGGAAGCGCTACACCAGAATGAGCAGCGCGGCAAGGTACAGGCAGAAGCCCTGGGCCTTAAGGCGGTTTCGGCTGAGAACCCAGGTGGAGAGGTTCACGGGGTCGTCGCGGAAAACGGGCCCGAAGTCCCGGGGAGTGCCCTTGGATGACCACTTGAGAATGATTTCTCCCTCCGAGAGATATGTGGCGCCGCCGTTACTGCGGTTGATGGAGACAAGCGGCTTGTAGTCGGCAAAATACACCGGAAGCCCTGCGGGAACGGAGTAATCTGCCACCTGAGACGGGGCGCAGGCAAGGAGCACAAGGGGAGTGCCTCCGGCCTCAAGCACTGCGTCATATCCGGCCTGGATACGCTCCCAGGGGGCCTTTGAGGGTTCATATACGGAGAATACCACCACCTTGCCTTCTGCGGCCATCCTGTCACGGTAGACATCTGACGTGTCACGGAAACTGAGGATGGGGAAGTTGTCCATTGCGAGGGGACTCTCCACAAAGACGGTGTCAGTCTTCACCAGGGTCCAGTCGTCGCCGGGATAGTGCCCGGGAAGGAACTTTCCTTCCTGGCCATCCTTGACGTAGGTGCGCTCTTCCCTGAAGTGGTTATCGGCCACTATATCGTCGTCCAGCGAAGCCATCAGTTCCGCGCCCGTGCGGAAGTCCGTATAATCCAGAAGCGGCAGATGGGTGTTGCAGTAAACCACCGCAAAAATCACTGACGCGGCGGCAATGGAGGCCGATACTATCTTCCTTACCGGCGTTTTCCCGAAGTCCCCGAACGGCAGGAAGGCCCACAGCGCCACAAGCAGCAGCACTACGTTTTTGAGGAGGCTCTGCACGTGGGTAAGGTGGATTGCCTGCCCGAAGCAACCGCAGTCCATCTGAGGATTCTTTATCCAGAGGACCAGCGTCACGACTGTGAAAAACGCCAGCATCCCGGTTGTGACCCAGGCGGTCAATTTTCTGAGAACTCCGGTAACCAGCGCAATTCCGGTCAGGGTTTCCAGAAGGGAAAGGGCAATGCCGATACCCTTCGCGGCCGGAATAAGGAACGCGATATGGAAGAACTTCAGGTATTCCGTCACGATGAGCATAGTGCCCACAGGGTCTGCCATCTTGAGGAGACCGGAAGCCAGGAATACCAGGCCGATGATTCCGGCGCCAAAGCGCCTTAATGGGATACGCTTCATCTCAGGAAAGGATCTATGGTATTACGCACTTTTTCAAAGATTGCATCCGGGGGCAGCATCTGTCCGGCGGCGTCGGAGCAGTCTATCCTGAGGAACTTAGGATCCCTCCGGGTCTCTCCCACATACATATCCCTTACATCCTTCTGGAAACTGATTGATGCCTCGTGTATGTCCCTGGAGCCCTCCAGATAGTTCCTGTCACTGCCTTCCCTGTTCCCGGAAAGGCTCTTTTCAACAAAGCCGATAGGAACGTCCAGGAAAAGGTTGAGGTCAGGAACCGGAAGAGAAAAGTCTCCGTACTCCGTGTTGAAGATCCAGTCCCTCAGGCGCGCTTTATCCGCGGGATCCTTCAGTTTTGCGCACTGGTAGGCTATGTTGGAGTACACATAGCGGTCCAGAAGGACGGTTTTCCCGGCCGCAAGCGCTTCCTTCATTGAAGGGGCGGCGCCGTGCCTGTCCTCGGCGAAGAGAAGGGCCACAAGTTGAGGGTGAACCTCCGCATTGCCGCCGAACTCCCCGCGCAGGAACCGGCTTATGAGGTCTCCGTAAACGGGGGCCTCATAGCGCGGGAAATGAATGTATTCAAGGTCAGGGAAACGCTGCAGGAGATACTCCTTCAGCATTTTTACCTGGGTGGATTTACCGGCTCCGTCAAGCCCTTCCAGTACTATCAGCATCCTACAGGCTACGTTTGATTTCTACAATCTGGAATGCCTCGATGATGTCTCCGGGGTGGATGTCGTTGTAGCGCTCAAGGCCGCAGCCGCACTCCATTCCGGCGGGAACTTCCTTGGCCTGGTCCTTGCCCCTCTGGAGGGAAGACAGGGAACCTGTGTATACCACGATGCCGTCCCTGATAAGGCGGACATCGGCCTTGCCGGTGAGTTTTCCTTCCTTCACAAGGCAGCCGGCGATGGTTCCAACCTTGGAGATCTTGAAGGTCTGCTTGACCTCCGCGGTAGCGGTGACCTCTTCCTTCTTCTCCGGCTCCAGCATACCCTCGATACCTTCCTTGACCTCGTTGATGCAGTCGTAGATGACGGAGTAGAGGCGGATTTCAATGCCCTCCTTCTCCGCGGCGCGGCGCGCTTCTGCGGAAGGACGCACCTGGAAGCCGATGATGACGGCGTCGGATGCCTCGGCAAGAAGAACGTCGGACTCACTGATGGCGCCAACGGCCTTGTGGATCACGTTCACGCGTACTTCCTCGGTGGAAAGTTTGATGAGGGAATCGGACAGGGCCTCCACGGATCCGTCCACGTCGCCTTTGACGATGACGTTGAGTTCCTTGAAGTTGCCGATAGCGATACGGCGGCCGATCTCCTCAAGGGTGAGGTGCTTCTGGGTCTTGATGCCCTGGATGCGGATTAGTTGCTCGCGGCGCTGGGCGATAGACTTGGCCTCTTTTTCATCGGCCATGATGTTGAACTTTTCACCTGCGGCGGGGGCGCCGTTCAGGCCAAGCAGGCTCACGGGGGTGGAAGGGCCTGCGCTCTCAACCTTCTGTCCGCGCTCGTTGAACATAGCCTTTACGCGGCCGTAGTAACTGCCGGAGATGATTACGTCTCCAACGTGGACCGTTCCGTCCTGCACCAGGACCGTTGCAAGATAGCCGCGGCCCTTGTCCAGGGAACTCTCGATGACGGCGCCGCTTCCCATCTTATTGGGGTTGGCCTTGAGTTCAAGGAGATCTGTCTCGAAGAGCACCTTTTCAAGGAGTTTGTCCACTCCGATGCCCTTCTTGGCCGATATTTCCTGGCACTGGTACTTGCCGCCCCAGTCCTCCACCAGGATGTTCATCTCGGAGAGTTGGCGGCGTATGGTGTCCGGATTTGCGCCGGGCTTGTCGATCTTGTTGATTGCAAAGACCATAGGGACGCCTGCCGCCTGCGCGTGGGCGATGGCTTCCTTGGTCTGGGGCATCACGGCGTCATCGGCCGCTACGATAATGATGGCAAGGTCAGTCATCTGGGCGCCGCGGGCACGCATGGCGGTGAAGGCCTCGTGGCCGGGGGTGTCCAGGAAGGTGATGCGGCGGCCGCTCTCCAGTTTCACGCTGTATGCGCCGATGTGCTGGGTAATGCCGCCGGCCTCACCGGCGATGACGTTGGTGTTGCGGATGTTGTCCAGCAGGGAGGTCTTACCGTGGTCTACGTGACCCATGACGGTGATTACCGGAGGACGCTCCACAAGGTCTTCCTCGCGGTCGGGCTCCTGCTGCTCTATCTCCTCTGAGAGTTCCGCGGTGACGAATTCCACCTTATAGCCGAATTCTTCGGCCACAAGGACCAGGGTTTCGGCGTCCAGACGCTGATTGATGGACACCATCATACCCAGGGACATACAGGCGCCGATTACCTTCACCACGGGAGTGTTGCCCATAAGGGTGGCGAGGTCGTTTACCGTAACGAACTCCGTCACTTTCAGCACCTTGTTCTCCGCTGCGGCGGCTTCCATCTCCTCCTGGGAGCGGATGGCCGCGATCTCCCTCTTCTCCTTGCGGTGCTTTGCGCCGAAGTTGTTGCGGGTGCTCTCGTTCATCTTTGCGTATGTCTCCTTCACCTGCTTCTGGATCTCCTTCTGCATCTCTTCCTGCTCGGCCTCGGTCATAGCGGGCTTGAAGCGGTCCTTCTTGCGGGAAGGCTTTCCTTCCTCCTTCTTTTTCTTGGGGGCCTTTTCCGCCTGCACCTTGGTGACGTCCACCTTCTGGGTGCCGCCGCTCTTGATACGCTCGCGCTTCTTGGCTTTCTTGGGGTCGAACTGGGAAAGGTCGATCTTGCCTACCACCTTGAACGGGGCGCCGTCCTTGGAAGGAGTTTCCGCTGGGGTCGGGGCGGGGGATTCCTCCACGGGTTCGGGCTCTTCAACGGGTTCAGGCTCTGCCGCGGGCTCCGGTTCCGGCTCCGCCACGGGCTCAGGTTCGGGTTCGGGAACGGGCTCCGGTTCAGGCTCTGCCACAGGCTCGGGTTCGGGTTCCGGGACAGGCTCCGGTTCCGGCTCCACAACGGGTTCCGGTTCAGGTTCCACCACGGGAACGGGCTCCGGTTCCGGTTTGCGGGACAGGTTGTTGCTCTTGATGACGGTAACTCTCTCGGGCTCGTAGTCGTCCTCTTCCTGAGGGCCTTTCTTGGAGGCCTTGTCAAGGATTTCAGTGAGTTTCACGTCCACTTTTTCCGCAGCCTCCTTGAGTTCCAGGTCCTTGCCGAACTTCTTGTGAAGTTCAGGGAGGAACTCGTCCGATACCTTCATATTAGGGTTTGCATCCTCTATGCCGGCTCCCTTTGAATTGAGGAAGTCAACCAGGGTGTCAAGCCCGATGTTGAATTGCTTGATAAGTTTCGATAGTCTTATTTCTGCCATATATAACCCCTTTTTGTTTCTGAATTAGTCTTCGAATTCGGCGCGGAGAATCTTCAGCACCTCTTCCACTGTCTCGTCCTCAAGGTCTGCCCTGGTGGCGATATCGGCCGGAGAAAGGGCCATAACGCTGCGGGCTGTGTCGCAGCCGATGGACTGCAGGCGCTCGATAACCCAGGGATCGATTACATCGGCGAACTCGCTGAGAAGGACGTCGTCTTCCTCTTCCTCGTTCTTCTGGAGTTCCCTCCATACCTCAATTTCGCGGCCAACCAGCATACCTGCCAGTTTGATGTTCACGCCGCCCTTGCCGATACCCTTCTTTACTTCATCGGCCTGCATAAACACCTTGATCTTGTCATCGGGGGACTGGCCAAGGTCTATGCGGGAGATGCGTGCGGGATTGAGGGCCCTCTGGATCATCAGTTGAGGGTTGGAACTCCACTGGATTACGTCTATGTTCTCGTTGCGGAGTTCACGGACGATTCCCATGATGCGGGATCCCTTCACGCCGATGCAGGCGCCGATGGGATCGATTCTGTCGTCGTAGGATTCCACGGCTACCTTTGCCCTCTCTCCGGGGATGCGGACAACCTTCTTCACGGTGATGAGGCCGTCGTAGATCTCAGGAACCTCCATCTCGAAGAGTTTCTCAAGGAAACTGTCCGTGGTGCGGGAAAGGACTATGTAGGGAGTGGTGTTGTTCTTCATCTCCACGCTCTTGATGATGGCGCGGACGGAATCGGACTTCTTGAAGTGCTCTCCGGGGATCTGCTCACTCTTGGGCATACGGAGTTCGTTGCCGTCCTCGTCAAGGATGAGGACCTCGTTCTTCCAGGTCTGGTAAACCTCACCGGTGAAAATCTCACCCACGCGCTCTGAGTACTTCTTGAACACGTTGGCTTTCTCGATGTCCATGATGCGGCCCTGGAGGTTCTGGCGGATGTTGAGGATACCTCGGCGGCCGAAGGAGGCGAGTGAGAGTTTACGGGCGAAGGTGTCGCCGATCTCGTAGTCGTCGTCGCCGGTTTCTGCGGCAATCTCCTCCACGGTGATCTGGGTCACGGGGTCTTCAACCTCTTCCACTACCTCGAAGTTCTGGTAGATCTCGCAGTCTCCCTTGTCCACGTTGATGATGACGTCAAAGTTGTCTGCGCTGCCATAGGTCTTGGCGAGTTGTGTGAGGAATACGTCCTTGAGGACACCCAGCATAACCGGACGGTCTATGCTCTTCTCTTCCTTGAAATCCTTGAAAGCGTCAATCAAGGTGATTTCTTTCTCTTTTTCTTTTGCCATTGTTATATATTTATTGTTTCTATTGCCATAAAAAAAGATAGGGGACCGTCGTCCTCTATCTCGTTCACGGGTGCAAAGATAAGAATAAATTCTTAAAATGCAAAGGGAATTGTCAAAACTCGATGTACGGCATTACCCTGTTGACGCCTTCAAGGCCGATGACAGCGCCGTCTACGGTGATATCGGCCTCAGTAGCGGCATCAAGGGTGCCCTTGACCTTTTTCCCGCCCTTGAGCCACACCTCCACCTTTGTGCCGATGGCCTTTTGGAATTGCTTCAGGACCTTGAAAGGGCGGTCCAGGCCGGCCGATGACACGGTGAGCGCGTAATCCTCCACGTCCTGGTCAAAGGCCTCGTGCACCACCTTGTCAATGGCACTGCAGTCTTCCCAGTCAACGTCTCCCTGCTCTTTCTCGATGATTATTTCAATGTCGTTGTCCTTGGAAACGGTAACGTCCACAAGGAAGCAGCCCCTCTGGGCCACGGCGGCCTCCACGGCCTTTGCGATAAGTTCCTTATTCATCTTTATTCCTGTTTTTCTTACGGAAACTGTGTCTGTCTATTACCTTCACGTCCTGCGTCACTTCTTCAATCCTTTCGAGGAGCCTTTCCGGGTGGGCGTAATTCTCACGGAGATTCCTCAGGGCGTTCACAAAGTAGAATCCGTCGCAGAAACGTTCGTCGGTAACTATATATAGCGGCATACGCTTGCCCACTACCACCTGGTCTCCCTGGACCACCGGCACCTTGGCCTCCTTGCCCATCGCAAAGAACATTCCGGTGTTTCCAAAATCATACAGGTGATGGAAGATGGACGGTCCCTTGATGGACTTGAGATTGGTGATGAAGGCCGATGTATGGAAGGGGCTCACCTTGAGGATTGCGCCCGGAAGCAGCCCGTGCTTGTCCAGATACTTGATTGTTGCAACCAGGAAATGGATGAGGAAATTGGGCGTGAAGGTGATGAGGCGCGCCAGTTTGTCAGTGCCGTTATTGGCATCCATATGGCTGTTGGCCCTTATTGCGTCGTTTATCTTGTCACGTACTTCAGGAAGGCTCTCAAGGCCCGTGAAGTCTATCTTTACGGTAGTGTCCGCGGCTTCGGCGCTCAGTCCCTTCTTGACCACGAAGGAAATCTGGATTGTGTTTCTCTGGAAGATGCGGCCGTTCATGATGAAACGGTTGATCCTTGGGAACAGGGCAATGGTGCGCACAAGGCCGGCAATGACTATGTGCATATAGTTGTAATTCTCTCCAAGGGCCGATTGTTCCTTGATGAACGCGTCAAGGGGCTCGCAGGGGCAGTCGTAGTCCGTCAGGTTCTGGGAATCGTGGCGGTGCCTCATTATATGCGGTATTATCCGCTGGATGGGATCTATGTCCCGCACCTGCTTTCCGTCAGGTCTTAATCCAAACATAGTGAATAGGTTGAGGTTTGTCTATGCAAATATATGGAAAAATGATTAAATTTGCAGAATAGAAACTGATTAAATAATAACGATATGAAACACATTCTCAACATCATCGCAGTTATCGCCGCTGTAACCGTTTCTTTCAGCGCCAACGCCCAGACCAACAAGGAAGCCGTCCAGGCAGCAGAGCAGAACCTCCAGCAGAAGGAGAAGGAACTCTCCGAGACCCAGCGTGCCGCCGACAAACAGATATCGGCCAGCCAGACCCATATTGGCAAACTGGAGCAGCAGTACGACAAAGCCAAGGACCAGTACAATCAGGGCAAGAAGTCCCTTTCCGTCCTGAAGCAGTCCCTCAAGGCAAAGGATGATGTGATCAAGGCAAAGAAGGCCGCCCTCAAACTTGAGAAGAAGGCCCGCAAGGTGGATGACGGCAAGTTCGATTCCGCCGATAAACAGGCTGTGAAGGAACTTGAGAACGAACTCAAGGAACTCACCTCGGACCTCAATGTGGCAAAGAAGGAATACAAGGAGTCTGAGTCCAAGGTAAACCAGAACAAGAAGACTATGGACTCCCTGAAGAAGGAAATCAGCGCGGCCAAGAAGGACATCGCCGCCGCCAAGAAGGATGTGAAGGCTGCAAAGAAAGAGGTCAGCCAGGGTAAGAAAGACCTCAAGGAGCAGCAGAATATAGCAAATAAGCAGGAAGACCTGATCAAGGCCCAGAAGGCCGCCGAGGAGGCTGCCGTCAAGGCCGAGGCCGCTGAGCAGAAGGCCGAGCAGGCCCAGGAGGTGATCGAGTCCCACGAGGAAATCGAGGTCCCCGAGGCACCCAAGCCCGTTCTCCCCGCAGAACCCACCCCCGTTCCCGCACCTGCACCTGTAGTAGAATAATTAACCTGAAAATGAACAGAAAAGTACTTCTTATGATCCTGGACGGCTGGGGTGAAGGCCGTCACGACTACTCAAACGCAATCTGGACCCAGGGCACGCCCAACATTGACGCCCTCCGTGAAAAATATCCTTTCGGCCATCTTCAGGCCTGCGGTGAATACGTGGGTCTCCCTGACGGCCAGATGGGTAACAGTGAGGTTGGTCATATGAACCTTGGCGCCGGCCGCGTAGTTTACCAGGATCTTGTTAAAATCAACATTGCCTGCCGTGAACACAAACTCCTTGAGAACAAGGAGATCAGGGCGGCATACGATTACGTTAAAAAGAGCGGAAAGAAACTCCACCTGATGGGCCTTACCTCCCACGGCGGCGTTCACAGTTCCCTTGACCACGTGTACGAATTCCTCCGCGTAGCAAAGGAAGAAGGCCTTGACAAGGTGTACGTTCACGCCTTCATGGACGGCCGTGACACTGATCCCCGCAGCGGCCTTGGCTTTGTGGCGGAACTTGAGGAAAAGATGAAGGAAACCACCGGCAAGGTGGCCTCCGTCTGCGGAAGGTTCTATGCCATGGACCGTGACAAGCGCTGGGCCAGAGTGAAGGAAGCCTATGACCTCCTTGTGGAGGGCAAGGGCGCCGCATTTGAAAGCGCCCAGGCCGGTATCCAGGCCAGTTATGACGCCGATGTGACCGATGAATTCATAAAGCCCATCGTAGTCACTGAAAACGGTAAGCCCGTGGCTACCATTGAGGAAGGAGATGCCATTATCTTCTATAACTTCCGTAACGACCGTGCCCGTGAACTCACTTCCGTCCTCACCCAGAAGGATATGCCTGAAGAGGGAATGCACACAATTCCCCTCTACTACTGCTGCCTCACTCCCTATGACGCCTCATTCACCGGCGTGCACATCCTCTTTGACAAGGAACTTGTGCAGGATACCCTTGGTGAAACCGTCTCCAAGGCCGGAAAGCATCAGTTGAGGATAGCGGAGACAGAGAAATACGCCCACGTGACGTTCTTCTTCAACGGCGGCCGTGAAACCGTCTTCGAGAACGAGGACCGCATCCTTGTGAACAGCCCCAAGGTTCCCACATATGACCTCCTTCCCCAGATGAGCGCCCCTGAGGTTGCAGAGAAACTCATCGCCCAGATCCGCTCCGGAAAGCAGGATATGATAATCCTCAACTTCGCAAACGGAGACATGGTGGGCCATACCGGCATCTACAATTCCATCACCCGTGCGGTCACCTGCATAGACAAACTGGTGGGAGAGGTAGTGAAGGAAGCAATTGCAAAGGACTATGTGGTGCTCCTCACCGCAGACCACGGCAACGCGGATTTTGCAGTGAACGCAGACGGCACCCCCAACACCGCCCACTCTCTCAACACCGTTCAGTTTGTGGTAATCAATGCCGGGCCGGAGGTTAAGAAAGTCAAGGACGGCGCCCTTTGCAACGTGGCTCCCACCATCCTCAAACTGATGGGCATCCCCAAGCCCGCCGCAATGACCGCAGAGCCTCTTATTTAGTATGGAATTAACTGCAAAATTCCTGGCGCAACTGCTCAAGGGTACCGTGGAAGGCGATGAAAACGCCAAGGCCACAAAGTTTGCCAAGATAGAACACGGCAAGCCCGGTACCCTGAGTTTTTTCGCCAACCCAAAATACGAGCCCTTCGTGTACAGCAGCAAGGCATCCATCCTCATCGTGGGAAAGGACTTCCAGCCAAAGGAGTCCGTCACGCCCACAATGGTGAGGGTGGAGGACGCCTACAGCGCAATTGCTGAACTCCTCAAGTATGTGGCCGATAAAAAGAAGAAGGCAAAGCGTCACCGCAGCCTCAGGGCCCGCTGGTTCCTGTCCACCAAATTCGGCAGGAAGGTATACGTCGGTGATTACTCCTATGTAGGCCGCCACACGGTTGTAGGGGACAACACCGTCATCCATGAGCACGTCTACATCGGGGAGAACTGCACCATCGGCAGTAACTGCATCTTCTATCCGGGCGTCCGCATCTATCCCGGAATGGTTATCGGCAACAACGTCATCCTCCACAGCGGAGTAGTGATAGGGGCCGATGGTTTTGGCAACGCCCCGCAGCCTGACGGCAGTTGGGAAAAGATAGAGCACCTTGGGAACGTGGTTATAGGCAACGACGTAGAGATTGGCGCCAATACCACCGTAGACCGCGCCCAGATGGAATCCACCATCATCGGGAACGGCGTCAAGATTGACAATCTCTGCCAGATTGCCCACAACGTGATAATAGGGGACCACACCGCTATGGCCGCCCAGTGCGGAATAGCAGGCTCCACCCAGATAGGCAAATACTGCATCCTGGCAGGTCAGGTTGGGGTTGCCGGTCATCTCAAGATCGCGGACCACACCACCATCTGCGCCCAGGGAGGCGTTATCGGCAACATCCGTAAGGAGGGAGAAGTCCTTGTTGGGTCGCCGGTTATCCCCGTGAAGCAGTATATGAAAGCCTACGCCATCTTCAAGCGCCAGGCCGAGGAATAGTCCCTTTTTGGATTTTACGCATCAATTTCTTATCTTTGCACACTTTTGTCAAGGATAAGGAATTGATGCAAAATAGTCAGCATACTCTAAAGAAATCTTACTATTTTGAAGGTAAGGGCCTTCATACGGGAACTTATGCCCATATGAAACTTATGCCCGCGCCTCCGGAAACCGGCATCAAGTTCCGCAGAACTGATCTGAAATACAGGCCTGTCATAATTGCCGTCGCGGAGAATGTCTCAAATACTGCGCGCAGCACCACAATCTCCTACAAGGAAACCGTAGCCGTTACAATAGAGCACATAATGTCCTGCCTCACCGGCCTTGGCGTAGATAACGCCATAGTTGAACTGGACAACATAGAGGTCCCCATTATGGACGGCAGCGCGCGCTATTTCGTGGAGGCAATCCAGGCCGATGGCCTCCAGAATCAGGGCGTTCCGCGCAAGTATCTGGAACTCAGTGACGTGGTTGAAATTGAGGATGAGAATTCCGGTTCCTGGATTAGGGTAGAGCCCGCATCGGCCCCATCCATTGACGTTACTGTGGACTTCGGGTCCCGCATCATCGGCGTCCAGAACGTCCACTGGGACATGGGCGTTGACTACGCCACGGAAATCGGCCCAAGCCGCACCTTCTGCTTCTTCCACGAGATTGAGTACCTCTACCGCAATAACCTCATAAAGGGCGGAGACCTTGACAATGCAATAGTTATTGTGGAGCAGGAGGCTACGGAAGAGCAGTTAAAGTGGGTATCTCAATTATTCAGCCTGCCGGATCTCCACGTTACCGACGACGGTTATCTGAATAACCTCAAACTCAATTTCCCCGACGAATGCGGCCGCCACAAACTCCTAGACCTCATTGGAGACTTAAGGCTTGTTGGAGGTTACCTCAATGCACACGTATCGGCTTTCAAACCCGGCCACGCTCTCAACACCAGAATGGCAAAACTCATCCGTTCCAAGATTAAGTAAACAACTATGATAAAGATTCATCCTATGGCCTGCGTTCACCCTGACGCCGTACTTGGAGACGGCGTTGAGGTAGGACCTTTCGCTTTTATCGACGCAAATGTCACTATCGGTGCCGGAACCAAGGTGCTCAACAATGCCACCATTTACAACCACGTACGCATTGGAGAGAACTGCACTGTTTTCCCCGGAGCGGTGGTGGGCGCCATTCCCCAGGACCTCAAGTTCGAGGGAGAAGAATCCTGGGTGGAGATAGGTGACCGCGTGAACATCCGTGAGTGCGCCACCATAAACCGCGGCACCAAGGCAAGCGGCAAGGGTACCACAAAAATCGGCAATGATACCCTAATTATGTCATACGCGCACATCGCGCACGACTGCACCGTGGGCAATCACTGCATCATAGTCAGTTACGTTGGCCTTGCAGGTGAAACCGATATCCATGACTGGGGCATTATGGGCGGCAAGTCTGGCTCCCATCAGTTCTGCCGCGTGGGCACTCACGCCTTTGTGGGCGCTTTCTCAAAACTCTCCAAGGACGTCCCTCCGTACGTGCTGGCAGGCCGTGACCCCATCAGTTTTGAAGGCGTCAACCGCGTGGGACTTCTCCGCCGCGGCTTCACTGAGGAGAAGGTGAACGAGATAAAGGACATCTACGACACAATCTATTTCAAGGGAATGAACGTGAGCCAGGCCCTGGAGTACATTGAGGCCAATTTCCCCCAGACTCCGGAGCGTGACACCATCCTTAAGTTCGTGAGGGAGTCTTCCCGCGGCATCATCCCCAAGCCACGCCGCTAATCCGTGCTCCTTTCCACGGCATACTTTCCGCCGGTCCAGTGGTTCGCCCTGGCGGCACGTGATATGCAGGCCTCGCTGGAGGTCTGCGAGCGTTATCAGAAGCAGAGTTACCGCAACCGCTGCTACATCCTTGCCGGAGACGGCGTCCAGATGCTGCAGGTTCCCGTTGTCCATAAGGCCGATATGTCCATCCGTGAGGTTCTGGTGGATTACTCCACCCCGTGGGTTGTCCGCACCGGGCGTGCCCTTGACACGGCATATGAGAACGCCGCTTTCTATGAGTATTACCGTGACGGCCTTTGGGAGATACTGGATTCACGCCCTGAGCGCCTCTGGGACCTTAACATCGGGCTCATTCGGTGGTGCCTTGACAGGCTTCACCTGCCCTGCGCCCTTGAGCCCACCGCCGCTTTTACGGCGCCTGATACCGCGGCCGATGACTATCGCTTCTCCATCCACCCCAAGCGTCCGGATACGGTTATGCGGGACCTTGGACTTGAAAGGCCCTACTACCAGGTTTTCCGTGACCGTATGGGCGGTTTCACCCCCGGCCTTTCAATCCTTGATTTACTCTTCAACGAGGGTCCGGACGCGGTAGATTTTCTTTGTCCTTGACGTGACTTTCACGCCGTTATCAATGCAGTAGGGGATTACTGCCAGCACGTGGTGAGGGTCTTTGGCCGATTTCAGAAGCGGCACAAACGGCTTTTCATCGGCAGGGATATGGTGGTCCGTGAACCAGTCCTGCATCTTTTTCCGCCCCGGCGCCCCAAGGGGTTTGATCCAGTCTCCCTGCTCCCACTTACCTATAATATATTCTCCCGCTTTATCGGCATCCAGAATAAGCACCCCATCCGGCTGCTTCACCGCCTGCGTTCCGTCCCAGGGCTCTTCGGAAATTGAAAACTCTGTTTGCAGAAGAGGGTGTATGTCCGAAAACCCATGGCCACCCTCGGCCGTGTAAGAGGGAGGGGCCCAAAGCCTGCTTTGGGAGGGGTCGGCGCAGCCGACGGTTGGCGGACATACACCCTCTTCTGCAAACCTTTCCATATCGCGGTTCAGGACCTCCACAAAGCGGGGGTTGATTTCACGGAAGACGGGGAAAACGAGGTTCCGGATCTTGTTGCGTTTGTAGTCGTTGAGAGCATTTGTGGCATCCTCACGCCACTGGAGGCCGTTTTCTGCGGCAAAGGCCTCAATGTCCTCCCGGGTCATACCAAGGAGAGGTCTAAGAAGGGGAACATCGGCAAAATCCGGATCCGGGATAAAGCCGCTGGCCTTCATCCCAAGGATGCCTCGGACGCCGGTTCCGCGTAATAGATTGAGGATAAGGGTCTCAGCGTTGTCATTGGCGTTGTGCGCCACGGCAACGCCCGTGTAGCCGTTTTCCCGGCAGAGTTCACCGAACCAGTGGTAGCGGAGGCGTCGTGCTGCCATCTCAATTGAAATGCCTTCCGCGGCGGCATAGGCCGATGTTTCAAAGCGCTTTACGTGGCAGGAGATGCCATGGGAAGCGGCCCATGAGCGGACGAAGTCTTCGTCGGCGTCGGAATCGGCCCCCCTGAGAGAAAAGTTGCAGTGGGCAATGGCAAAAGGTTCGCCGCTTTGGCGAACCTTTTCTGCAAGGCACATCGAATCAATGCCTCCGCTGACTGCAACAAGGAGCATACTAGTGCTTGTGCGCGATTGTGTAGGTGAAGCCGAACTCCAGGAATTCCTTGAACTGGACGCCCTTGGTGTCAAGCGCGCCGTCACCATCCATATCGTAGACCATTACAAGAGGGTCGTAGATGAGGTTTGTGGAAAGGGTGAGCGCAAAGTACTTTGCAAGCTTCCAGAATATCTTGTTATCCCATGTGATACGAGGTTCCACTTTGGGCTTCAGGTAGTTGTAGAAGAGAGCAAGCTGGGTGGTATATGAGAAGGCATCATTGATAACCCAGGAGGCATCGGCCTTGATCTGAGCACCAAGTTCAAAGCGGAAAGCGCGGTAATCGGTTTCGCTTCCGTCAATCAGATCCATACCATAGGTTTTACGGAGAACAGGATTGGTGACAAACACAAGACCACCGGTGAGAGGTGCAACGTTCAATGAGAACCACGGCGCAGGGGTCCAGAGAGCACCAAGACCCAGATTGATATAAGCCGGAGCAAAGAGCCCGGACTTTAGATTGTCCTTGGCTGCAATCTTCCATGCCTGAGTGGGGTTGTCTGCGTACTGGTCCAGAAGCTCCTGTGAGGGGGCTTTGTAGTCGTAGTTGTCTCCAAACTGGGTCTTGAAATCAAAGACGGCGGAATAGCTCAAATGGCGGATGGGTGTTTCATAGCCCCATCTTGACTCAAGGTAAATACGGTCTTTGGTTTTCTGGAAAATGGGTTTGTCGGCACTGTACATTCCGCCGTAATCCAGCTGAAGGCGGTTGTTCCAGGTCATTTTGTCCTTTGCGTAGTTGCAACTTGCATCTACGTTTCCGGTCAGGGAAATGGTGCTGTAGCCACCGGCTACCCAATGGGAAAGCCAGCTTTGGCCGAAGTTGATGTTGGTAAGGAGGGTGGTGTTCCAGTATTTGGGCTTCTCCACAACCTCAGGGACGTCCTCTGCTGCGCTGAGCGCCGCTGCGGCCTCCGCCACCGCATCCTGGGTGTCCTGCGCAAATACCGACCAGGCGGCCACAAGGGCCATGCTTATGAGTGCGAATACTTTTTTCATATTAGTAGGATCTTGCAAATAATACTCTCTGATGTGAAGGCTTTCCGGTGTAGATGCACTTGCCTTCTTCCATACATACGGCGCTGTCCACGGGGATGCAGCGGATGGTTGCCTTAGTCTCTTCCTGGATGCGGGCCTCGGTTTCCGCGGTGCCGTCCCAGTGGCAGAGGAGGAAGCCGCCTTTCTCGATCTCTTCCTTGAACTCTTCCCAGGTGTCAACCTTGCGGATGGATGCGTCACGGAACTTGAGAGCTTTGTTGTAGATGTTCTGCTGGATATCGTCCAGAAGGCCGATAATCCTGTCCTCAAGGCCCTCCAGGGGCTCTGAAATCTTTTCAAGGGTGTCACGGCGGGCAACCTCCACGGTGCCGTTGGCTATGTCGCGGGGACCCATTGCAAGGCGTACGGGAACGCCCTTGAGTTCCCATTCGGCAAACTTGAAGCCCGGACGGAGGGTGTCGCGGTCGTCTATCTCCACGCTGTGGCCCTTGGCCTCAAGCGCCTTCTTCAGTTCGTACATCTTGTCCAGGACCGCATTGTGTTCGTCGTCGGTCTTGTAGATGGGAACCATCACAACCTGGATAGGAGCCAGGGCAGGAGGGAGGACAAGGCCGTTGTCGTCTCCGTGGGCCATTATGAGGGCGCCCATAAGGCGGGTGCTCACGCCCCAGGAAGTGGCCCAGACGTAGTCCTGCTTGCCTTCCTTGTTGGTGAACTGGACGTCGAAACTCTTGGCGAAGTTCTGGCCAAGGAAGTGGGACGTACCGGCCTGGAGGGCCTTTCCGTCCTGCATCAGGGCCTCTATGGTCATAGTGTCAAGGGCGCCTGCAAAACGCTCTCCGGGGCTCTTGTGGCCAACCACCACGGGAAGGGCCATGACCTCACGGGCGAACTTAGCGTATACGTTCACCATACGTGTCTTCTCTTCCTCCGCTTCCTGTGCGGTAGCGTGGGCCGTGTGGCCTTCCTGCCAAAGGAATTCCGCGGTGCGGAGGAAAAGGCGGGTGCGCATCTCCCAGCGAACAACGTTACACCACTGGTTGCACAGGATGGGAAGGTCCCTCCAACTGTGGACCCAGTTCTTGTAGGTGTTCCAGATGATGGTTTCCGAGGTGGGACGCACTATCAGTTCCTCTTCCAGTTTTGCTTCGGGGTCCACGATGATGCCGTTGCCGTTGGGGTCATTCATCAGGCGGTGGTGGGTGACCACTGCGCACTCCTTGGCAAACCCGGCCACGTGCTCCGCCTCACGGCTGAAGAAACTCTTGGGGATGAACAGGGGGAAGTAGGCGTTCTTTACGCCGGTTTCCTTGAACATCCCGTCCAGGATACCCTGCATCTTTTCCCAGATGGCGTAGCCGTAGGGCTTGATGACCATACATCCGCGCACGGCGCTCTGCTCCGCCAGATCTGCCTTCACCACCAGGTCATTATACCACTGGGAGTAGTTCTCTTCCCGTTTTGTTACCTCTTTTGCCATAATTTTTATTGCTTTTTTGCTGTTTTGTTGCTATTATTGTCTCCTGGAATGCGTTATGCAGGTATAATAATTGCATAATCTTTTCCTGAAAAGCCGATTTATCGGCACAAAGATACTAATTTTATTGGATAAAGGAGGCCTAATATGAAAAAGAGATTCCTCTCATACATTGCCGCCGGCTTCGCCGCCCTCTCCTGCGGCTCAGTTGGACAGGTCAGCACTCAGTCCTTCGATGACGGTCTTTATTACACAAAGCCCGCCGTCACTGAGGTGGCCGTTTCAGATGATGCCGTAGACAACCTTCTGGCCGATACAAAGGATTCCCCCGCCTATATAATCAGCAACGGGGACACCCTCGTGGTACCGTCCGGGCAGTCGGTTCGTCTTTCTACGTCCAATTCGGTTATCACCGTTACTGATACGCCGTCGTGGGCGTGGAACTATACCTATCCCTACACCCCCTGGTACTATTACCCTTCCTGGGGGTACAACTACTATGGCTGGCGTCCCTGGGCATACTGGGACACCTGGTACTATCCCTACCGCTGGCACTACTTCTACAGTTACTGGGATCCCTGGTACCACTATGATCCCTGGTACTACCATTCCTGGTACAGCCCGTGGTACTACACTTCCTGGTATTACGACCCCTGGTATTACAGGCCTTACCACCACTACGGCTATTACGGCTGGCACGGTTACGGCGGCCATCACCACTGGGTGTCGGACCGTCCTGCAAGGATGGGCAACGCCACCGGCGGATTCTCAGGCTCCTCAAGGAGTATCGGCGGATCTTCCCGCAGCATCGGGACATCGGCCCGTTCAACAGGTGTGGCTAGTTCTTCAAGGAATTACAGCCCTTCGACAAGGCGTGCAACTTCCGTGTCAAGGAGCACATCTACCGTGTCCAGAAGCAGCGGCTCAGCAACCACAAGGAGCGGCTCCACAGCCGTAAGAAGCAGCAGTTCCTCTTCCCGCAGCGGCTCCGTTTCAAGGGGCAGTTCATCCTCAAGGAGCAGTTCCTCAACTTACAGGAGCAGCGGCTCGTCCACCTCAAGGGGAAGTTCTCCTTCATATAGGAGCAGTTCTTCCTCAACCAGGAGTTCTTCTTCCTCAGGAGGCTATTCCGGCGGATACCGCTCATCCTCGTCTTCCTCCAGCAGCCGCTCTTCCGGCAGTTACTCCAGCGGCAGCCGTTCTTCCGGCGGATATTCCGGCGGCGGACGCTCCTCATCCGGCGGTTACTCCGGCGGCGGCCGTTCCTCCTCTTCCGGCGGCGGACGTTCATCTTCACACAGGTAGCATATGAAAAAGACAGTTATTATAGCAGTATTATTGGCGGCGGCATCCATTTCCGCCGCCGCGCAGTCCTGGGATCAGGCCCAGAAGTTCTCCGAGAACATCTATGGCGGCACCGCCAGGACCATCGCTATGGGTAACGCCTTCACTGCGGTGGGCGGAGACCTCGGCTCCATCGGCATAAATCCTGCCGGAAGCGCCGTTGCGGGATATACCCAGTTTGTCATCACCCCGTCCCTTTCCATCACCTCTACCCAGGCGCAGGGATTCGGCTATGACGGCCTGGACCCCATCGGCCTTGGAGACCGCGTGTCCACGGGTTATACCCGTATGAAGATGCCAAACGCCGGATTCGTCATCAATATGGATACCGGCCGCAGGCACGGCCTCAAGCGCGTGTCGTTCGGATTCGTGTCAAATGCCACCAACGACTACACCTACAGGGCAAACGCTTCCGGTTCGTACTACGGCAAGTACTCCTATTCCGGTTCCCTGGCTTCCCTTGCTCAGGGCTATACCCCCGAGGCAATAGGAGGAGACTGGTACAATACCGGATACGGCCTTGAGCCGGATTGGAGCGCCATGATGGGCGCGCGCGCACATCTCTTTGACCACATTGGCGGCACGGATTACCTTGGCGTTACGGACGTCATGGTTGGCGGTAAGCCGGAGGCTGCCGGTCAGCTTTTCCAAAAGTATGGTTACCAGACCAAGGGCTACAAGCATGATGTAGTCCTGAACATGAGCGCAAATTTCGATGACAAATTCTACATCGGCGCAAACATGGGTTTCACCACCCTGTCATATATGGAGTCGGAATACTGGGAGGAAATGCCAGAAGATCCTTCCACATTCCCCCAGATCGAGTATGACGGCGGAGCTACCCTTGCCACCCTCAACTCCATCCTTGCAAAGCGCAGTTACAGCGTCTCCGGAACCGGTGTCTACTTCAAGGCCGGCCTCCTCTGGCGCCCCTTCGCAGGATTCAGGATTGGTGCTGCCATCCAGACCCCTACCCTTGTCAATATGACCGGAAGGTGCACCTGGTACGGGGAAACCAATCTCAAGGGCATCTACTTCAGCCCTTCCAAGAGCCCGGAGGATGAGTGGGTATACGCTCTCCGTATGCCTTTCCGCTGGAATGCCGGTATCGCATACACCTTCGGCAGTTTTGCCGTGCTCAGCGTAGATTATGAGATGGCCGATTACTCCTCAGCCAAATACCGCGGCCGCGGGGACTTCGGTTATTCCGCAGGCTCCTGGGGAGACCAGAATGCCGATATCGTGGACGCCCTTGGCCTTGGCCACAACGTCCGCGTAGGTATGGAGTTCAAACCCACGGAGTCCCTTGCAATCCGCGTGGGTTACAACTTCCTTTCCGGCTCGCAGAGAAACTGGCTGGTTTGGGATTATTCGGATCCTGCAGATCCAGTCCTCAATCTTCAGCCCCTTACTGCCCAGGAGCGCGCAGCCCAGGCCACCCAGCTTGTCAGCTTCGGTGCCGGTTACTCGGTTGGTCATTTCTTTGCCGATTTCGCCGTTCGCCTCCGCTTTATGCCCAAGAGTTACTTCACTCCTTACCGCTATTATACCTCCGGCGCCAATGTCTATGACAAGATCGTAGACTGGTCCGCAGATGTCCCTGAGGTGGTTGTATCGGCCACAGGCATAGAGCCGGTCCTAACGTTAGGCTGGCGTTTCTGACAATTTGGCAGAAAAAATCTGCTGGCACAGAATTGGATATTTTGAAGGCGTCGCTCCGGAAAGGGCGGCGCCTTTTTGGTAAACAAATAAAACAATAATATTATGGGTAAAATTATCGGCATCGACCTTGGAACTACCAATTCCTGTGTCGCAGTGATGGAAGGCAATCAGCCTACCGTCATAATCAACAATGAAGGACAGCGCACCACTCCTTCAGTGGTGGCTTTCACTGACGGCGGAGAGCGCAAGATAGGCTCCCCTGCAAAGCGTCAGGCTATCACCAACCCAAAGAACACCGTGTTCTCCATCAAGCGTTTTATGGGTGAAACCTATGACCAGGTGGCCACGGAGGTTGCACGCGTACCTTATAATGTTACCCGCGGAGAAAACAACACTCCCCGCGTAGACATCAACGGCAAACTCTACACTCCCCAGGAGATATCGGCAATGATTCTCCAGAAGATGAAAAAGACCGCAGAGGAATATCTCCGTCAGGAGGTCACCGAGGCAGTCATCACCGTTCCCGCATACTTCTCAGACTCCCAGCGTCAGGCAACAAAGGAGGCCGGCCGCATCGCTGGTCTGGATGTGAAGCGTATCATCAACGAGCCCACCGCGGCGGCCCTTGCATACGGCCTTGACAAGAAGGACAAGGATATGAAGGTTGCAGTGTATGACCTTGGCGGCGGTACCTTCGATATCTCCATCCTCCAACTCGGAGACGGAGTGTTCGAGGTCCTTTCCACCAACGGTGACACCCACCTCGGCGGTGACGACTTCGACCAGGTTATAATCGACTGGCTGGCCCAGGAGTTCGCCGCAGAGAACGGAGGCCTTGACCTCAAGAAGGATCCTATGGCTCTCCAGCGTCTTAAGGAGGCTGCAGAGAAGGCAAAGATCGAACTCTCCAGCCAGACTTCAACTGAGATTAACCTCCCTTACATCATGCCTGTGGACGGCGTTCCCAAGCACCTTGCAAAGACCCTCACAAGGGCTAAGTTCGAGCAGCTTTCAGACGCCCTCTTCCAGCGCAGTATCGCCCCTTGCCGTCAGGCCCTCAGCGATGCCCACCTGAACCCTTCAGACATTGACGAGGTCCTCCTCGTGGGCGGTTCCACCCGTATCCCTTACGTGCAGGAACTTGTGAAGAACTTCTTCGGCAAGGAGCCCAACAAGAGCGTGAATCCCGACGAAGTTGTGGCTATCGGCGCATCCATCCAGGGCGGTGTCCTGGCCGGTGACGTGAAGGATGTCCTCCTTCTGGATGTCACACCTCTTAGCCTTGGTATCGAAACCCTCGGCGGCGTAATGACTAAACTCATCGAGAGTAACACCACCATCCCCGCCAAGAAGAGCCAGATCTTCTCCACGGCTGCAGATAACCAGCCCGGCGTAGAGATCCGCGTTCTCCAGGGTGAGCGTCCAATGGCAAAGGACAACAAGCAGATCGGCATATTCCATCTGGACGGCATCGCTCCCGCACCCCGCGGCGTGCCCCAGATTGAAGTTACCTTCGATATCGATGCCAACGGTATCCTGAACGTCTCTGCAGTGGATAAGGCTACCGGCAAGGAGCAGCACATCCGCATCGAGGCCTCCAGCGGCCTTTCAGACGCCGAAATCCAGCGTATGAGGGACGAAGCAAAGGCCAACGAGGCCGCAGATAAGGCAGAGAAGGAGCGCATCGACAAGATCAACAGCGCCGACGCCCTCACCTTCCAGGCAGAAAAATTCCTGAAGGAGAACGGCGACAAAGTCCCTGCCGATATCAAGAGCGAGGTAGAAACCAACTGCAATGCCCTCAAGGAAGCCGTGAAGGCTCAGAATATGGCCGATATCGACAAGTACTCCGAGGCCCTCAACAAGGCATTCGAGAAGATGTACCAGGCCGGCCAGCAGGCTGGCGGTCCCCAGGGCGGCCCTCAGGGCCCGTTCCAGGGCGGTCCTCAGCCCGGTCCTCAGGATCAGGGGCCCGATGAGCAATAAGCCCGCGTGGCTTTCTGCTCTGAGAAGGCGAAGCAGACGCTTCGCCTTTTTCTGTCTTTACCCACCCCCTAAATCCCGCACCTTTGCGGGGGACTTCCGTCTCTTCGCTCCGATTATCGGAAAAAAGTGCTAAATTTGTAGACTTAAATAGAGTATATGGGAAGAATCATACTTACCGGAGACCGTCCCACCGGCAAACTTCATCTGGGACATTACGTTGGATCACTCCGCAACCGTGTGCTGCTGCAAAATGAGGGCAATTATGACCGCATGTTTGTGTTCATTGCAGACGTGCAGGCCCTCACAGACAATGCAGACAACCCGGAGAAAGTGCGTCAGAACATCATTGAGGTGGCTCTGGACTATCTGTCCTGCGGCCTGGACCCCAATAAGGTAACGCTCTTCATCCAGAGCCAGATCCCTGAGCTACACGAGATGACCCAGTTCTTCTCTAATCTGGTAACTGTCCAGCGCCTTCAGCGCAACCCTACCGTCAAAACGGAGATGGCACTTCGCGGATTCAGTGGGGAAACGGAGAACGACAACCAGAGGGGCCTGCCGGTCAGTTTCTTCTCATACCCCATCTCCCAGGCTGCCGATATCTGCTTCTGCAAAGCAACCACCGTTCCAGTGGGAGAAGACCAGGAACCTATGATTGAGCAGTGCCGTGAGATTGTGCGCAGCTTTAACGGAACATATAAGTGTGACGTTCTGGTGGAGCCTAATATCCTCCTCCCTTCAAACCTTGCCTGCCGCCGCCTTCCCGGAACAGACGGAAAAGCCAAAATGAGTAAGTCCCTTGGCAACTGCATCTATCTCTCAGATCCCAAGGAAGAGATGGAGAAGAAGGTTAAGGGTATGTTCACTGACCCCGGTCATCTTCGCGT